>WFPK01000098.1 GCA_015487555.1 Phycisphaerales bacterium
GGGGATTGATCTGGTGGTCGGGGCGGAGAGCCGGGGGTTTATCTTTGGGATTGCGATCGCCCAGGCACTCTCGGCGGGGTTCGCTCCGGTGCGCAAGCCTGGGAAGTTGCCTCGGGCGGTGCATGGGGTGGATTATGATCTCGAGTATGGTTCGGATCGGCTTGAGTTGCATCAGGATGCGTTGATTGCAGGGCACCGGGTGTTGTTGGTTGATGATTTGTTAGCGACGGGCGGGACGATGCAGGCAAGCTGTGAGTTGGTCGAGAAGTGCGGGGCCCAGATCGCGGGGATCACGGTGTTGATCGAGCTCAACTTCCTCAACGGGCGCGATTTGCTCGGCGGGTTCGGGGATGTGCATTCGGTGCTTCGGTACGGGGCTGAGGACTGAGTGGGGGTTGAAGAGGGCAATAGGCAATAGGCAATGGGGAGAAAGAAGACCCCCTCCGTCTCGCTTCGCTCGACACCTCCAGATTGGGGGAGGAGATCAGGGGGATGTAGGCGAGTTTTTGGTGGCTTGGCGCTATGATTCTGTTCCCATTCTAAGGAATTGCATATGACCACCACCCCCGCCACCCAGAGACAAGGGCGTTCGCTTATGGCCGAGTCTTCATCATCGTATTCGCCGATCACGCCGAGCGATTTGCGAGCGCATTCGATCTTCTCGACGCGCCATATTGGGCCTCGCGATGATGACGGGCAGGCGATGCTCGAGTTCATCGGGCTTGGGTCGATGGACGAGTTGATCGACCAGGTGGTGCCCGGCGACATTCGGCTCGATGGTGATTTAGACCTGCCCGAGGCGCGGACGGAGTACAAGCTCTGGCATGATCTTCGCAAGATCGCCGAGAAGAACAAGCTGTTTCGATCATGTATCGGGATGGGGTATGTGGGGACGATCACGCCTGCGGTTATTTTGCGCAATGTGCTCGAGAACCCACAGTGGTACACGCAGTACACGCCGTACCAGCCTGAGACGGCCCAGGGTCGGCTCGAAGCGCTGCTGAACTTCCAGACGATGATCGCGGACCTGACCGAGTTGCCTTTGGCGAGTTCGTCATTGCTCGATGAGGGCACCGCTGCGGCTGAGGCGGTCGCGATGGTGGTGTCGATCGGACGCCAGAAGCGCAAGAAGTTCTTTGTCGCCGATGATTGCCACCCGCAGACGATCGCAGTCGTGCAGACGCGAGGCGAGTCGATGGGGATCGAGATCGTTGTTGGCGCGGTTGAATCGTTTGATCTCAGTGATGCCGATGCTGCGGGCGTGCTGGTGCAGTATCCCACGAGCGATGGGCGGATCGAGAACTACGAAACACTGGCCAAAGAAGCGCATGCCAACGGCATGATGGTTGTCGCGGCAGCGGATATCTTGGCGTTGACGCTCTTGCGAGCACCGGGCGCGTGGGGGGCCGATGTGTGCGTCGGCTCGGCTCAACGCTTCGGGGTCCCGATGGGATTTGGCGGCCCGCACGCAGGCTTTATGGCGACGCGCGAGGAGTATGTCCGCAAGATGCCCGGGCGATTGGTCGGGGTGTCGGTTGATGCGCAAGGGAATCAGGCGCTGCGCCTGGCGATCCAGACCCGCGAACAGCACATCAAACGCGATCGCGCGACGAGCAACATTTGTACGGCACAGGTTTTATTGGCGATCATGGCATCTATGTACGGCGTCTACCACGGGCCCGATGGGTTGAAGAACATCGCCAAACGCATCCACGCCCAGACGCAGACCCTTGCTTTGGGTATCACTGAGCTCGGGCATGAGGTGCTCGGCGGGGCGGTCTTCGATACGCTTCGCATCAAGGTGCGAGGCGAGAGTAAATCCGTGCTCGGCGCAGCCCGCGCTCGAAGAATCAACCTGCGCGACTTTGGCGATGGCACTGTTGGCGTCACGCTCGACGAAACCGCGGACGATGGATTGCTGCATGATCTGCTCGAAGCTTTCGGCGGCACGGGCAAGGAAGACCTGACCGAGATGGCGATGCGGGCAACACTCGATATTCCGCAGGCGTTCCGGCGCGATACCGCATTTATGACGCATGAGGTGTTCAATAGCCATCGCTCGGAAACCGAGATGCTCCGGTACATCACCGAGTTGCAATCGCGCGAGCTGTCGCTGGCCCATTCGATGATCCCGCTTGGGTCATGCACGATGAAGCTCAACGCGACGAGTGAGATGCTGCCGGTGACTTGGCCTGAGTTTGCGCACATGCACCCGTTTGCTCCGCGCGAGCAGTGGGAAGGCTATGCGGTTTTGTTCGATCAACTCGAAACTTGGCTCGCTGAGATCACCGGATTCGCAGCAGTGTCGGTGATGCCCAATGCTGGGAGCCAGGGTGAGTTCGCAGGGTTGCAGACGATCAAGGCGTATCACGATCACAATGGGCAAGGACAACGCAATGTCTGCCTCATCCCTGAGAGCGCGCACGGCACGAACCCCGCATCGGCGATCGTCGCGGGGCTCAAGGTCGTGGCGGTGAAGGTCAACGAGGCGGGCGCGATTGTGATTGATGATCTTCGCGCCAAGGCCCAGAAGCACAAGGACGAACTCGCAGCGGCGATGATTACCTACCCCTCAACCTGCGGCATCTTCGACGACAACATCCGCGAAATGATCGACACCGTCCATGAGTTTGGTGGGTTGGTATATCTCGATGGCGCGAATATGAATGCGCAGGTCGGGATTTGTCGCCCGGGTGATTATGGGGCTGATGTGTGCCACCTGAACCTGCACAAAACATTCTGCATTCCCCACGGCGGCGGCGGCCCGGGCGTTGGGCCAATCGGGGCCAATGACAAGCTCGCCCCGTTCTTGCCCGGGCATCCGGTGCGCAACCCGGCCAGCGCTGGCGAGCACGCGGTCGGCCCGGTGAGCTCGGCGCCCGAAGGCTCGGCGAGTATCCTCCCGATCTCATGGACCTACATCGCGCTGATGGGCCCGGACGGTTTGAAGCAGGCTTCGCAGTATGCGATTCTCAATGCCAACTACATGGTCGAGCGGCTCAAAGATCACTACCCCGTCCTCTTCCGAGGCTCGAAGGGTCGCGTCGCGCATGAGTTTGTGATTGATTGCCGAGATTTTAAGAAGACGGCCGGCATCGAGATCGACGACATCGCCAAGCGGCTGATCGACTTCGGGTTTCATGCCCCGACGATGAGTTGGCCGGTGCCGGGGACTTTGATGGTTGAGCCGACGGAATCCGAATCGAAGGGTGAGCTTGATCGGTTCTGCGATGCACTGATTACCATCCGCGCCGAGATCGCCAAGATCGAGTCGGGCGAATATCCCAAAGATGACAACCCACTCAAGGGCGCGCCCCATTCGATCGCCGCGGTGGGGGCTGATGAATGGACTCATCCCTACTCGCGTGATGTGGCGGCGTATCCGGCCGAGCATCTGCGCCGATTCAAGTTCTGGTCGCCGGTGGGGCGTGTGGACAATCCGTTCGGGGATCGGAACTTGCAGTGTTCGTGTCCGAGTGTGGGGGATGTTTTTGAGCCGTCAGACACCGCCTAGGCTAGAGGTGTTCAAAGAGCGATTGTGTCCGCAGGACCAATCCTTCACGGGCGACGAGGTGGTAGCTTTGGACATGGATTTCTTTGGCAAATCTTTGAACCGCCAGGACACTCATGCATGGGCCCATTTCATCGTCCCACCGATAGGTAAGCGAATCTTCTTCGCGGGCGAACTCATCGAGCTCCTCGAATGTGGATAAGTACAGATTTGAGCTCAGTTGCTCGGTCTGCACCGAGGTCATGTAGCTCAGGTCCGATCGGGCAAAGCGATGCTCGAACTCGCGTTCGCCAGCACACAGGATCGACTCAACAATCCCGGTATCGGGGAGCCCGATGTTGGTTTCGGAGACAATCTCGCAGGCACACGCACCCGAGATTTCGAATCGGCACAGGTGCCGACCCTCCATGATCCAGGCTTCGAACTGGTAGGGCCCGAATCGGATTTCTTTGTGGTCATGGATCGTAAAATGTTCTGGGTGTAAGGGTCTGGAGTAGAGGATGGTCTGGTACGACTGCAAAAAAGTGTCAGCCGACGGCGTGGATCTGAGCTGGGTCATGGATTCCTTCCCATGCCAATGGTGTGTTTGTTTGTCCCCGGGAGCCGGATGAAACTCCCCAAACAGATTTTCTCGCCAACATGGCGAATGGACCGATAAGGGGAGAGCTTATAGGACGAGAAGTCATTTCCCAAGGAAAAAATGAAAATGGAGGGGTTTTCCCTATTTTTTTTCGCTTCAACCACAACATAGTCGATTTGTGCACACTCTTTCCACAACGGGTAGCATGATTTGAGTGAGAATGCGTTGCCGGTCCCACCCACGAACAGGGTACAAACTTGCCTGATATCCGCCCCCATGCCGATTCCCCCTTGCACCTGCTGACCAAGCTGCCTTTGCGCCAACGGATCGCTGCCCTTGGCGAAGCGATTCTGGTCGTTCCTGTATCCGAGCGTGATGAAGTTGCGTTGAAACTCATCGAGTTGGCGGGGTTTCATGCCAATCTATCCCATACCCGTGGGGGGCGTGAGGTTCATGGGGGGGATGGGGTTCGCACGGATCTGCAAAGGCATGAGCACGAATCGGCTGCGAGTCCGATCGAGCTGCTCGCCCGTCTCCCTCAGCGCTGGCAGCGTCGTCACGCCAACGAGGCGATGCTCGCGCTTGCCCGGGCGTGGGAGGTGCTCTCGGTGCCGATGCGTGAGCTTGGCGCCGGGCTCGGAAGGCATCGTTGGCTTGTCACCGCTGAGGGCTTGGCCCATGATGCCGATCCCCGTGCCCGTCTGGCAGCCTTGTCGATCGCCCATGACACCGCCGATCCGGGGTTTGCTAAGATCGCGGGGCTGCTCCTGAGCGATGAGCATCAATCCGTCCGCAAGGCTGCCGACAGGGCGATGATGCGCCTGACGATGGTGATGCTCGAGCATCTCCCTGCTCATCTGCTCGGCGAAGACCTCGCCAGGGTGGCAGCGACGCCGCGGGTTATGCTGCCGGTGGATCCGGCGGTGCTCGAGCTCGAACGGTGTACGCTCTTGGGTGCGATCGCCGACGCAGCGTGGTCGTTTGCATCGCATCGGTGCCGATCGCCTTTGCTCGCAGCGTTGTTGGTGATGGATCGCGCGGTTGCCACGCCGCTCGAACGAGAAATTTGTGCCCGGATGCGTCGCTTGCTCAGCGAGCGCAACCATCCGAGTCATTCGCCGATGCGGACGGTGCTTCGGCGGACGCCTTGTCCGATCCTGCGCGAGCGGGCGTTACGCTGGTTGACAATCGGGCCCATCAGTGCGGCTGCGATTGATCGGCTCAGCATCGCCGAGTCGCTCGATGAGCACGAGATTGTGCTTGGCAAGTCACATCTGGCGATCCGCCCCAAGCGGGCTGCCCGGTTGACATCGCTCCGCCACGCCACGCATCAGCTCAACGGGCGCGTCGAGCTTGTCGATCAGGGCCCGCTGCCTAGGCGCGAGTCCTATGCCCGCCTGGGTGAAGAGGCCCGCCTAGGGCTGGTCCGGATGGCATCGCAGATCATGATCGACGATCAGCCCAAACGCAACTTGCTCGAGCCAACGCTCGCAGACCCGAGTGTGCGCGTTCGGCTCAGCGCATGCGCGATGAGCCCGCTGATTGATCTGCCCGATTTCATGTACGATGTTGACCCAGTGGTCGCGCGCACGGGCGCGTTGATCTGGTCGTCCACAGGGCAGAGGCCGCCGCGTCCCTCTTCGCCCGCGTGGAAGCATCGGGCACAGGTGGCGCGGATCAATGCCCGCTCGCCTCACGCCTGGGTTCGACGGGTCGCGGGGGAAGAATCGGATCGGCTTGCGGTGGTGGCCCCGGCATCTCCGGCCTCACGGGCGCAGGCTCGGCAGATGTATAAGACCGACCCGTCAGGTTTTGTTCGCCTGCTCCGCGACCACCTCGCCGATTCGGATTCCAGATGCGATGCGCTGATGCTGATCCGGATACTGGGGATCGGGCACCGGTTCGAGCTCGATCTGATCGCAATCGTACAAAACGAGCAGCAAGATCCCCGCGCCCGGGCCACTGCTGTGATGGCATTGGGCGAGGTCAAGACCAACTCGGCCAACTACATCCTCAGCGAGGCGCTCGGGGATCGTGATGATCGGATTCGTTCGAACGCGGTCGAGTCGATCTCGGGTTCGGTGGATCAGCTCTTCGAGCTCAAAGCAGACCATCACCACCGGGTTCGTGCCAGTGCCATCCGCCGGGTGCTTCGCGAGTCTGATCCGGCGCAGCCGAGCCGATCGCACGATGCGGGTCATGCGCTCCTTGAGATGCTCCACGACGATCGTCCGATGCATCGGCTCGCGGGGACCTGGGTTGCTCAGCGGACCCTGACGGGCGCATCACGCGAGGTGATGGGGAGCGTGTGGAAGCCTTTGGTCAACGAGATCGAGTTATTGGCATCGGGTCCTGGGAGTCTGAGCGCCGCAGCCGAGCCCGATCAGATTCGTTCGCGGGCGCAGTGGTGTATTCATCGGATCGGGTGCGACCTTGGGTTGCAGCATCAGAACCACCTGCAAGCGATCAACGCTGTGGGGGCGGGGTGGGCAATCGAACAGCCGACGAATCCACAGGCAGGGAACTAAGCAATGCAGGGATCGGGTCCGACCACACTGATCACACCATCGACAGCCGAGCCGGGTCTGGGCGTTTGGGTGTCGGGTTCGCCGATGGGTTCGTCAATGGTTCTTGTCGGCGGGGCTTTGGTGATCGCGGGGGTGTACTTTGTCTTGGTGCGTCATCGGCGTCGTCGGCTTGACCCACGCGAGCTGGCGTTTCGATCCATGAGTCACAAGCTTGGATTATCGCGGGCGCAGATCAACACCATCCGTAAGCAATCGGTTTCGATGGGATTGGCCTCGCCGGTGGGGATTGTGATGAGTCAAGAGTTGATGGCACAGGTGCTTGGGGATTGAGTACGGCGGTGTGCTCGGTCGCTCAGGTGCCCGGGCGGGTGATTGCCGGTGATTGTGCCGGCGCAATCAGTTTTTTTGACCGATCAGCTCGATGTTGATGCCTCGGAGCTCGACGCCGACGCGGGTTGCGAGTTCTTCGAGTACCGATTCGGGTACAGCATCGAGAATTTTTTTGCTCAAATCCATCGGAACATCCATGACTTGCCCGTCATCGAGGACCAGGTGGACATGCTCGCCGGTGTTGGCATCGTACATGCATGCGCCTCCCGAAGTTGGGCTGGGGATCCGTTTGGCAAGCCTGCATTCGACGAGTGCTTCGAGGGTGTTGTAGATCGTTGCCTGGCTGATGTCTGGGTCGATGGACCGCACCAAGCCCATGAGCTCGTCGGCGCTGGGGTGGCAATGGCATGCGCAGAGCGCCTGGTAGACCGCTTCGCGCTGGCGGGTTGTGCGGAGTCCGTGGTCGGCGAAGATTGTCCGAAGTTCTTGGACCGAGAGTGGTTGCGAGGTTTGAGAAGGGGTGGCTGTCATGCGGTTTTATCATACAATGCTGCGCGTGGATTGCGACGAACTTTCAGCCAAAATGGCCAAAATCATGGTCGTCAACCCGGCAGATTGTGTCCGCATGATGCCGAGGGCGACTCGATAGGCTTGGGAGCAGAGATCGACATCCGTCTGTGGGCGATGCCTGCCTCTTCAAACTCCTCGCCTTGGGTACTCCACCCGAGCTTGTCATAAAAGGGCACCGCAGCGAGCTGGGCATGGCAGTAGAGGCTTGAGAGTCCAAGTTCGCCAAAGGACCTCGCTTCGATCGCAATCATGAGCTTGTGTCCGATTCCTTCGCCTTGGAGCTGTTTATCGACGCAAACCTGCTGAACTTTGCCTCTGGGGAGTTCGGGATTGGTGCGGTCAATAAAAAGAGTCGCAGCTCCAACGACCTTCTCGCCATCGGGATGATCGACCAGCGCGACAAAGTGTTCGCACTGCTCCTCTCGCCCCGGAGCGATATTGCAATAATCCTCGATCGTGAGTCCGAGCGGCTCGAGAAGCACCGCTGTGCGTAGCGCAACAGCTTGGGCATAGAGAGGGTCATCCATCGAAATGTGTTTGAGTCGAACCACGAGATAGTCACTCCTAACCGGTGCCAGACTTTACCACACATTTCTCATTCTGTCACGCCCATTGCGAGGAGATTGAGCATGAACGCAGAAAATCGGCACGGGTTTGCGCCCGTGCCGAGGGATGAGAATGGGGTTTGGGATCACCCGGGATCACTTGGGGTTGTTCGGGAACAATTGTCGGCGTCGGCTATCGGCGTCGGCGAGTCCCGGCCAGTGCGCCAATTCCGAGCACGAAGGTCGTGCCTGGCGTCGGAACGGAGAAGGACGCGAAGATCGCGAGGTCTTCGCCGTTGTCAAAGCGATGCGACCAGTCCATCCCGATCAGGTCATCGAGTGATGCTCCGGGCCCGCTTGTGTTGAGGAACACGAACTCGCCGGGGAGGTATTGATCGGTGCCGTTGAACTCGGTTGCTCGAACGGTTCCGATACCGGTCGGGCCTACGGTGTAGGTATTGAGTACGAAGAAGAGCAACTCGCCGTTGGCCACATTGATGTTTGGATTGAACACGGCTTCGTTCATGATGCCCGATCCGTCGATGTTCGAGAGCGAGCTTTCATAACGGATATCGGTCAGGTTTGGTGCCCATCCGAGCCCGCCCGCATCAGGGCGTGCGCCGGTAACGACGAGGGTGTAGTTGATGCCGCCAACGGAGGTCGATGTTGCGCGGAACCTGAACTCGTCGAGGAAGACATCGGTTGCCTGAACAGATTGGGCATACATGGTGGTGTCAGGATGTCCCCATAAAGCTTGGTCAAAGTTACCCGGCAGATCACGAAGATCAACCACGCCAGCACCGGCGATCGACCCTGCAAGAGCTGGTAAAACAGCGCAGAATAACGCAGACTTTTTCATCTTTTTCTCCCTGCAAATTGACAAGCCGTATTGGCCTGGTTCCCCTACTGAGTAGCTTCAGACATTCTGAAACATTCCGATAACCAGATTACCACTATCACCTGTGAACACAAGGCTTATTTTTTATTTTATTTTGTTTGTTTAGAAAGCAGGGTTAATTTTGATTGATTCTATGTTGGTTCGGAAGGTGAAATAGAGATTTGCGTAAGCGAGTTGTCCCGTTGGTAGGCCATTTTCTCCCACCCGCTGCCCAATGCGCCTTCCGGATCAGGCGGCACAATCTCCACCTTCTTCTCGCCGAGTTTCGCAGCTCCAGAAAGCACTTGCTCTTGAAAAGCCTTGCATTCGCTGAGCAACCGATCGAGAATCTCGGTTTCGGGGACGGTCGCAACCTTCTCGCCTTGGACATAGATAATGCCCTTGCGATCGCCCGCGAACACCGCGACATCTGCGCCCTCGGCTTCGCCGGGCCCGTTGACCACGCACCCCATCACCGCGACCTTCATCGGCACGGTGATATCCGCATTGAGCTTGTCGTTGACTTGTTGCACGAGGGTGAAGAGATCGACCTGGATTCGGCCACAGGTCGGGCAGGCGATGAGCTCGGCCCCGATGCGCTCGCGTTTGCCCAGTGTGTAGAGCAACTCTAAACCATCTTCGATCTCGTAGATCGGATCGTTGGCATAGGAGATGCGGATCGTGTCGCCGATGCCGTTGGCCATGAGTGTGCCCAGGGCAACAACACTACGAATACACCCGGTTTCCTTGGGGCCAGCGTGCGTCACGCCCAGATGCAAGGGGTGGGGGAATCGTTTGGAGATTTCGGTATAGGCATCAATCACCAACGACGCATCCATAGATTTGGCACTGATGGCGATGTCGTAGAAATCGCGCTCGTAGAAGATATCGAGATACTCTTCGAGCTTGGCGATCATGATGGCCATCATGTACCCGTGCTTGTTGTCGCTGAAGACTGCGCCGAGTTCTTTGGCGCGGGCTTGCTTGTCTTTGCGTTCGATGATCGAGCCTTCGTTGACGCCCACGCGGATCGGGATGCCTCTTCCGTTATTTGCTTCCTTGCACGCATCAATGACCTGCTCGACTTGCGCACGATCGGTGATGTTGCCGGGGTTGAGTCGGATTTTGTGGACGCCGGCTTCGATGGCTTCGAGCGCCCGCTTGAAGTGAAAATGCACATCGGCCACGATGGGCACGGTGGTTTGATTGAGGATTTCTTTGAGGGCCTGGGTGTCCTTCTTCTCAGGCACCGCGACGCGGACGATATCGGCGCCGGCGGTCGTGAGCTTGTGAATCTCGGCGACGCATTTGTCGATGTCGTAGGTATATCCAGCCGTCATGGTCTGGACGCTGATGGGGGCAATCTCGGTCGGGGCGTTGAGTCCTTTGGCCAGCGGATGATCGAGGGCGATCCCGCCTCCGATCTGGATGATCCCGGTGCGTTGATCGCCGACGAAGATGGGTCGAGTTGGGTTTCGTGGTTGCATCGGGTGATTCTAGGCGAGGTGATTCCGAGTCCCCCGGTGGCCTGGCTCGCCGAGCCGGGGTCTTCGAGTTCAGCATGTACATTCCAGAACCCGGCTCGGCGAGCCGGGCCACCGGGGATGGAAGATTGCTGCGTTCCTTGCCGGGTACCACGACTCGCCGTCTTCGGCGCAGCCGTGCTGGCGGGCGTGGGATTGAAGACACGACTGCGCCCTACGGGCGAGTCGTGGCACCCGGATCGGAGTTTTCAGGGCGGAGGCGGTTGGCGTATTTGCACCGCCGGAGACCGAGGTAGGAAATGTAGGCAAATATCAGGGAGCCGAGGACGATGCCGCCGAAGAATACCGGCAGGATCACGGTGTCGATAAGGGTCATCGTTTGTATGCGTAAATGCCAATCAGATTGAGTGGGCACAAGATATTGGATGAGTCTGTCGGTGTACCACCCGGCAACCCATGCGAATCCTGTGAATGACCAACCAATGGCTGCATGGCCAGCGATAACCCAGCAGGCTTCGGTATCGCACCGCCAACGAAGCAGCCGAGCAATGGCTAAGAGGAGGTATGCGAAGATGATCGTGAGTATGAAGAAAGCACTCCAGATGAGCACCCCAATGATGGTCATGATGCCGAAGAAGAGAGCGAAATTCGTCATTGAGTTCGGCTTGCTGAACATCTCAAGCATGACAAGTGCGATACATGCGACGACGGTATAAGTCAAGATTGGCGAGAGCGGTGATCGAGGTGCCGATCTATCAAATGACATTATTTCAAGAGCCCGCTTTGGGTTGTGGATGGTGAGCCAAGCTGTTTGAAGAAGCGATCTGAGTCCTGGTTTCTGTTGATATGGCGTGCCAAGTCGTGAACCTGGCAAACTCCCCTCAATCGGCACCCCACACTCCGGGCACACCCCCGCCTGATCCAGCCCCTCCAAAACATACCCGCACTTCTCGCACAGCAGCGTGTATTGATCTTTCCAAGGGGTGGATCGTGCCATGAGAGAACAGTAGGGGGCTTGGGCCATATACTTGCACAATGAAAATGCAACAGATTGTCATTGGGATATTGCTGCTCATCGTGCTCGGGGTGCCGTTCTTGATGAGTGCCGGCAAAAAGGGCACCGGGCATCAGTCCGGCATGCGGACGCTGATTATCATCACGCCCCATGTGCCTCAGATTCGTGATGAGTTTGGGTACGCCTTTACCAACTGGCATCAGCGCGAGTATGGCGAAGCGGTAAGTATCGACTGGCGAGCAGCAGGGGGGACGAGCGAAATTCGTAAGCTGCTCGGAGCCAGCTTCAAATCCGCAATCAAAGAGGGCGCGGAAAAGGGCGGCTACACCATCGACGCCGACGGGGTGCTCACCCTCAACGACGGCCCGATCCCATTCGATATCATGCTCGGCGGCGGGTCGTATGACCATGGACTCCTCAAAAAAGGTGTCACGGTCGAAAGCTCAAAGACCGTCGGCACAACGACCACCAACCTTGAAATAAAGGTGTCCATCTCTCGCCCGGCGAACTTCACCCAGGCCGAGCTCGATGAGCTCTTTGGCGAAAACGCGATCGGCCCGCAGGAACTCTACGACCCGGACCAATATTGGATCGGCACCGCGCTCTCGAGCTTCGGGATCGTCTACAACCGCGATGTGTTCAAGAAACTCGGGCTCGAAGACCCGAGGGCGTTCGAGGATCTCACCGCGCCAGAGCTCTCTGGATGGATCGCACTGGCCGACCCGCGACAATCCGGGTCGATCACCACCACCTTCGATTCAATCCTCGGCAACGAAGGCTGGGAACACGGGTGGCGCACGCTCCGCGCGATGAGCGGCAACACACGATATTTTACAAACTCCTCGACCAAGCCGCCCATTGATGTCTCGCAGGGTGAAGCCGCTGCCGGGTTGGCGATTGATTTCTATGGGCGCGGACAAGCGCAGGTCATCAAAGACTCGGGCGGGGGCGATCGTGTGGGCTATGCCGACCCGGCCGGGGCGGTGTATATTGACGCCGACCCCATCTCAATCATCAACGGCGGCCCCGACTACGAACTGGCCATGCGCTTCGTGCGGTTCTGTCTCACCGATGAGGCCCAAGCCCTCTGGCAGTTCAGAAAGGACGATCCAGACAATCCGCTGGGTCCCGACGGCAAGCCGATGGGCCCAAAGTGGCACGAGCTCCGGCGCATGCCTGTCAAGCGGTCGATGTACGAGCAGTATTTCAGTTCTTTCGTCGATCAGGTCGATCCATTCGAGATTGTCTCGGATGTGAAGAACCCAGGCTGGCGAGCGGGCGTGATGGTGATGATGGGGTGCTTCGGGATTGATATCGCGGTCGATTGCCGAAAGGCCTACAGCGCACTCAACGAGGCGATCGCGTCGGGTAAGTTCAGTGATGCAGAGATCGCCGAGCTTGACGCGTTGTTCTATGCGTTCCCCGAGACCGAGGTTGATGGCGAGATGGTGCCCTTCACCGAAGCAACCTACCGTACCGTCCGCAACGAATGGAAAAAAACCGGTCGGCAAGCGAATCTTGAGATCGAATACACCGCATTCTTCCGCGAGAACTACCGCGAGATTGTCAAGCGGGTGAAGGCGAAGAAATAACCCTCCCCTGGTGGCCCGGCTCGCCGAGCCGGGTTCTTTCAAGTACATTTTTACCCAAGGAAGACCCAGCTCGCCGAGCCGGGCCACCGAGAATGAACTTTACCAACCCAGTTGCACTTGATCGCCGTGGAGTAGTTTCCACGCCGCTTCAAGCAGTACATCGCATCCAACCCCCGTCGCCCCCGAGATTGGATAAATCTCTTGGTTGGCATCGAGCTGGAGCTCCGTCCGGAGTGCATCGAGCGCCTCTTGCTGGTCCTCAGGCGTCATCAGATCGAGCTTGTTGAGCGCGATCATCTCGGGTTTCTCAGCAAGTTCCGATGAATACTCGACGAGTTCCTGACGGATGGATCGGTAGTTGGCAGCAGCACCGAGCGCATTGTCAGGCTCGACATCGAGCACATGGATGATGACCTGCGTGCGTTCGATATGACGCAAGAAATCATGCCCCAAACCAGCACCGTCCGCAGCGCCTTCGATGAGCCCGGGGATGTCCGCGATGACGACTCGGCGCGACTGATCGAGAATCGCAATCCCGAGCTGAGGCGACAAGGTCGTAAACGGATAGTTGGCAATCTTGGGATCGGCCCGCGTCACGGATTTGAGAAAGGTGCTCTTGCCCGCGTTGGGCAAGCCGACGAGTCCGACTTCGGCGATGACCTTGAGTTCGAGATTGAGCGCGCGCACCTCGCCGGGCTCGCCGGGGCTTGCGGTGCGAGGCGTCTGGTTGACCGCGTTTTTGAAATGCTCGTTGCCGTATCCACCCTTGCCGCCCTTGGCGATGACGAAAGAATCGCCCGGGCCAAGGTCAACGATTTGCTCGCCGGTGTGCTCGTCATAGACGACGGTGCCCGCCGGGACGCGAATGACCTTGTCGGGTGCATTGGCACCGGTGCATTGTTTGCTCCCGCCGCCCTCGCCGTGCTCTGCTTTCCATTCGTAGATGCCTCGGAAGTCGATGAGTGTGTTGAGTCCTTCGTCAACAGCGAGGATGACATCGCCCCCTTTGCCTCCATCGCCGCCATCGGGCCCGCCTTTGGGCATGCCTTTGGCCCGTTTGAAGGAGACTTTGCCATTGCCGCCGTTGCCTGCGGTGACCTGAATTCGTGCGCGATCGATAAACATTGCTCTGATCGTAGCTTGGATACGCGATTTATGCCCGAATCCGTGCCGGAATGGTGTGGATTCGATGAACAATGCGTGCATTGGTGAAGTCGGGCCCTGCCGAGGCCGATAAGTGCTTCACATCCATTTTAGACAAGGAGCTTTTCATGACCACCCACCAGATCAACCGTCGCCGATTCGAACGATTCGCAGTCAACCCCGGCTACACCAGCGCAGGCGTACGCCAACACCCCGACGAAACAACCTTTACCACCGAGGGGCATATCTATGACATCTCCGAAGGCGGCATCTGTTTCGAGCTCGATATTCCCATCGAGCCGGGCAATACCATCTCGATGCGGATTGACATCCCAAGCACCGTCGGCGACACCGGTCCAGGACGAGCCGTGTTCGTCACCGGCAATGTCGTCTGGTGCGATATCGAAGAACCAGGCCCAGCCAAGATGGCCATGGTTATCACCCGGTATGACCGCCAAGGCGACAAGCAGCGGATGATCCGTGCATTGGCCAGCACCGGATATCGGCGGGCGGCGTAACCTCAATTTCAAGTTTGATTGACAAGCACCCAATAGGGTGCTTTTTTATATGTCGGGTGCCGCTGCTTGGCCGTCTTCGGCAAGCAGTGTCTTCTTTCGTGCTTCGTGTATAGATGCGCTCTCATTCAAAGACATGGCTTGCCGAAGACGGCCAAGCCATGGCACTCTCGTTTTTTTACATGCTCGGTGGCGGATGCTCGATCGAATACCGGCTCGACACCAAGACCAGCCACTCGGGATTCCCCTTGCCCTTGAGTTTACCCTTTCTCATCTTCCCGCCGAGCACCGGGCTCTTGGTCCAATCGAGGACGGCGTATCCAAACTCGCCGAGTGAATCACGCACCGCGATCGCAATTTCTTCAGCACGATTCGGATCAAGAATCCCGCCCTCGCCCAGCTCGGCCTTCTCCGCTTCATAGTGAGGCTTGACGAGCGAGATGATCCGGCCATCAGGCTTGAGCCACCGCGCAGCGGCGTGCAGCGCCCGGCTCTGACGCGTCCATCCCAGATCAATCACCCCCAGATCAATCCCGCCCTGCTCGATCACTTCGCTCGGCGGGTCAAGATGCAACGCATTGGATCGCTCATGGATGATGACTCGATCATCGGTGCGGAGTTTCCAGGCGAACTCGCCATAGGCGGTGTCGATCGAATGGATACACCTCGCCCCGTGTTGAAGCAGGCAATCGGTGAACCCGCCGGTGGAGCATCCAAAGTCGGCGCAGAGCAATCCACAGGGATCGAATCCAAACGCTTCGAGCGCGTGGTGGAGCTTGAGCCCGCCTCGGGAGACAAAGACAGGGTCGGCATCACTCATCAGCGTGGTGGACCGGAGTGTCGGATTTGGTGGATTTGAACGCCAGGTCCATCCGCGCTACAGGTGCAGCGGGCTCAGCGGGTTCGATCGGTGCGTGCGAGACTGGCACGCCGACGATTGCGATGCCCAGTTCGTCAGCTCGTTCGAGCATCGCGAACCGATCGAGCATAATCACATCGCCCGCAGCGATCGCCAAACACGCCCCGCCGTGCTTGTGCATGTTTTCGAGTGTCTGCACTCCGACTGTAGGCACATCGGATCGGCGATCATGCTGAGCGCGGGCGCCCTTGACAAGTGTCCACCCGCCTCGCTTGCACAGGTGCCCGGTGCGTTCGATCATCCGGTCGGTGCCTTCGACCGCTTCGACCGAGATCACATCCCGATCGCGGACGGTGAGCGACTGCCCGATGTCGAGCCGGAGCAGCTCGGTAAGCAAAGGCCAGACGAACTCGATATCGGCGCGATGGTTGGATGTCGGCTTGGTCGAGGTCATCACCCCGGGTTCAGAGAGCTGATTCGTGATGGGGAAGGTCGAGTCGATGAGAGATACTCCATTGCGGTCAAGTTCGTCTGCGATGACTTTGAGCACCGCATGCGATCGCCGATCGTGGCGAAGGTGTTTGTACCACGCGGTCGCGGTGGTGAGATCGGGGATATTTTTCACCAGCTTCCACCGCTGATGCATCAGTTTGGCTTTGTCTACTTTACCAACCATGATTGCGTGATGCACGCCCATTTTGCGAAGCCGATTCCCCCAAGACCGTATCCGCAGCAAGCCGACATCTCGAAAAGTGGTACACAACGCGGGGAGCTGGTCATCATATTGACGGTGAAGCCCCAATCCATGCACCTCGTGCCCCATCTCGATGAGCCCCTTGGCGATAAAGATCGGCAGATCGCCCCCCCCAGCGATGAGCCCGATAGGCGCAGGTGGTGGTGGGGGGTCGGGCAAGATGGCGAGTGAGGCAGCCATGGTCTATGCAGATTCAATCCTTCGAGATGAACTGGAAAAGGGATTGTACCAATTCCGATCTCGGCTGAATACCGGTGCGGGCTCCAAAGACGAATCGTTAGTCACCACTATCACACGGGTTGGGGCATTCGAGTTCGCCCAGGCGTTTGGCCGATATGGTGAATCTATGTCATTGCGTGCCACACCGTCAAACGCTCCTCGCGAAGTCGTCTCCGATCTCCCCAACCAGCGTCCTTGGCTCGGGGTGCAGTTTACCTGCGCCGGTGCCTATCAACGGGTCTACCGAAGTGTCGATGGCCAGCGCTACCTTGCTCGATGCCCGAAATGCAGCAAGTCCATCACCTTTCGCGTGGGTGAAGGGGGAACTAATCAGCGGTTCTTTGATGTCTCGTGCCGATGAATCACTCTCGGCCACCGGATACACTCTCCCATGGCTTTATCATCCGCACCCTACGACATTATCCGTACGCAAGATGTTTGTGCCCAGACCGGGCGAGCCCTCGAAGTCGGCGAAGAGCACATCGCCGCATTGATCGAATCGCCCGACGATGAGCCATTGATTCGGGTGCTTTACACCCTCGAAGCATGGTCCAATGGCCCGAATCTGCCGCCGGGAACATCGCTCTTCGGGTTCTGGAAACGAACCGTCCCCGATGCCAACGATCAGCCCAAGCAACTGGTCTCCGAAGACGAGATGTTCGATCTCTTCGAGCAGCTTGAAGAGGCGACCGAGCACAAGCAGCTCGCCTTCCGATATCTGTTGGCCTTGATCCTGATGCGCAAGAAGAAGCTCATCTACGAGCGTTCGACCCCCCCAGCCAAGGATCAGCCGGGTGTCCTGGTCGTTCGTCAGCGTCAAAAAGGTGGCCAGGGCCCACTCTTCGAAGTCATCGACCCCGGGCTCGATGACGACACCATCGCCCAAGCAACCGAAGAGCTCGGGCAGGTCATGAACCTCGATGCCGACGGAGGCGCCTGATGAGTCTGATGCGTTTGGGATATCGAATCGGGTGGATCGCACTGCTGATGCTCTTGACGGGGTGCTCAGGAGCCGGCAAGGTCGATCTCGCCAAGCTCGGCGAGCCGCCCTCAGCAGCACAACTCGCCGAGGTGCACAACCAACGCGTCGAACCACTCGACACACTCTGGGCCCGCATCAGCCTGCGCGCCAAGGGCACCTATCCCGACGGCGAGTCGTACGAAGAACAAGGCGAGGGGCATCTTCAACTCGTCAAGCCCACCAACCTCTCCCTGACCATCGGCAAGCTCGGCGAGACCTACTTCGCCTTTGGTGCCAATGCCGACCAATACTGGTCGTTCAACCTCTCCGATGCGGATCACAAAACCGCCCTGATCGGTCAGCTCGGTCAGGCAACGCCTGAGAAGGCCGATGCGCTGGGGCTGCCCGTGCATCCCGCCGAGCTCATCGCCCTGACCGGGCTGATGCCCATCGACCTCGCCCGCGCAGGCGGCACACGCTGGGCAGACGACGGCAAATCGGTCGGCATCTCGATGCCATCGCGGTGGGGTTCGGTGATGCTTTGGATTGATCCCAAGACCAACCTCGTCATACGATCGCAAGCATTTGATCGTGTGGGTGATCTGGTCGCGACTGCCGAGCTCTCTCGGTACAAAGACGCCCAGATCAAAGCCCGCCCGTCGGTTCTGGTGCCGGGCAAGATCGAGATCACCATGCCGGGGGACAATGGGTTCGTCCGCATCGAGCTCTCCGAGCCTCGGCGCAAAGCGATCCGTCCGATCGTGTTCGATCCACCGAAACTGATGCGTGCGTACCGGGTCGATGAAATGATTGATTTAGATGAAGCTTTCGAGCGTTCATCTACAGCACCAGATGCCCAACCGGATGGTGAGCCTTGAAACAATGGATGCCTTCATGTTGCCTGTTCTTCGGTGCCTTGCTCTTGGCAATCGTATGCTCCGATGTCCGCGGGCAGATGCTGGTGGGTTCGGGGGTCGATGACACCCAGACTCACGCATGGGCTGCGTACAAAAACGCGCGTGGTGAGACTTTGCTGGTGCATCTGCCGCCCCGTGATGGCGATGTCAATGCACAGATTCCGATCAACCCCGCCGAGCCCGGCGAGCTTCACGCGGTGCGGAATCTCAACCGGTTCCCCGATGCCATCGCTGCGATCGAGAACCGGGTGTACCTCGTCTTTCCGCCGAGCTATACCACCGAGCGAGGCAAGATTCGGCGGGTGTTCTCAGGACAGGCAGTCCCTGCGCCAGTAGGGGCGATCTGGGGTTTCATGCCCACCGGACGACTCGACAGCGAGCCCGCAATCTACACCCAAGGCCAAGTTGATGCCCTCGTGGCGACCACCGACACACTCTGGGCACTGCTCAAAGAAGACGACCAATATACGCTTGTGACGATGAAAGACGCTGCATGGGAGACGGTCGATCTGCCCGATGCTGCCGGCTTGTCCTCACCTGACCTCGATCGGTCAGCTACCGTTTGGCGGTGGATGATCTCGGCGGTTGGGGGGCAACTGATCGCGATTGATCGCACGGATCCCGATGCGATCAGGCCCTTTGGGTTTGACGCAGCGGATGGCGCATGGTCGTTGATGGATTGGCCCAGGATTGCTGTTCCAGACGGGCGTTTTCAGATCCTCGCCGGGATGCGCAGCTTGATCGTGGTCGATTGGGATCAGCAAAGCCAGGCGCGAATCCGAACCTGGTCGCACGCGGGGATATTTACGATTGCCGACGGGCTCGATCTGCCTGTGGATATTGAACTCACAGCGTTGGGTTCGGTGAATCGACTCATTGGTCTCGTTGCTGGGAATCGCTCAGCCGATGGTGCTTCAGATGAAAACCATGCGGGTGTTCAAATCTATGAGCTTGATCTTTCGGATGGTTCGGTGGTGTACGCGGGCGAGCCGGTGGTCTCGACCCCGGTGAGCCAAGCCGAGATGCGGTTTCTGATGGGCATGATGATCCTGATTATGGCCGGGGTGCTCGTGGTGGTGATTATGCCCGACAGGACCAGCGCGATGGGGGTTCCCGATGGGTTCGAGCTCGCCGATCCTGGGCGCAGGCTGATGGCGACGATGGTCGATGTGTTCCTCGTGTCGTTGGCCGTGGGGCTGATCTTTGATGTTCGTGTGATCGAGATCATCACACTCGGCGTCATCGCCCGTTCAGACGATGCCTGGCTGGCGATCCCCTCGGTGATGATCTCGGGGGTGGTGGTGATGTCGCTCATGGAGTGGCTCGTCGGGGCCTCGCCGGGCAAGTTCTTTGTGGGGGTCCGGGTGGTTCGTGCCCAGGGGGGCCCAATGCAGCGAATCCCGCTCTGGGCAGCGATTGTGCGCAATGTCATCAAATGGGTCCTGCCTCCGGTGGCTGCCCTGGCGCTGGTCGATCCTGAAATGCTCCATCGCGGCGATCGGGCAACCCGGACGATCGTCGCAGCTCCGATCGAATCGACCAATGTCCATGGGGGGACAGATTCTGAGGATTCGTAAGCCCTGTTCTGGGCTACTTATGAAGTCCTGCCCCCAAATAGTCCGATGAAGGTTATCTGGTCTCCCGCCTATAGCGCCCGTGTATCGGTGCGCTCATCGCGGGATTCAGAGAAGGACTCTTTGGCGTGACGGACGAACCGAGCAACCAATCGCAAGACCCCCCCGCCGATGCC
>WFPK01000099.1 GCA_015487555.1 Phycisphaerales bacterium
ATCACCCGGATGTACGGGCTCCACGGGTGGCCCGACATGCCTCTGGGCACCGTCGCGACCAAACCCGGGGCTTTGCTCGCTGCCACCGACACCTTCGATATCACCATCACAGGCTCACAAGGACACGCAGCCTATCCGCATCTGTGCAACGACCCGATCGTCGCCTCGGCGGCGATCATCTCGGGGGCCCAGACCCTTGTTTCTCGCACAACCTCCCCCACCGATTCACTGGTCGTCACCTTTGGCGCAATCCATGCAGGCACGGCCTACAACATCATCCCCGAGACGGCGACCCTCAAAGGCACCGTCCGCACGCTCAATATGGACACCCGGGCAACCACCAAAGCCCGATTCTTCGAGCTCGTCGAATCGACCGCCAAGGCGATGGGATGCCGAGCCCAGATCACCTGGAATACTGGATATCCAGTGACGAAAAACGACCCTGCCGAGGCGGATCGCGTGATGCAAATCTCGCAACAGGCGACACTTACGACCGGCTTTGAGCTTGTCCAAGAGCCATCAATGGGCGGCGAGGACTTCTCGTATTATTGCCTGGAGGTGCCTGCGTGTTTCTATCTCATTGGGCTCAATGAATCGGAATCTGAGCCGTATCCGGGGCTGCACACGCCGACCTTTGATTTCAATGACAAAGCAATTGGCGTGGGGATGGAGATGATGTGTCTATTGGCGCTATCGTAGGGGCGGATTCTGGCCGATGAACAATCCACAGATTTGCTCGTATATTGTTTATGCCGAGCCGTCCGAGAACCGATGGAGTGAGTATGAATCGCAGAGCCCAAACACTGATTGTCGTCGCCGGAGCCGCTGTGCTCGCTCTTTCCTCTGGTTGCCGCGTCGAGCGAACAACCGGGCAGCGTCACCAGGCCCGCGCGGTGGACACCATCCTGCGAGCCGAGGCGATGCGTCTCAACGAGCAGCCCCTCTCCGAAACCACCCTCGAAGACTACGCCCATCTCAACGCGATGTATCAGGACTTGCTCCACGCTGCGATCCGTTCGGGCGAAGCTGAGCCTTTGACGGTACAAGAGGCAGAAGACCTGCTGCGCAAGGTGGCCTCCGAAGCCCGGATGTTGCCTGCCTTCCAGGAATGGTCACCCGAAGCCCAGAAGAACTTTGAAGAGAACTTCTGGCGTTTCCGCTTGAAGAAGTGGCAGCAGTGGCGCGGGCCCGATTACATCTACGAGTAAATCAATCGTTGAAACACAAACCAATGCACCCAGTCGATCGGCTGGGTGTTTTTTTATCATCCGCACACGATCGCGTGTCGTGTCGTACCATCCCCCGTGACCGACGATCCTGATACATCTTTTCTCGACGACGACGGGCACGCCCCCGACCCGGCTCGGCGAGCCGGGCCACCAAAGCCCGCGTCCGACCCGCCGCCTTGGGGGACCGAGTCGCGCGAAGCTCGGCTCACGCGATTGCACACCCAGGCGCGCTCGCTCCACGCGCTGCCGGGGGTGTATCTGATGAAAGATCACAAGGGCATCGTCATCTATGTCGGCAAGGCCTCGAAACTTTGCGATCGGGTTTCGTCGTACTTCCTGCCCTCGACCGATCTTGGCCCGCGCAAGAACAAACTCCTCGATGAAGTTCATTCGTTCGATACCTTCACCACCGAGACCGCATGGGAAGCCTTGCTCGCAGAAAACCGGCTCATCAAGGACATCCACCCGCGCCACAACGCTGCCCAGAAGGATGATCGCACTTTTCCATACCTCGTCGTCACCATGCGCGAGGATTATCCGCGCGTCTTCGTGACGCGCAACCCCACCGGGATCAAAGCCGACGGCTCAAAGGACCCTCGCTTCTCCAACGCGAGCATCCTCGGCCCATTCACCTCGGCGGGTGCGTTGCATACGGCTGTCGATGCGCTCCAAGCGGTATTCAAGTTCCGGACCTGCTCACTCGATATCATCGCAGGCGATCAACAAAACAAGTTCTTCCGCCCGTGCTTATTGGCAGCCATCGGCAAGTGCACCGCCCCGTGCAACGAATCGATCTCCAAAGAAGCCTACCGCGCCGACATCACCCGGCTGCTCCGGTTCTTCAAGTCCAAACGCTCGACGATGCTGCGCGAACTCGAACAAGAAATGCAAGCTGCCTCCGCTGCGCTCGACTTCGAACTGGCCGCCACGCTCCGCGATCAGATCGACGCGATCCAGAAACTCGAAGAACGCGCCACCCAAGCCGACCACTGGCAGCCCGAATCCGAGATCGGGTACATCGACCCGCTCAAAGGGTGTTCGAGCTTGCAACGCGCCCTCGACATGGACAAACCCATCCGGTGCGTCGAAGGCTTCGACATCGCGCATCTCCAAGGCAACGAAACGGTGGCTTCGAAGGTCTGCTTCATCGACGGGCGACCCTTCAAGCAGGAATACCGCCGATTCCGCATCAAATCATTCACGAATGACTCGTCTGGAGGGGGGCACGGCCGAGCCAACGATGACTACCAATCCATGCGCGAAGTAATCTCGCGTCGCTATCGAGAGGCCGGCGAAGGGCACGAACTGTATCCCGATGTCATCCTCATCGACGGCGGGCTCGGCCAACTCCACGCGGCGATGGATGCGTTTGAGCAGCTCGATGTCCAGCCGCCGATGGTGGTGTCTTTGGCGAAGAAGGAAGAACTGATCTATGTGCAAGGCTCGACAAGCCCGATCAAACTCGGCCGAAACAATCCCGGGCTGCGCTTGCTTCAACAAGTCCGCGACGAATCCCACCGCTTCGCCCAGCACTACCACCATATCTTGAGGCGAAAAAATCTATTCAATCACCCTGAATAAGGGATTGACAGGAGGGGGGGGGGTAGTAGAGTGCCGCTTATGAAGCAGTGTAAGTTTATCATAATCACAGCATTGGCATGCTTTGGGCACAATGTTCATGCTTCAGATCCCGCTAAAGCACTCGACTGGTTTGTCACGAATTCTTCGGATGCATCAAAATTTATATTTCCGAAAAATTTTTACCTTGGGATCGTTGAGTTTTATCCAAACTATATTCCGCTCGCACGCATTGAGTCTCAAATCTCTGATTCTGATTCAGGCGTCACTGGAAAAATGTTGCAGCTGCGTGAAATTGTGAAAGCCGGAGGCCGAGAAGTTCGGTATCAGATTTGGTACCAAGATGAATCACACTGGCGGCTGACGGAAAACACTACCCCTCCAAATCCAACATCTCCTAACAATGATGCCGGGCGGGATGGCGACACTCTTTGGCATCTAACAAGCAACTCACTTCATGTGACTGACACCAAGTCGCTCAGGCATCGCGGAAAATGGATCGACCCAAACTATCTCAAAGATAACACTCTCCGCTCACTCTATGAAGCACTTTTCGCGATCAGTCCACCACCAACAAAGTATACGCCTGAGCCACCCATTCGCCAAGAATCTTCGAGCGGAACTTTTTCCCTTCGCACGGCTCACAGCAGTGAAGCTGTTGATTTCATCAACTTTTCTATCCAGCAACTCTCTGACACATATGTGATCCGCGAAATGAATGTTTTTCGGGACCCTGCTGCGAAAAAAATAACCGTTGGGGTGAAATCAACTTTTTCTGACTGGGCCTACAACAATACCATCAACCATAATGTTGCTCACACGAGAACACTTTATGACGGAGATCGAGTATATTGCACTTACACCATCAGTGAACTCCGGCCGCTTTCTGAATCCGACCAGATCAGCAAACTGGTGAGACTTCCATCATATAACCGGAAGGATCCCCTTCGCGGCGAACTCACATTCACCGTGCTCATGAACCATTCAGATAACGAGGAATTGATTTTTTCTCGCCCTAATGACCCTACAAACGGGGACAATGAAACAAGATCAGTCATCTCAAAGAAACGCATCCGCAATACGCCAGACAACGAGGCAACGCTCGATAATCTTGGAAAAACATTTATCGTTATCACGATTCTCTTCGTGCTTGGGCTCGTTATCAAAAAAAAGACAGGAACAGCATCATGAAATTTACCAGTCGATCAGTTCTGTCAGCCATCCTGCTCGCCGGAGCATCGGGGCTCGCAGCCAACGCAGCAGCGACTTGCGAAAAAGCGAACCTCATCGCAAACATGTGCCTTAATAACTGTGGTGAAGAGGCCGCATGCGACACTCCGAACTATCTCAGGGATGAAGACTTCTGGGCCCTGCAAGCGCTTGGGCAGAAGAATAAGAAAGTGGTCCCCGCCACACTTCTTTGTTCAGTCAACTGGAATGAGTTAGACGCACAGAATAACTGCACGGTTCCTAAAACTTGCACAGTAGGGTCTCAGGGATATGATTACCAAGGCATATGTCCATCAACCGTAGATTAATTTGGGTTTCACATGACCTCTAGGCCATTCATTCAATGCACACTCACACTAGGCCATATTAGTTCCTTACTGCTTTTGATCGCAGGTGCATCAAAGTCTCTAGACTACAGCACATTTTACAACTCTCTCTCCGAGTGGCGCATTATCAAATCAGGTGCCATCGCGACAATTGCCGCGATGGCACCCTTATTAGAACTTATACTCGCTTCTCTATGGCTTCTTCGCATCAATCGCCACCTCATGAACTATTTCATTACGCTCATGATCATCGCCTATACATCCGCCCTTGTGTGGGAGTACCGCGTTTCAGGATATGTTGATTGCAACTGTTTTGCAAATTTTCTGAGTGAACCTGAATCCCCTGCCATCACATGGTACATCGTCCGAAACTCCATGATCGCTCTTCCATATGTTTTGCTTATTTGCTTTCGATCGCCAACACCAAAGGACCCCTACACATGCGAAAAAAATGTCAGGCATTCACTCTGATTGAGGTGCTTGTGGTCATTGGTATCATTGGTGTGATAATCGCACTCACTTTCCCGGTGTTATCGAGCATTCGGCGATCAACTATTGAGCACAAGTCGCTCGCAAACATGCACACACACATGAGCGTTCTCCAGTTGTACGCCACGGATCACAGAGGAATACTACCTTTTCTTACCCACCCCGAAGCTGACTTTACCATCTTGAGGGGAGGTGGCGAGGCGGTGCAATCGCGTTTCTTTGGAGTGAACGAGTATTGGTTCATTGGCCTGACCGATTTGTATTATGGATCGAGTTTGGATTTAGATTTATTTGCATACCCTGGCCAGGGTGGCGGGATTTATCTTTATTCATCAACCTTATTCACAACTCATGAATATTGGAACCCTGCAACACGAGATACAACAACTGTACAACAGTGGCATCCTAGACGAATCACTCAAACTCGCTATCCAAGTTCAAAGGTGGCTTACACTGAATCTCGCAATCGGGAGGGTGCCACACCTTTTCCCATTTGGTCAAACTCCGACAAGGTAATTAAAGGCGATCGATTCGGATTTGTATTTCTAGATGGGTCAACCCGCAGACCGAATACTGAAAATATTGCTCTACCTTACCAGGGTGGAGATGGAGGCGGACCACAATCCCGCTTAGGTGAGATAGGCGTTGCCGGAGTTCACACGGTAAATGGAGTGCTTGGCAGGGATATTCAATAGCATACCTAGCGGGCCTTGCGCTCGCACTTGATCTCCATCCCATGCTGAAACAGCGTCACGCTTGTCGCCTGCCCTTCTTCGGGGACATCAAACAAAAGCTCCGCGTCGACCTGCTTGAATCGGAAACGATTTTCGGAAACGGGGACCAGCCTAAGGGCCTGCTGCCCGGTGATCTGGGCGAAGAGTCGCCCGCGGGCGGCGCTGATGGTCATATCGAAGCCCACGGTTGATTTGTAGACGCCGACGAGTTGATCGGTGTAGTCCTTGTCGAGTTTGTCGCCGGCCTCGATCTTGATCGGATCCGGGTTCATCCCCGCGATGGATTGGAAAATCTTCTCGCCGACAGCGGTGATTTCGAGGGCTGCCCCGTTGGCCAGCACCACCACCGCGATGTCCAAATCTCGATTGACCGCCATGTAGGACGAGTATCCGCCGGTCATGCCGTTGTGCCAGTAGGTCGAGCCGTCGCCTGCGAGGAACCACCCGAAACAAATCTGCCCCACATCTTCAAGTGTAAACAATGGCTCGCGCGACATGGCCAATGACTTGTGGATGTCATCATCGCCATCTTCAAGATTCGCCATCGCAAACTTGAGCAGCCCGGGCGCGTTGGTCACCCACATGCCAGCCGGGTCGATCGCCCCGGTCTTGCCCCATGACTTTGTTTGCCGCCCGCCTGCGGTCGCGGGCGCGAGCAACTCCTGCTGATCTTCATCAAGCTCGATCGCAAAGTTTTCGATTCCAAGCGGCTCGATGATCCGCTCGATAGCCAGCGCTTCGTAATCGCCCTTGTTCACCGAATCAGCGTTGTTGGCAATCAGTGTCCCCAGCACCCCGACCCCGAAGTTGGAATAGGCCATCGTCGCCCCCGGCGTCGTTACCAAAGGCATGATCTTGATCGCATCGAACATCATCGCCTTCGTGTATCCAGAGAACGGCTTCTCGCCATCAACCGGGCGGAGATTGATCGGCGCCGACATCCACCCCGAAGTATGTGTCGTGAGGTGCCAGAGCTCGACTTCTTGACTATCTTTCGACCGGGCTTTGAACCCATCGGGCAAGAGATCATTCACCAGCGTCTCGCGCTCGACTTCGCCTCGCCGAATCGCATCGGCCAAGAGCACGCCGGTCAACACCTTCGAGATCGAACCAATCTCATAGAGCGTGTCAATCGTCGGCGATTGATCCCGGTCATAGTTGAGCGCCCCGACGGGATAGAAGCTGGCTTCCCCATCGTGATATATCCCAATCACCGCCCCGGGGATCAGCTCAGCCTCGATCGCAGGGGCAACCTGCCGAGCCACAATCTCGGCATCGTCCGGCTCAACAGCAAGCACAGAAAATGACGCAAGGGCGAGTGCAGAGACAACGATCGCGGGTGTGTATGCTGGATTCATACCTGATTATACGAAAAACCCGCCACCAAGTTTCACTCACCCCTCCGGGGTGCCACTACTCGCCGTCTTCGGCGCAGTAGTGTCTTCGTTGATTTATTGACAAATAGCACTACCGCACTACTGCGCTGCTGCGCACCGAGTAGCGGCACCCAGATCATGGAGACGATTGGGCTGCGAGTTGATCGGCGAGCATTTGCTCGAAAACATCATGCTCGACAAACTCGGTGTGTGCATCAACAAAGCCCACGATGACGAAATCTTCCCAATGCTTGGGATCTTCGTAGACCAATATCCGGGTCGCATCAAAATCGAATGGGCCAGGGACAAAGATGTACGACACGCCGCCACCATCTTCTGCAAGCGATACGAAATCCTCGGATTCTAAAACTCCAAAGCTCACCAAATCATCCGCCCATTGATCTTGCAGCGGAAACTCATCGCCGTGATCTATGGCATACATAGTGAGCCCTTGCGCCAAACTCCGAACTTGCGTTGCAGCTTGCATCGCCGGATTGCGCGATACACAACGATGAGAATAATTCACGGGAAGCCATAAACCGATCCCCACAATAAGAGTCACCACCACAATCGCCCATACATAGAAGGTACGAAGAATCGGCTTTTTCTTTTCGGCGTTCTCTGCTTGTTCGTTCTGCATCATGCGTATCCCCACACCACATACGCCCCACTCGCTCAACAGGTTCCATCACCCCTCATCAAGCACCGCGTTGTACCGGGCCATCACTTTCGCACGCGTCACCAGCGCCAATGGCTTAGTCCCGTTGAACCCATCGACCAACACCAGGCTCGATACTTCATTCCTGGCGAACTTCTCCATCACGGTATCGAGATGCTCGTCGGGCCTGATCACCGGCAAGTCCGAACGCATCAACTCAGCGACCAACAACAACGGGATCGCTTCGCGGTCGATCAATGCTGTCCGCATGTCGCTGCCTGTCACCATGCCGATGTATTGGCCATCGGCATCGACCACCGGGAAGTCGGGCACATGATGGTGCGCATGGAGCGTGATGAGTTTGCTCAGCGGATCCGATGCATACACCGGCTCGGGCGGGAGCGACGCATATTCAACACTCGATACTGGCACATGACGCAGCACCGACATATCCCGGCTTGTGCCGATGCGCACACCAGCGCGCCGGAGCTTGGCGGTGTAGATCGAATCGGGCATGAGCTTGCGCGTCACCGCGGTGCTGACAATCGCTGCGAGCATAATCGGCGCAAGCACATGAGGCTCGCGGGTGATCTCGAACAAGATCAAGATCGCTGTCATCGGCGCAAAGGTTGTCCCCGCGATCACCGCTGCCATCCCCACGAGTGCATACGACGCTGGCGATGAACCATCAGCGATCAGCCCGAGCTTGCTCAGCAGAATCCCAAAGACCCCGCCGATCGCCGCTCCAGTAAACAACCCGGGCGCGAAGATCCCACCCGATCCACCCGATGCGAGGGTAAAGCTCGTCGCGAAGATCTTCGCAACCACCAGAATCCCCAGCACCCCCATCGCCCCCCACGCAACCTGCCCCATCTCGTAGCTCGTCGGATCGAGCAGCTGACGGATCACCGCGTACCCATTGCCAAAGAACGCAGGGACGCTCGAATGCGCCTCGCCGAGGATTTCGTTGCCCGGCATCGCAGCAAACGCCCACATCCCAAAGATCCCCAAAACCCCGAGCATCAATGCCCCGAGCACCGGCTTGAGCACCGGGTGCAGGCGTATCTTGTCAAACGCATCCTCCCCTCGTTCAAGCACCATCGTAAATGACCACGCACCAAAGGCACACAAAAGCCCAAGCACAATATAACTCGGCAGCTCGAACACACTAAAGACATAGTTGGGAAGCTGGGTCGCAAAGATCGCATTGTTATCACCCAGGAGCACCTGCGTCATGGCGGTCGCGAAGACCGAAGCGATCACGATGGGCGTGAAAGTCTTGAGCGAAAAATCCCGCAACAGAATCTCGAGCGCAAAGAACACCCCCGCGATGGGCGCGTTGAAGATGCTCGATATCCCCGCTGCAGCCCCGCACCCCACGAGCGTGCCAATATGCTGGCGAGGCACGCCGATCTTTCTCGCAATCACCGAGCCCGTCACCGCACCAATCTGCACAATCGGCCCCTCGGCACCCGCCGACCCGCCCGTGCCCACCGTACAAATACTCGCGACCACCTTGACCAAACCGATCCGCGCCGGAATCTTCCCGCCCTTGCGCACAATCGCATCCAAAACCTGAGGCACCCCATGCCCCCCGGCCTCGCGCGCAAAGCGATACACCAACAACCCCGTGAACAAAGCACCAATCATCGGAATCACAGGCAGCATCCACAAAGGCCAATCGCCCTGCAACCCCTCAGTCCAGTGCTCGGTGCGCACCAACCCCTTGGCAAACAACACCGCACCAATCGCGGTGATCGCGCCGATGATCGCCCCGAGCACATTGAGCCACCCATCGGGATGGTCATGCACCCAGTTGCCCGCTTTTCGTAAAAGTGTCTTTGGTAGCCCGATCATCGCACTTGCATGATATCCACCAACTCTGCCAAACTAAGACACTACTGCCCGCGGATCCTCAAGAAGCACCAACTCGTCCACCTTAGGAGCATCAGGCACCGGCTTGCCCTTGGCATCAGTCAACACCGTCCCGTCCATCCGCGTGATTGTCATCACCGGATGCGCCTGCTCGTGCGCAGCGAGCTTTGATTCAAGATCCGCCTTGATCTTCTCATCAAGCCCCGCCCACTTGCCCCGACCCCGGCACTTGGGAAACCGAGAACACCCAAGCCAAGGCCCACGCGCACCATTGCGCAGGTTCAACGGGCTCTCACAAGTCGGACAAGGCAGCTCCGTCTCCAAAGGCGGCACACTCGGAGCATTCACATACCCATTCTTGTCAATATTGAGAATCAACCCATCATCATTCGTCTCGCCCTCTTCCAAAGGCGTCGTCAAAAACGGCCCAAACCGACCCGTCTTGCGAATCATCGGACGCCCGGTCTTGGGACACTTCACATCCACAAACTCCGCCATCTGAGGCCGACCCTCACGATCGCAAGGACACGCATAATTACAATCCGGATAAGTCGAACAACTCAAAAACCGACCATTCTTCCCGAACCGATACACCAACGACGAACCACACTTCTCACACCGATACTCCTCGGGCGCAGGCTTGATCTCCGCCTTGGCGTGCGTCATCTCCTCGTGCGCACGATCCAAACTCTTGGAGAATCGCCCATAAAACGCTTCGAGCATGTCGATCCAGTCGAGGTGCTCTTCCTCGATCTTGTCGAGCTCATCTTCGAGCTTGCGCGTATAGCTCAGGCTCATCAGATTCGGGAATCCTTCGACGAGCTTATCCGTCACCACTTCGCCCAGATCCGTCGCATAGAACGCACGCTGAATCTGCTCGACATACTTGCGATCCTGAATCGTCTGGATAATGCTCGCATAGGTCGAAGGTCGCCCGATCCCTTCGGATTCGAGCGTCTTGATCAGGCTCGCCTCCGAGAACCGACCCGGAGGAGCGGTGAACTTTTGGTTGATCTGAAAATCGAATGGGTACATCTCCTGTTGCTCTTCGAGCTTGGGCAAGTTGAGCTCATCGCCCGAAGTCGGCACGCCCGAAACCCGGTAGTGCCCATCGAAGGCCAGCGTCCGCCCGGTGGCGCGAAAGAGTGCTTTGTTATCCTCGCCGCCTCGGATCATCACCGCCGTCGCGTCCCACTCCGCGGGCACCATCTGGCAGGCAACAAAGCGCTCCCAGATGAGCTTATAAAGCTTGTACTGATCGGGCTTGAGTGATTTGGCAATCTGATCGGGATGGCGTGAGACATCGGTCGGGCGGATCGCCTCGTGTGCTGCCTGGGCATCTTTGTTGGTGGTTTTGAAGAAGTTGGGTTTCTCGGGCAGGTATTTGCTGCCATAGGTTGAGCTGATATGGTTGCGTACCGCATTGAGCGCTTCGCCATCAATGTGCGTCGAGTCGGTACGCATGTAGGTGATGAGTCCGACGGGCCCTTCGCCCGGGATATTCACCCCTTCGTACAATCCTTGAGCTGCCCGCATCGTGCGCTGGGCGCCGAAACCGATCCGCGACGATGCTGCCTGCTGCATCGTTGAGGTGATAAAAGGTCCGGGCGCCCGCGATTTGGTCCGTCGTGTCTCGATCGATTCGATCGCATAGTCCACATCTGAGCCAACGACGCCACTGATTGTACGAATCCATCGGGCAGGTCCGCACCCGCGCTCGTCCCGATCGACCTCGGTGCTGATCTGGCAAAGCCCGCACGATGCTGCGACTGAAGCAACCTGGGCACCAAGGTCATGGGCTTGGGGATCGCCAAAGGCCTTGGCCACCGCGTGTAATCGTTCCGAAACCGTGTCCTCGTTGAGTGTTTCAGGCACGGGCACAATCTCGGCGCTGAGAATCCGAGGGTCGAACTTGTGTCCATCAAACTCGACAAGCTCAGCCCGCACCGTGTTGTTCCGCGCCAGCCAGGCATTCTGCGACTTGATCGTCCTGCCTTTGCCCTTGTCATCACGCTCGGCGAGGAAGCTTCGCCACTGATCGCCCAACCCCTCAGCCTTGGCACGATCGAGCGCAAAGTACCCCTGGATCGACCAGTATTCATCGGGAACAAACGCCCGAATCGCCCGCTCGCGCTCGACGATGATCCGCACCGCCACCGACTGCACCCGACCGGCGGACAATCCACGCGCAACCTTCTTCCAGAGCAAAGGCGACACCTGATACCCAACAATGCGATCGAGAATCCGCCGAGCCTGCTGGGCGTTGACCCGCTCTTCGTCGATCGGCTGGGGATTATGGAACGCCTTGTCGATTTCCTTCTTCGTGATCGCGGTAAAAATCACCCGCTGGGCATCCTTGGAATCAATCTTGAGTTCCTGGGCGAGGTGCCAGGCGATCGCTTCGCCCTCGCGATCGAGGTCGGTCGCGAACCAGACGGTGCCTCCGCTGCCAATTGCATCCTTGGCTGCATTCTTGAGGTCCTTCATGACCTGCTCTTTGCCCTTGAGAATCTCGTAGCTGGGTTTGAAATGGTTGTCGATCTTCACCCCCGGCACCGGGTCCTTGACCCCCTTGGGGTTCTTGCTGGGCAGATCCCGCACATGACCGACCGAAGCGAGCACAATGTAGTCGCTGCCGAGGTGTCTATTAATTGTCTTGGCTTTGGCGGGGGATTCCACGATCACCAAGGACTTGCCGATGGCATCGCCCTTTTTGTAGTTTGACCCGAACGACTTGCCCGCTGATTTCTTGGTCGTTTTTTTGGTGACCTTTTTGCCCGTTTTCTTGGAAGTCTTCTTCGTGGTGATCTTTTTGGCCATGTGTTCGATTCTCTTGGGGTGTGGGGTGCTGGAACCAGGCTGTTGGCATTTCGTCTCTGCCTCTATAGAAGAGGGGTCGGGCTTTGAGGGAACGCGACAAAAGCTCAATTGTCAAGTTTTCGACCAAAATCTCCCTCCAAACCGCAACCAGCGGGCAATATCTTCCCCCGCGCCCCCCACGCCGCCCAAACACCCCCCAGACCCAACACATCGGCTCTCGAACCCGACCTACCCTTCTCCCATGACCATCGCCCACGAAATCAACTTTGATGGCCTCATCGGCCCGACCCACAACTACGCCGGGCTCTCCCCGGGCAATGTCGCCTCGGCGACCAATGCCGGGGGCACCTCATTGCCCAAAGCTGCTGCCTTGCAGGGGCTCTCGAAGATGAAGACCCTGATGGACTTTGGGCTCGCCCAGGGCGTCTTTCCGCCTCAGCACCGCCCAGATCTCAATGCCCTGCGCCAGATCGGATTCTCAGGCTCAGACGAGCAGCTCCTCAAATCCGCCCACGACGCAGACCCGACCTTGCTCGCTGCGATCTGGAGCGCATCGAGCATGTGGGCTGCCAATGCCGCGACCGTCTCGCCCAGCGCCGACACCGCCGATGCCAAAGTCCACCTCACCCCCGCCAACCTGATCTCCAACTACCACCGCTCACTCGAGCACCCCACCACGACCCGCATGCTCCGCATGATCTTCAAAGACGACGCCCATTTTGTCGTCCATGATCCATTGCCCAATCAGATGCGATTCGCAGACGAGGGGGCTGCCAACCACATCCGATTCGCTGCTGGGCATGGCCAGCCCGGGGTTGAAATGTTTGTCTATGGATTCGACCGCGAAGATTCCGCTGGCGAAGCGCGCAAATACCCCTCGCGCCAGACACGGGCTGCGTGCCAGGCCATCGCCCGATTGCATAAGCTCGATCCAACCCGGACTGTCTACACCCGCCAGCACCCCGACGCGATCGACGCCGGGGTCTTCCACAACGATGTCATCGCTACAGGCAACGAGGCGGTCTTCCTTTATCACGAGCAAGCCTTTGCGACTTCACGATCCATGATTACCGATATCGCTGGGCCTTTGGGTCAGCCCCTCACCCTCATCGAAGCGAGCAACACCGATTTCTCACTCGAAGATGCGGTGACAAGCTACCTCTTCAACTCCCAGATCGTCACCCTGCCCGATGGCACCATGGCGCTGATCGCACCGCTCGAATCCAAAGAAAACCCCCGCGTCGCTGCATTTGTCGATCGAATGATCGACGACTCGACCAATCCGATCAACAGCGTTCACTACCTCGATGTCCGCGAATCGATGCGCAACGGCGGCGGCCCCGCCTGCCTGCGCTTGCGCATCGTCATGACCGACCAAGAACGCAGCGCCCTCCACCAAGGGGTCATGCTCACCGATGAGCTCTACCAATCCCTCACCACCTGGGTCGAAAAACACTACCCGGATCAGCTCGCCCCCGACGACCTGCTCGATCCCACACTCGCCCGCTCGCTCACCGATGCCCTCGATGAGCTGACCCGCATCCTTGATCTGCCCGGGCTCTACCCATTCCAACGCTGAGCAGGCCTCAAGCGCAATCAAAGCGCCTCGAAAATGAGCTACTCAGAGCGAGAATCTGCGCCCTGATTCCCGACCATTGCCTCAAAAAGAGTCTCATTGGGCAATCCCCACTCAACATCCCGATACCTTTGGCACGATATAGAGACAGGTCTTTAGGTTATCGCACCCCCACAATTGGGGGGCCAAACGGAGCCCGCTCAACCCACAAGGATTCAGATCCATGTCAGACGACCATCACATTCCAACCGCATCGCACAACCTGAGCCCCGAACCCGGCGAACGGCTCGCTCGCCCATTTACGCGCTTTGCCAAGCTTTCGAGCTCGGGAGGGATCGTGTTGTTATTGATGACCGCGATCGCGATGATCTGGGCCAACTCGAAGTATGCCGACACCTACAACGAGATCTTCAACGAAACCGAGACCCGGATCACGGTGGCCCACAACCCCCATCATGGCCCAGGCGCAACACACGATACCCCCGATGAAAAGCATGCCATCGGCACAGAGCATGCCGACGAAGCCCTGCACACACCTGATGCAGAAGCCGCTGCCGAAAAAGCGGTCGGTGACGAAGGTTATGACGAGGGGTATGGAGATAAAACCGACAAGAAAGCCGACAAGCACGCCTGGTCGCCTTTGCCCGAAGAGCCGCTCTGGTGGCAAGGGCACTCGACTGTCGACTGGATCAACGACCTGCTCATGGCGATCTTCTTCCTCGTTGTCGGGCTCGAAATCAAACGCGAAATCCTCGTCGGCGAGTTGGCATCGCCCAAACGGGCAGCCCTGCCGATCTTCGGCGCTATCGGAGGCATGCTCGGCCCGGCGCTGATCTTTGTAAGCCTGAACTTCAACAAATCCACCCATGCCGGATGGGGGATTCCCATGGCCACCGACATCGCCTTTGCTGTCGGTATCTTGGCGATGCTCGGCTCGCGCATCCCCAACTCACTCAAAGTCTTCCTGACGAGCCTGGCAATCGTTGACGACCTTGGCGCACTGATCGTCATCGCGGTTTTCTATACGGACAAGCTTCAGATGGAATACCTCGGATATGCCGGGGCGATCATCGGGCTCTTGCTGTTCATGAATGTCTTGCGTGTCCGGTGGATCACGCTCTATCTGGTACTGGGTTTACCGTTGTGGTACTGCGTCTATATGTCGGGAGTCCACGCAACGATCGCAGGCGTGCTCCTGGCGATGACCATCCCCGCCCATGCCCGTGTCAATGCGGTCAACTTCGTCTTCTCGACACGCAAAGCCCTCGATGTCTTCGAGAAAGCACACGATAACCCCGATACGGATGTCACCCAGTCATCCGAACGCCGGGCAGCGGTCAATGCGATCATACAGAACTCGCGCCAGGTGCTTCCGCCGTTGCACCGGATCGAGCATGTGCTCCATCCTTGGGTCGCCTTCTTCATTATCCCAGTCTTTGCCCTGGCCAACGCAGGCATCCCGATTCATGGCGGCGTGTTCGAGAACCTGGGCAACGCCTCATCAATGGGCATTATCCTCGGGCTCTTCATCGGCAAGCCTTTGGGCATCGGCGTCATGTGCTTTATCGCTGTCAAGCTTGGGATTGCCTCATTGCCCGTTGGTGTCTCCTGGAGGCACATCATCGGGGCTGCCACCCTCGGCGGGATCGGGTTCACCATGGCGATCTTTATTGCTAACCTCGCCTTTGCCAACTCGCCGACCGATCTTGAGCATGCCAAGCTCGCGATTCTTGTCGCCTCGGCGATCTCGGCGATCGTCGGTGCCGGATTGCTGCTCAGCTGCAAGTCCAAGCCCGAGCCCGAGCCTGAGACTATGGGGCCACTGGTCGACCGCTGACCAATCCCACGCCATCGCACCATCCACCACCCCCACAACCTGTTCGTTGTGGGGGTTTTTGGTATTGGGGTATTTGATGATGTCAACGCCGGCATGTCGCAGGCATGTCGCTGGTATGTTTTAGAAATCGGGGAATGGCACACCCTCGCCCGAGCGATAGGTCGCATCTTCAATCAGATACAACCCGAGCACCCATCCATCAACGACATAGGGATCAAGGAGGAAGAGCCCTTCGACCGTGCCGTACCCGACTGCACTGTTGCCAAAGTCCACATCATGATTCAGCGTCACCTCGATGGCATCATAAGGCGAGGGCGGAATCCCGATACAGCACCCGTCCCACGGGTTCTGCATCACCAGCACCTCACGCGTCGTCGTGGCGATCACAGGCACCAGCGTATTGCCCGTGATCCGCACAAACTGCTCGTCAAGCACATCGAGCCAATCCGGGAGCACCTCTTTGCCTTGCTTGGGATTGTACCCGCGTTCGACCGAGCGCATGGTTGCCCAGTCGAGCACAAACGGGTCGTCTTGTGTGCCCGAGCCGATGATGATGGTGCCGGTTGCTTTGATCTTGATCGTGCCATCACCGAGGCGCTGGTAGCTTGGCTCGGGCTCTTCTTGAGCAACGATCGGCTCGGCCGATTCGGAAGCAGCTTCGGGAGTTGCTTGGGGAGTTGCTTCGAGAATCGGCGGCGCTTCGGTCATCACTTCTTCAACCGGTTCAATGACTGGCTCAACGACTGGTTCAATGACCGGCTCAATAACTGGCTCAATAACGGGCTCGGGTTCGGCGATCGTTTCAACGATTCCCTCAGCTTCCTTCACCGCCTCCACAGCCGATTCGATCACCTCGGCAACCGTTTCTGCTTCGATTGGCTCGGCCTGGATTGGTTCCGTCGGGATTGGTTCCGCTTCGGGTTCTTCGCGCTCTTCGCGTTGAACACGCTTTTCTTCTGGCTCGAATTTGGACTCGGGCTCGGGTTTGGAATCAATCACGGGTTCGGATGGCGGTGCTTTCGCAGGGCGGACTGATCGGCGTGGGCGCACTCGGGACTGGGCGGGCTCGGCAGCAGATTCGTTGGCTTTGGCAACAACATGCTCTGTGCGCACACGCTTGGTATAAAGCCCAGCGGTGAGCACGACCAATCCCAAGATAAACAACCAGAACCAACGCAAAGACAAGCCTTCCTTATAAAACAATCAGCTACCCGATCGGGCGAAGCGATCGAACCACCTCGGTTCGGTACGCAATCAACGCGGGGATCACCCCGGCGATGCACGACAACGCGATCGTCGCCAGCACGATCGTCAAATATCCATCAATCGGCAGGGTCGGCTCGATCACGATCCCGACGCGGGCGTGGAGAATCCCCGAGACCACCTTGCCGGCGATGATCGCAAGCCCGAGCCCGGCGAACCCGCCGAGTGTGCCGATGATCGCGCTCTCGGTGAGCACAAGGTTGAACACCCGCATCTTCGAAGCCCCCAGAACGCGCAGCACCGCGATCTGTCGTCGGCGTTGCTCCATCGAGTTATACAACGCAACCAGGATCGAAATCCCCGACGAGCACATCACCGCGATCGCCATCGCCAGGAGCACCTGGTCGATATTGGACACGATCGTAAACAGGCTCCCCACCGTGCTCGCTGGGCTGGCGACGGTCCAGTTGGGATCGCTTCGAAGCATGCCCAAGACCTGCACCAGCGCTGCTTTGCGCGAACCGATCGAGGCGTAGATGCCTGTGATTTTGCGATCGGCATCCATGACATCGGCATCTGTGGTTGTGATCCCATGCCCGAGCTGAGACTCGCGCCGATCGTGGGCGTGGAGGATCCACGAAGATTCCAAGCTGGTAAAGAGCGCACGATCGTGAGCGGTGGCTGTTGGATCGAGCACCCCGACAACGGTAAAAGCAAACTGGTTGTGATCGTGCCCGCCCATGGCTCTTGGTGCGCCGTGTTCGAGTGTGATCGAATCGCCGACCTTCAGCCCATGAATCTTGGCCGCTGCCGATCCGACCACTGCCTCGAACGGGGAATCAAAGTATGCGCCCGATGCCAGCGACCACCGCTGCCCCATCGCTGGCTCGAATGATTCAAAGAACGCCCCCGTCGTGCCCATCACCGGCGAGCCCTGGTACGAATCACCAAGCTGCGTCGGGACAGTCCACGCAAAGGGATACGACGAGACGAGCTGTTCATAATCGGAAAACAGGATCGGGTTGCCCGGCGCATCGGCGTAGAACATCGAGTTGAGCACACTGACGAGCGGGCCGGCCTCTTTCGAGATCAGAACCTGCACATTGCCCGTGCCTCGTCGAAAGGAATCTTCGCCCGCCGAGCGCATCGAAATCAAAAGCGTCATCAATCCCGAGGCGATCGCCACAGTCAGGATGGTCAATGCCGTCGAAAACCATCGGCTTCGCATCGAACGGGTCACAATGTTCCAGTCACTGAGTGCCATCTAGACTTGGCTCCGTTCCAAACCCAGATGCGACAATCGCTCATGACGCCCAAATCGCTCGATCAGCGCAGTGTCATGGGTCACGCAGATCAATGCAGCCCCGATGGATCGGCAGGCCTCTTGGAGCAGGTCCATCGCGGCGATCGAAAACTCGGGATCGAGCGCAGCGGTTGGTTCGTCGGCCAGCACCACGCTCGGCGAGCACGCCACCGCACGCGCCACCGCCACGCGCTGCTGTTGACCGATGCTCAGGTCCTGAACCAACGCATCGGGCGTGTCGATCCCCAAAGTCTCAAGCAGCCCCATCGCCCGATCACGGTGCGCACTTGGCGACAGCTCGGAGAACATCAACGAAGCAAAGATATTCTCGATCACGGTGAACCCGTGGAGGAGCTGAAAGGTCTGGAAGACCATGCCGATGTGCTGCCCGCGGAACCGATCGCGCTTTGATCCACGCAAGGCATGGACATCGGTGCCCCGGACCTTGACAGTGCCCGATGTCGGGTCCATCAACCCGGCAATCAGATGCAAAAGCGTGCTCTTGCCACACCCCGAATGCCCAGTCAATACCAGCTGCTCTGCGGGCTCAATACACACCGCCTCCACCGACACGGCCAAGTGCTCGCTCCGGGGATACCGATAACGCAGCGCTTTGAGCTCGACAACAGGCTGTGTGCTTTGCATATTCACGATCTGGCCCGAATCGTAGGAAGGTACAATGACCAAGTCGGCAAGGATCGAAATTGGGACGCCAGGCCGCTGCCATGCCTTTTCAAAGGTATTTGTTCGGTGGAATTCTTTCAAATTGCCCAAGAATTGATTGTAATTTGGACCTATCTCCGGTTACGCTGTATTGAGTAAACCCAAATACCCACTTTCTGGAGGATAAAACAAGATGTTTCGTATCTCAGCAATCGCAGCGCTCGCTGCAAGCTGTGGCGTCGCTGCTGCAGCACCCGATGTCATCACAGGCGCACTCACCGATGTCAACTTCTACGGCACAGTCGGGGGCATCAGTGCCTACTCCGTCGGCACCACCTCCTGTAACGCTGGCGATGTCAACCTTGACTGGTATGACGGACAGCCCAATCACCCCGTGATTCAGGTTTCGATCTTCCGTCTGCTCGATGGACGCATGGAACAGCTCGGCGTTTCGTTCGTGAAGCATTCATTCGCTTCGCTCCAAGGCAATGCCTGTGGCTTTGGTTGCCAGGGCGGGGGCACCTTCAACGAACTGGGCCCTGGGTGTTCAGACCCATACGGTGCCGGTCTCAACGGCTCGCAGTCTGATCTTGGCCCACGATCAGAGGTCAACGCATGGGACGGAGAGTTCGTCTACCCATACACCTCGATCAACCAAAGCGGCAACGCCATCTACAAACGAATCCAGGTCCAACGCACAGACATGCAATCAGAAGGAGCCCTCTACTTCGTTGAAGGACAGTATGTCATCAAAGACGAGTTCGGTTTCTTCCAGGACGATGGCGTCACCCCAACGAGCTACAACAATGTGAGCTACAAGCGACTCAATGTGTTCTCGAACGGAAACGCTTCCACCACCGGCGGGACAGCACGCGAAAAATCCGCACTCATCGCATGGCAAGAGCATGGACTGGGCGTCAACACTCCAGACCCACGCGTCACCGTCGTGACCGCTGCGGTTCCGGGTGAGGGCAAGCTCGAAGTCGCTTCCAAAGCCACCGATCTTGGTGATGGCACCTGGCGATACGACTACGCGGTTCACAACCAGAACTCGCATATGTCCGTTGGGACCTTCACCGTTCCTCACACAGGAACTGCCAGCGATTTCTACTTCAATGACATCGACTACCACGACTCGGTAGACGCCGCGATCGACGGCACCGACTGGGTGCCTGTCGAAAGTGGCAGCGAAATCACATGGGCAACCGACACATTCGCTTCGAATGTCAACGCCAATGCGATCCGCTGGGGCACCACTTACAACTTCTCGTTCGTTTCGGCAAATGCTCCGACCGAAGGCAATGTCACGCTGGGCATGTGGCGCGACCCGAGCATCTCGGTTGTTGCAAGCGTCACGGTTCCATCGGCGGGTGTCTGTGCACCAGACATCAACGGCGATGGTGAACTCAACTTCTTCGATATCTCCGCATTCCTCACCGCCTTCAACAACGGCGATGCGGTCGCAGATTTCAATGACGATGGCGAGTTCAACTTCTTCGATATCTCCGCATTCCTCGAAGCATTCGGCGCCGGATGCGGATAATCCATCGCTGAATCTTCAACACGATTCTCGTGTTTGAAACAATCCTCCGACCCCCGCTCTGTGTGGAGCGGGGGTTTTTTCATCCCCAGACAAATGCTGTGGGCAACTACGGATACACTCTGGTATGCCTCAGCACACCCAAAGCGATACCCATCAACAGAGCATCGTCATCTTCGATCACCCACTGATCGCCCACAAAATGGCGACCATCCGCAACACAAACACCGGACACCGCACTTTCAGAGCTGCCCTTTCCCAGATCGCTGGGCTGATGGTCTATGAAGTCACCCGCTCATTGCCCACCGAGCACATCAACATCGAGACCCCAACACAAACAACCGCCAGATGCACCGTCCTCGCAGGCACCATCACCATCGTCCCCGTCCTGCGAGCAGGACTCGGCATGATCGATGGCATCCTTGATGTCATGCCCGAAGCACGCATCGGGCACCTCGGGCTCGCCCGTGATGAACAGACCCTCGAACCCCACGCCTATCTCAACAAGCTCCCCGCCGATCTCGATACCGGCCCGGTGATCCTCGTCGATCCCATGCTCGCCACCGGCGGGAGCGCCTCGGCGGCCCTGACCATGCTCAGGCAAGCCGGCGCCGATGACATCCGCATGATCTGCCTCGTCGCAGCCCCCGAAGGCATCAACCGGCTCAAAGCAGACCACCCCGAGGTCACCCTCTACGCAGCAGCTCTCGATGAACGACTCAATGAAAAAGGCTACATCATGCCCGGGCTCGGCGACGCAGGCGATCGGATGTACGGAACCGTCTAGAGACAATCACCTCTTCGGAGGCACCCCGATATCCTCGTCCCATAAATCCGGGCGCTCGGAAATAAACCGCTCCATCAGCTCGATACACCGCCGATCATCGGCCAGCACCACCTCCACACCCTCAGCATCGAGCCAATCTTCGCGCCCCATAAAACTCTGGTGCTCGCCGATCACCACCCGAGGAATCCGGTGAAGAATCGCGGTGCCCGTGCACATCGCGCACGGCGAGAGGGTCGATGCAAGTGTCAGTGTGTGCCAATCTCGCCTGCGCCCAGCATTGCGGATGCACACCGTCTCGGCGTGGGCGGTGGGGTCGTCCGACTGCACACGCATATTGTGCCCGGCTGCGACAATCTCGCCAACTTGATTCACCAATGCCGACCCGATCGGGATCCCGCCTTCATCACGCGATTTGCAGGCCTGTGCATACGCCTGATCGAGGGCGCGTTGATCGAGCTTGGTCAGTGTGTTCATAGCCGAGTGTATCACCGCTGCGATCAAAGTGCTGCGATCAAAGTTCAGTCGGTTGGCTTCTGGGTATCCCCATCCTGAGCACCTGGCTTGGCTTCGGGTTTGGGGTTGACCTCGGGGACGAAGGGGGCGCGATCGAGCGGGTCGGCATCCATCGGGATCAGCTCGGCTTCGGCGTGCATGTGGATGGGCTCGAAGAAGGTGCCGGGCAGGTCGCTTTTCCATGGGTCCTGGAGGTGTCGAAGCATCCCATAGGGCACGCGCAGGCGCATCGAGACGATAGTAGGATCATTTTGATCCACTTCGATACTGAACTCGCCGTGGTTTTCTTTGCCATCGAGTGCGCCCGGCGTGGCGTTTTCGCCGGCGATCACCCGCCCGCCGAGGGTGTCGTCAGGATCGGAGAGCAGGTACTGGTTCCGGGCGGTGGCCGGGAGCTCGCAGGCTTCCAGATCGCCAAGTGCATATTTGAGGTGCATCATCCCGGTACCCTGGTGGTATTTGACGGGCTGATTGAACTTGATGCCGGTGACGGCGAACTCGATGGAGGTATGCGGATCAATCCCGGCGAAGAAGGCCCGTGCGTTGTCGATCTTGGTCACGCCGAGCCGAATCACTGCGCCTTTGGGGTGTCCAGCGCCGGTCTCGACGCGGGTGCCTCCCATGGTCACATAGCATTTGACATTCTTGCCGATCGGCTCGCCTCCGATTGGCGCGGTGAAGGGCATCGTTCCGGAATGCCCGCGCTCTTGCCCGCCGACGACCCAGCTGACACGCACACGCGGATGCACATCTTCTTCAACGAGCAACAGCCCGGAGTCCGAGGCGGGCTCGGATAGATCGAGTTCCGGTGCGGCTTTGGGCCCAGCGATCGCTCCCGAAGCAGCAGCCATCGAACCCAAGATGCCAACCATGACCCAGACAAAGCGTGTTTTTGTTCGTTCCATGACCATGAGTGTATCCAAAGACCGATTTCATACCACCAAATCCGGCATTTGGGCAACCGAATCATCAAGCAAGACGAATAATCAGATGCTTACTCAAGCAAGGGGTGTGCGTGCGTCTGTTTCGTACGCAAAGAACACGCTCTTTCGCGCCCAGATCTGCTCGGCGCATAAACATCGAAAGGATTGTCCACGATGGGCCTTGACTCCGAATCGCGCTTTGGTTGCCACCTTACACTCGCAGCATCTGCCTTGCTCATCCTCACAGGCACCAACGCCAACGCCCACGATGATGATGTGCGCAAAATCCTCGACAACCTCCCACCGGTCTATGGCGACATCTGGACCCAGGGCATGTCAACCCCACGCGGGGTCGCCTACGCATCTTCAAACATCACCCTGCTGGCACAAATCCCGCTCAACAACTTCCCCGGCCTGCCCTCAACCCTCTCAGGCAACGACTGCTGGGGGTATGTCTCGGATTCGGGACGCGAATACGCAATCATGGGGCTCGAAGGCGGATACGGATTCGTCGAGATCACCAACCCGACAAACCCGATCGTTGTCGACACCATCCCAGGACCAGTGAGCCTCTGGCATGATGTCAAAGTCGTTGGCAACTATGCCTATGGCGTCTCCGAAGGCGGATCAGGCATCCAGATCATGGACCTCTCCGATATCGACAACGGCAATGTCACCCTCGTGCGCAACTGGACCGCTGGCGGCTATTCCACCTCCCACAACATCGTCGTCAACGAAGACACCGGCTCGCTCTGGGTCGTGGGCACCAACATCGGCAACGGCGGGCTCATCCACATTGATATCTCCAACCCCGAACTCCCATCACTCGATGGCGGATGGACCCAAATGTATGTCCATGACGCCCAGGTCGTCACCTGGCAGGGCGGCGCATTCGACGGACGAGAGATCGCCTTCGTCGCGGGCGGATTCTCGAGCGGATGGACCTCGACCGGGCTCCGCATCGTCGATGTCACCAATCCCAACAGCACACAGACACTCGCCACCGTGTTCTATCCAAACGCCGGGTACGCCCACCAGGTCTGGCTCTCAGACGATCGCAAGTATGTCTACCTCAACGACGAGCTCGACGAAGGCAACTCGGTCTCGGTCACCACCACACGCGTCATCAATGTCGAAGACCTCGCCAATCCATTCCTTGTCGGCACCTACACCTCAGGCTCGGCAGCAATCGACCACAACCTCTACACCCACAACGGCATGGTCTTTCAGGCAAACTACCGCTCGGGCTTGCGGGTCTTCGATGCCCTCGATCCGATCAACCCCGTCGAGATCGCCTACTTCGATACTTTCCCAGGCTCAGATTCCCCCGAGTTCAACGGCGCCTGGTCCAACTACCCCTTCTTCCCCTCGGGCAATGTGCTGATCTCCGATATCGAACGCGGGCTCTTTATCGTCCGCGTCGATGCTGAGCTTCGCCCGATGGCTTTGTCGCAGATCGGAGACCCCATCACCGTGATCGACCCCGCTGGTGGACAGGTGCTCACGGCATCAACCATCACCCGCAATGGGGTCGTTGTCGATGCGGTCAACCTCATGCTCGACACCGGATCAGGGTTTACCCCAATCCCCATGACCAACAACGGCGACGATACCTACTCAGCCCCACTGCCCATCATCACCTGTGATTCAGATGTCCGCTACTACTTTGAAGCCTCGACCACCGATGGATTCACGACCACCTTCCCCGCCGACGCCCCCGCCGATGTTTTCAGCGCCGATGTCATCTCATCGGTTGTTGAAATCTTCGCGGATAACTTCGAGTCCAACACCGGATGGACAGTCTCAGGATCGGTCTCCGACGGTGCCTGGGAACGCGGCGTCCCCGCAGGCGGCGGCGGACGAGGCGATCCGGCATTCGATTTCGATGGGTCGGGCAAATGCTACCTCACCGACAATGTCGAGGGCAACTCCGATGTCGATGGCGGCACCACCATCCTCACCTCGCCACCGATGGATGCATCGGGCGGCAACACCACCCTCGTCTACGCCCTGTGGTACTCAAACAACATCGGCGTCATCGACGACTCGATGAGTGTCGAGCTCTCCAACAACAACGGCTCATCATGGACCACCATCGACACCCTGGGACCAGAATCCCAAGGCGGGGGATGGAACCAATACGCTTTCGATCTCGATACGATCTTCGCCAACCCATCGAGCCAAGTCCGCGTGCGGTTCGTAGTTTCAGATCTCTTCGAAGGCTCGGTCGTCGAAGCCGGCGTCGATCAGGTACAACTCGTTGAGCGCTCGTGCGAAGATGTCCAGATCGGGTGTAACCAGGCCGACCTCGCCGAGCCATACGGGCAACTCAACTTCTTTGATATCTCCACATTCCTCACCGTCTTTAGCGCCAACGAGCCTGCAGCTGACATCAACAACGATGGGCTTCACAACTTCTTCGACATCTCTGACTTCCTCACCATCTTCAGCGCCGGGTGCCCATAGACCATGCGATTCCTCGCCTGAAAGCCACCACCAAAACCAACATTTATCGGACAAAACAACCGATGTTTGTTGGTTTTTTTGTGCCGATACCAAGTGCCTCTCGGGTAGAATCCATACTTACCCGAAGGTCAAAGAAGAGGAGAATCCATGCCTATGCGCACCGCACTCATACTCACATTCTCGATGGTCGGACTCGCCAACGCTGCCGTCATCCGTGTCGACATCGACGCCAATCCCAACGGCGACGGCTCCACCTGGAGCAGGGCCTTCGACTCGCTCACCGACGCACTCGCCGTCGCCCAGCCGGGCGATCAGATCTGGGTCGCCGATGGCAAGTACACACCAGAAACACCCGCCGGACGCGAGGCGACCTTCCTCATCCCCGATGGCGTCCAACTCTACGGCGGGTTCGTCGGCAACGAAAACACACTCGCCCAACGCGGAGATCCGCTCGACCCACAAGTCTTTCTCGATGGTGAACTCGGCGCAACAACCAACTCCTACCATGTCGTCACCCTCAATGGTGCTGGCTCGAGCACCGTCCTCGATGGATTCATCATCACCAACGGCGTCGCGGACGGTTCATCAACCGCAAATCAAAAACACGGCGCCGGAATCTACAGCATCGACTCATCACCAACCCTTCGCAACCTGATCGTCCAAGACTGCATCGCCGATAGCTACGGCGGCGGGATCTACCTCGCGGGCACCACCAACACCTTCGCCCAGATCACCGACTCCTTCATCCATGACAACGCAGGCAGCAACGGCGGGGGCATCCGCACCGAGATCGACACCATCATTTCCAATACCGAGTTCCTGCGAAACACCGCCACTGCCGGCGGCGGGCTCTCGTTGATTGGCGAAGAAATCTACCTGATCGACAACTCCATCTTCCGCGACAACGCCGCCACAATCAGCATGGGCGGCGCAGCCTTGGTCAGTCTCTCGCTCAACTCGGCCAGCAGCGTCTTTGATCAATGCGAGTTCCAAGGCAACACCTCCCCACAAGCCGGGGGCATCGGCTACCTCTTTTCAGGCACACACCGGATCACCTCCTCACGCTTCTACGCCAACAACGCCAACTCCATGGGCAGCGCGGTCCGGTTCTATGCCAGCAGCCCCGCCAGCCAACTGACCATCGAAAACACCCTGTTTACAGGAAACACCATCAACAGCACTGGCGGGGTTGTGATCGCTGACAGAGTCGGCCAACTCTTTGTCCAAGGCTCAACCTTCACGCAAAACACTACGCTTGCAGGCGGTGGTTCCGGTGCCATCATGGCTGTCGGAGACACGGTCAGGGTGGACAACTGCATCCTCTGGGACAACTCCACCCCCACAGGCAATCAAAACAACTCCATCTTTTACAACCTCTCGGTCGATCTGGTCGTCAACCGAACCATTGTCCAAGGGCTCGGCATCGGGACTGCTGCACCCGCTGGTGTCGGCAACATCGACGCCGACCCCCTCTTCGTCGATGCCGACGGCCCAAACAACATCCCAGGCACATCCGATGACAATGTACGCCTCACCGAAGGATCACCCGCGATCGACCGAGGATCAGACCTGCTCGTGAGCGCCAATGTCCTCGCCGACATCTACGGCAACTCGCGCTTCCTCGACGACACGGGCACACCCGATACCGGAGTCGATGATGGATTGACCGGCATCGTCGATCTGGGCGCTGCCGAGTTCCAAGGCACCACGCCAAGCGATTGCCCACCTGACATCAACGAGGACGGCACACTCAACTTCTTCGATATCTCCGCCTTCCTGACCGCCTTCAATGCCCAGGACCCGATCGCCGACTTCAACGACGATGGCACCTTCAACTTCTTCGATATCTCCGCCTTCCTCGCTGCCTTTAGCACAGGCTGCCCATAAGACGGGATCAATCAAGCGTCCATCATCCGCCATCCATCACAAAGCCCCCAGCAGCAGATGCTGGGGGCTTCTTTGTGTGATCTATTGAACAATGCGGATGACAGGAATCGAACCTGCACGGGTTGCCCCACTAGAACCTAAATCTAGCGCGTCTGCCAGTTCCGCCACATCCGCAGCGTGTGTCCAAACAAGGCCCAATCGGACCTGCCAGCTGGGTACACCATACGCATCCCAAGCCTCGCCGGATCAAACATCGCCCGATCCACCATGCCAATCGGCATGATTGGCGCACTTTCCCCCGCTTTGCCGATCAAAACAGAGGGATACTTCGTCAAAGATCACCCCGTATCGTGTATTCTAGTAGCCCGGGACGGATACGCACACACGAGGAACCACCCATGCGCCTTCGCGACCAGGTTGCCCTGACATTGCCAAGTTTCTTTCTCAGGCTGATCCTGGGGATCACTTTCCTCTGGGCAGGTACTGGCAAGCTCGTGGGCACCTCCAGCGTCGTCGGCGACGACGCAGCGCGATTGGCCAACATCGGCATCATGCCTGCTGCCCCGGCGCCAACGCCAGACCCCGCTGAGCTTCAAACACCCGAATCAACCCAACAGCCAGCTCCAGCCGAATCGGCCACACCCGCTGTCGAGCTCGACGAGCAGGCCAACGAGATCATCGAGATGATCGAAGATCAACTCGAGTCTACTGATAAACCATTGCCCAACCCCGAAACTGACGATCAAACAGATGCGGTTCGATTCCAATCCGTCCAATACACAGGCACCGTTTACTCAGCTTCAGATTTCCCCGAGCCCATGCAGGTCAAGCAGCTCTATTCGATCGCGCTGATGCTCTCCAAAGCTGCCGACCCTGGACTCACCGCCGATTCCAACCCCATCGACCCGATCATGCCTGCGATGCTCGCTTCAAAGCCTTGGCCCAGGGTGCTCGCGTGGATCCTTGCGATCACCGAGATTGTCGTGGGCGCGTTCTTGCTCTTGGGGTTCCTCACACGCATCAGCGCGCTGGGCACGCTGAGCATCATGATCGTGGCGCTGTGGATGACCCAGTTCGGGCCCGCAGCGATTCAATCAAACAACGCGTTCTTCGGGTTCATCCCCTTTGCGGATAATCCATGGTCGCCCGGGGCCTATACACATCTGCTCTGGCAGCTCGCGTTGGCAGCCATGTCGGGTGCGGTGTTCTTCTTGGGTTCGGGCGCCATCGGCGTCGATCGGCTGATCTTCCGCCCCGCGCCCCGCGATCCCTACATCCACGGCGATCCCAAAGCGACCAAAATGAAACCCGACCAAGCAGCGCCCGCTGTTGACCGAAGCGAGTTCGACCGCACACCCAACCCCACGCCCTGATCGAGACGAACCCCGAACCGCCCCCGACTGACCCAAGGCGTCCATCCGCACTAGAATCATGCGGTGAGCCCATCGACCAAACCATCTAAGAAGAACGATTGGCTCCGGTGGACGCTGCCGCCGGGGGTGTCGATCCTTGTCCATAGCCTGCTCATCGGTACCATCGCCTATGTCGGGATGCAGATCAACGCCCAGCGCACGCCTGAGGATCAGTTGCCCATCGCTGAGCTTGCCCTCCCGATGCCGACCCCGCTTCCCGATCGCCCAGCCCCCGCCGAGCCAACCTCGAATCCCGCGCCATCTCCGCCGAGCACGCCGGCTTATGCTTCGTCGCTCGAACAAGAGGCTGCCGATCTGGGCCCGATGCAATACACCAGACCCGCGATGGACCCGGTCTCACTGGCAGCCTTGCAGAGCACCAACGCCCAGATTGCCAAACCCGAGAGCGCCTCGCCGCCGACGGTTGAGTTTGCCGGGGTGCAGACACGAGCAGCGCGCAAGGTTGTCTATGTCGTCGATGGATCGGGCGCAACTGCCAATAGCTTTGCGTACCTCCAGACCCAGCTCCTGCGCTCGATTGATCGGCTCTCCCCGACCCAGCGCTTCCAGGTGGTGCTCTTCCGATCCTTCGATCAACAAACCATCACCCTGGCGCCGATGAACAATCACACACTCGCCCGCGCCACGGCCGACAACAAGCAGCGCGTCGCCGATTGGCTCACAAGCATCAACGCGCGCGGGCGATCCAACCCCGTCGATGGATTGCACGCAGCCCTCAAGCTCAAACCAGACCTGATCCTGCTCATCACCCGCTCGATCCAGCGCACCGAGATGGGATGGGCCCAGGGTCAGCGGGCGATCCTCGCCGAGCTCGAAACACTCAACCCGCAGAACCCAATCACCGGCAAGCGAAAAACCATCATCAAAACCATCCAGCTCCTCGATGAAGACCCCACCGGGATCATGCGCGCCATCGGCGTCAAGCACGGCGATGGCAACGAGGACTACCGCGTGGTCACCTATGACGATCTGATCTCGCCCGAGCAATCAACGGCTCTCAACGACCTGAGCACCCGTTCTTTGGGCGCCTCAAACGAGCAACGCATCGCGACCGCGGGCGAGCTGATGGGCACGCTGGCCGCTTCGGGAACAAGCCTGAGCGCCTTCTACGCCTACACCGATCCCCAGCAACAAGAACGGGCCCTTCAGGGCGCTCGCCAGATCCGCTCGCTGATCCGCCCCCTGGCCAATGCCGACGGGCGCGCAGCGATCCTCGATGCCCAATCGACCTTGTTGATCCATATCACCAGCCCGGGCGCAGTCTCGAAGGCTCAGCTCCAGGGCATCGTCGATCGGCTCGATGGGGTGCTCTATTCCGAGCCCAACACCGATGCCCAGCGGGTGCTGGCTGTTGCACTGGCATTGGTGCAGCTCGGCGAGCTCGACGCTGCCCGATCACGCATCATCGAGCTACTCGAACTCGCTGACGATCTCGGGCTCGATCCATCAGCCCGCGCCCAGGCGGTGCTGGCGCTGAGCTCGATGGGCGAGCTTCCGCCAGCCTTTGCGCCCATGCTCGATCAAGCGCCCTTCATCACCCCCAACAACACCATCGACGCGGTGTGGGGGGTGCTCTTGCGCGAGACCATCACCAAATCCCGGCTCGAGCGCTCCAGACCCGATCCATGGGAGCCAATGATCGAGCTGCGCCGGGCTGCACGCACAAATACATCCATCCGCAACTACATCGACACCCGCATCACCCTGATCCTCGATTCGACCCAGGCTTCCCCAGCCAACCCCGATCTGCCCAGCGCGGTCATCCTCGCAGCTGCCAACACAATGTCACACACCCTCGATCGGCGGGCATCGGCGATGGACCTGTTCGATATCATCGCCGAGCGCGAAGATGACCCCGAGCAAGCAGCTGATGCGCTCTGGCAGATCGGGGTGCTCGGGCGCGCGATCAACTCGCCCGATTCACGAACTCGATCGGCTGCTGCCCTGACCGAGCTGGCCAAACGCTCTCCAACCCATCCCAAAGCACCCGATGCCATCGCCGGCGCGATCCACGCAACCCCCGCCCACGAAGAAGCCCTCGCCCGCGATCGGCTCAGCTATGGCATCAACACCTTCCCGACCCATCCCCAGATCGACCTCTGGCGTCTTGCCCTCGCTGAGCTGCTCACCGACTTTGCGATCCTCGATGTGCTCGACCCCATCGACCCCAACACCCGCGAGGGGGTGCTGGCGGGTCAGCTCTATGAGCAGACCGTCCTGGGGATGATGGATCGGTTCACCGACCCGCAGATCAGGCGCGGGCTCGGGCTCCGGATGCGCAATGCCGCGACCAGATTCAACCTCCCGGGCGCCCAGATGTGGACAACGCGGGCAACACGCAACGAAATCGAACACGATCCACAAGCAGCGCTGACCTCGATCGACCAGCTGATCGTCGATGCCAAAGCCCAAGGACACCCCACCGATGAGCTCGAGCTCATGCGTGCCCAGACCCTCCACGGGCTCGGACAAACCCGCACCGGGTTCGAGGCACTCCGCGAACTGAGCACCCGGATCGACGCAACCGGGAATCACACAAGCACTTACTGGCAGGCGTGGGCATTGATGCTCGAAACCATCGCCGAGCATGGCTCGGCAGCGGAAAAGGGCGATGCACTCCGCCACATCGCTCGGCTCGAACTGATCGATTCAAATCTGGGTGGAACTCCTTGGGCTCAACGCATCATGGCGGTTCGTCAGACGCTACACTCATCGCCGTGAGTATCAACACCATGCCCAAACCGATTCAAGAGTCCGAAGATACCCCCATCAAAGCCGAGCTGGATCTGGATTTATCACCCGAGCTCGCCGGTGCCCTGGCGGGCAAGTTCCTCGTCTTCGACGGGCCCGATGGATCGGGCAAGAGCACCCAGCTCAAGCTATTCCTCGACGCGACCAAGCGCGCCGGGATCACCGTCGCCGAGGTCCGCGAGCCCGGAGGCACCGAGATTGGCGAAAAGATCCGCGACGCCCTGCTCGAGCACCTCGATCGCGAGGAGATGTCGCTGCGATGCGAGATGCTCCTCTATATGGCTTCGCGTGCCCAGCTCTGCGAGCAAGTCATCGACCCGGCACTCAAGCGGGGCGATCTGGTCGTCGCCGATCGGTTTGTCGCCTCGACCTTCGCCTATCAGGGTGCAGCGGGCGGGATTCCCAACGCCGAGATCGAAGCAGCTGCCAAGATCGCCATGCAAGACATCGAGCCCGACGCGACGCTGATCTTCGATGTCGATCAAGAAACCGCAGCCTCCCGGCTCAACCCATTGCTCGATCGCATGGAAGCCAAGGGCGCTGCATTCCACGCAATGGTCCGCCAAGGGTACCGCTCGCTGATCGAATCGGATCCCGATGCCAGGCGATACCTGGGGGTCGATGCGACGGGATCGCCAAGCGAAGTGTTTGGGAATATCAAATCGGCACTCAATGCCCGATTCCTCGATCGCTAAGCCTCTATACTCCCTCCCATGCAATGGTGGATGTTCATCCCGATCGCCTTCCTCGCCGGCTCGATCCCGTTCGGGTATCTCATCGGCAAAGTCAACAGCATCGACATCCGGACCCTGGGCTCGGGCAATATCGGAGCGACGAACCTCGGGCGAGCCCTGGGCAAACGGTTCTTCTACGCCTGCTTCTTCCTCGATCTGACCAAAGGCCTGATGCCCACGCTGCTCGCAGGACACTTCATGGGCACGCTGGGCACGATGCGGGTCGGAACAGCCGATGCGTTCTGGTGGCTGGCGGTCATGGTCGCGGCGGTCTTGGGGCATATGTTCACGCCCTGGCTTGGATTCAAAGGCGGCAAGGGCGTCGCGACCGCACTGGGCGCGATGATCGGGATTCTGCCCGCGATGGCTTTGCCCGCATCGGGTGCCCTGGTGGTCTATCTGGTGGTCTTGGCCTTGTGGCGTTATGTCTCGCTGGCCTCGAGCGTTGCTGCTGCGAGTCTGCCCTTGTGGACCTGGATGGTCTTTGCCCAGTACCAGACCCTGATGACCCGCCAAGCCTCGACGCGGACGGACTGGGAAGATCTGCCCACCGAGCAGATCGAGCTGATTAAGTCCGATATCCCCAACTACGGGATGCCGTTCTTCATTGTCTCGTTGATCTTGGCGATTCTGGTGATTTACAAGCATCGCTCGAATCTCGGTCGGATTATGGCCGGGAAGGAGCCTCAGATCGGGGCAAAACGGGAAGAGGCCCTCGGAGATTAGCCCTCGTTATTCCCCGGCCCCCAAATCTTCATCGAGTCAAGCAGTTCCGGCCGATATCAGCGCTATGTTCCCCGGTAAATGCTCCTCCAACCCGGATAATCGGCACAGCCCGAACCCTGTTGGTGGATTGCCCTTGAGTTCACGAAACCTCAGGACGATGTTAATTGCACGCTCAATGGTGCACACCATTGTCCAAGGAGGATTTCAATGGCTTACCTGAAGCTCCACCGGGACGAACCCGAAACCCAAGCACCCCCGCCCCTGCCATTCGAGCCCCTCACCAGGACTTGGAGATCGACAGGGACGAAGACCAACGAACACGCTGGAGAGCCCCCCATGGACAGCATCGAACAAGTCGAGCAGGCACTGAGCCGAGTCGAAAGCACCTTCGAGACCCTGAGCGAACAGGTCGAAGAACTCTGCGAGCCCATCCGCATGTCGGACTGGCTCGATTCGCACGACGACGGCCCTTGGGCAGCATAAGGCAAAATCGCACAACTGACCCCACCATGACCGCTCTCGAAAGGGAGCGGTTTTTTGACAAGGGATGAAGGATTAGGCACTTGGGGGGAGCAAGCCCCCCTCCGCCCCCCTCCGTCACGCTTCGTCACGCTTCTCTTTCTCCTCCCCCGCAGGCGCGGGGGAGGAGAAAGAGAAGCGCACTCCTATTGCCTATTGCCTATTCTGCTGCCCTCTTCGCCCACCACCTTCACCACCACCAGCGTCTCGTCGTCGGCCTGGTCTTGCAACCCGACAAACTGACGCATCGACCAGAAAATCCGCTTGAGCACATCGTCGGCACTGGCGTCGGGCACCTCGTCGAGGTATTCGAGGACGGATGCTTCGAGCCGATGCTTGCGGAACCGGTCCATATCGAAGTTCACTGCATCGGTGATGCCATCGGTGTAGGCGATGAGGAAATCGCCGGGCTCGAGTTGCACAGCCTGCATCGTGTATTGCTCGCCTGCAATCACCCCCACGACGAGCCCAGAGCCTTCAAGGGTGCGCACCTTCCATCCATCGTGTTCCTTTTCCTTGCGCACAAGCATCGGCTGTTCGTGCCCGGCGACGACATACCGCATCATCAATGATTCAGGGTCGATCGCTGCATACCAGATGGTCACAAACTCGGATACCGTTGTATCGCGGCACACCGCATCATTGGTCTGGGTCATCACCTTCGAAAGATCATCGAAAAGCTCAGCATACGCCCGAAGCGTCGCGCGGACGGCACTCATCAAAAGCCCCGCGACCACCCCCTTGCCGACCACATCGCCCACGAGCACGCCGAGCTGATCGCGGACGGTGAAGAGGTCGTAGAAGTCGCCTCCGATTTCCTGGCTCGGGCGATACCGCGCAGCGAGCTCGATGTGCTCAAACTTGGGGGTCTCTTCGGGGAGCATCCGCTTCTGCACCGCCCCGGCGATCTTGAGCGAGCGGTGCATGCGCCGCTCGCGGGCTTGGAGCTTGAGCAACCGGGCCTGTTCGACCGCTGCAGCTGCCGACTCGGCGATCGAACGGATCAAGTGCCGTTCTGCCAATGAGAACTCGCGGGGCGATCTGGAATAGAGCCGAATCACCCCGATGGGGCGCTCATTGAAGACCAATCCAGTCCCTGCAAAGGCGATCAACCCCTCAGCCCGGCACTCATCGGGCACAAGCACGCGCGGATCCTCGGGCAGATTGCACGAGCTCACCACCTCGCCGGCCAAACTCTGACGATCAAAGAGTCGATCCTTGGACAAAGGCGTGGGGTTGCTGAGCCACTCGGTGCTCAGCGCAACCGACGCCGATCTCTGGAGTTCGTTTTCAATCTCGCGATGCCCGATCCCCGGAGAATCTTCGGGCAAAAGCATAATCGCACCCGCATCGAGCCCAAGGACCTCGAGGGCCAGTTCAAGAGCAAGCTCGAGCGTGTCGTTGACCCGCCCGCCTTGCACCAAGAGCGAAGAGAGCTTGTAGAGCACCGCGATTTCGCTGATGTGGAGCCTGAGCTCGGAAACATCCGAACACATCTCCGAAGCAGTCATCGCAATGAGCTCGCCGATGCGTTTGATGAGCCCATAGACCTCGTCGCTCTGGGTGTGGTCGGTGTTGGGATAGACCACCACAGCTCCGATGGACTCATCGCCGATGGTGATGGGCACGACCGTGGCGTCATCGGGGATGGGCTCGGCGAAAGGCTGAACCTCGCTGAGCGAAGAGGCATCGAGGATCACCGAGCGCTCATCGCGCAGCTCGATCCGGATGTGACCTAGCTTGGTGAGCGATTCGCACAATGAAGAAATCGTGCCCGTCGTCCAGTAGTCACGCAGCGAGTGCCCCTTTGGGCGACCAAGATCAGCCGGAGTGTTGTTGTTCATGCAGTGGTACTGGCAGCGGCGCTCAATCCGCGTCTTGAGCTCCTGATGTCTCGGTGTCAGCCTGATCGTCGGTGATCCACACCTGCGTGAGCAGGCTTGCAAATCGACGATCAACATCGGCGCCGAGCTCATTGACCAGCATCAGCCCGCTCGTGATCGCCTCTTGGTCGTTGATTTGATACCCAAGGTAGGCCAAGAGGAGTGCCGATGAAACCCGAATCTGATCGCTCTCGAGCATCCGCAGCGACCGCTCTGGCCCTTCGATCCCCGAGCGTTCTTTGAGCCGAATAATCAGGGTCTCGATACGCTTGGGCCCGGGCAAAAGCTTGCCGGTGTATCGCGATGCGACAACTTCAGGGTGCATCGAGAAGAGCGATTGGAGATTCACCGCAGCGCTAAGCACCATCCCGGCACCGATCTGGGCATGAAGCCTGCCGAGCTGGGAAGGGATATCCCCAGGACGGATCGACAAGGCGTGGGTAAAGCGCTCTTCCGCATCGAAATAACGCTCCTGGGTAATCAGTCGTTGTCCAGCGAGCATATGCTCGGCGTAGAGATCGCGCCGATCGGCACCAGGATCGAGCAACTGATCGATCTCGCTGGCAGCTGCCCCGCGGAGGACTTCGAGTGTCTCGGGATCAATCGCCATCGCGGTCGGATCATAAAGCTCAACCCCCGTCGGGTCTGAGCTGATCCCCCTGAGCGCATCTTCGATCACCTGCGAGAGTGGGCTCTCGGGATCGGTGGGGATGACATTGAACGGATCGGTCAGCGGGTTCTGAGGCGAGTCCGTTGGATCAAGCGCATTTGGATCGGTTGGATCGGCTGAATTGGTTGGGTTGGCCGGGTCGGTTGCATTGGGATCGGCAGCATCTGGATCATTCTCGTTGGCGGGCTTGACGCCATAGAGTTTTTCACGCAAATCCTGCATCTGCCGGATCAGCCAAGAGTCATTGGATTCTTCTGCCCGGATGGTGGACATGCCTGATTCTTCATTTTGTTCGCGCATCGCCTGGACATGGGCGCGCATCTGCTCGACGAGTGCATCGTACGAGGTGGTCAGCTTGGTCGATCCAATCCCCCCGGGCGCATCGGCGCTTGTGGAGTTGGCATTGGATGGGCGAGCGACGAGGGAATTGGTCTGCGGGTCTTCTTGAGCCATCGGCGTCGTGGTAATCCCCAGCAAGGGCGAAGCGATTAGTCCGATAGGCCGCTCGTCGATGCCTTCTGTGTAAATCGAGAGCAAGGCAGGTTGGAGATTGGAGGTCGTCGCATAAGTCGATGGCGATCGCAACGAACCGAGCATCGAACTGGGTTCGAATCCGCTCGTCGCACTCGATCCTGGGATGGGCACAGCGAGCTGCTTCCCACGCAGGTCATGCTCGATCGCATCCTGGTCAAACCCGATCTGTGTGCCAAGGCCAGTTTCAAGGCTGGTGTTGCGCCCGGTGTTGCGCCCCGAAGCACTGGGGTTGAGCTGGCTTGGGTTGTAGTAACTATCACGGGCAAGCGAGAGATTGCCCTGAAGATTCCTCGGCGGCGCCGCCCCGGTGGTCAGGGCAAACTGGTACTGGATCGCATCGGTGCCTCGGATACCCATCCCGGCAAGCCCAGAGTAAAGCGAATCGCGCCGGTAAGCAAAGAGTGCATCCGAGCCCAGCTCACCCGAGAACTCGCCAGCTGCCCGATACCCCAGATCACCCCGAAAGCTCAATCCGCCGGGTGCATTGCCCGTGGCGATCGCGTTTCGGAAGCTCAGCTCATTGGCAAAGCTGGGGCGTTGATAGTTCGTCCGTCCGCGCTGCCCGGTGTTGGCATCGAGGGCATTGCCCTGCCCGAGGGCATCTTGGGCATAGACAGGGCTGCACAAAGCGATGAGGGCCACGCCAGCGAGGATGGTGGTTCTGACTCGTCTATGGGCTGGGATCGGTACGGACATGGGACACTCCTTCGTGCATCTCTATCATACTCGGCTCAACGGGCAATCGGTTCACATATTCTCTGGGTTGGGCGGGCTGAATCTGCACTTTGAAGCAAAAAACACCCGATCCGGGTCTGGATCGGGTGCTGCGAAGAGATACAGAAAGGAATACAGGAAGAAATCGGAAAGAAATACAGATCGGGTCAAGATCGGGTCAAGATGGCTACAGGCTGCCAAAGGTGGTCGGGGCCTGCATCAACCCGCGTACCTGAGCGCACATCTCATCGGGCGCTTCAGAGACAAAGAGGTACTGAATCCCATCACGGACCCATGCGAAGAGTCGAGTGCCCGCTGCTGCGCAGGCTTCTGAATCCAAAGCGTAGATCAGCCCTTCCTCCATCGGAAGCAATCCGGGATCGGGCGAGACGAACAGGCTCAGCGAGATGCGTTTGCCATCGGGATTGGTGACATCGAATCGGAGGTGTCCTGAGCGGGCGGTTGAGGGGACATGGCAGTCGCCGCCTCCAAAGAACTTGACCTGTCCCGAATCCTGGTCGATATCAGGCACAACCACCTGACTCCCGAACGCCTGGCTGAAGTATTCGGTCGCTTCGTTGATATCGAGCTTGACGAGCTTGGCCTGGGCGATGGTATCATCACAACAGCGTGTGTGCTCGCGGATGGCGAAATCGCTGACCCGGCTGAAGTAGCTCGCCTGCGTTGGCGTGAAGTGCGTCGGGGTGTTTCGATTGGCCAACGAGGCGCTCTGCCAGACCAAAGCCCCTGCGGTAAGAATCAGCAAAGCAGCAGCAGCACTCATCATGGGCGAACGAGCCCAGAAGCGCCTCGAACGGGTGCGCTGATTCGACTCGGCGATCCGCCGGGCCAAGGCCTCGTCGTCTTGAGCAACGAGCGGGGCTTTGGCCCCGTCGCTGGTCATTGCAACAATCTTGGCTCGCAACGCATCAGGGCAGCATGGCGTAGACATCACACGCCCGCAACACGCTCTGAGCGCCTTCTCGAAAGCAATCTGGCACTCGGCATCGTCGCATTGGGCACAGTGGGCTTCGAGCGCCTGGCACTGGCACTCGGTAAGCTCGCCATCGGCAGCAGCGCGCAACAACGCAGCGATGTTCATCGGCTGCCCGTTTTCCTGTGCGTGCTCGGGATGGTCATGGTCATTGGTCATGGTCGCTCATCGTTCCTCAATCCCCCTCGGGTGGTCTCCAATCGGTGATTCCTGCGGTGCACGCTGGCGCTCTGACCCGCTCCAGAGCCTGAGCCCCAAATCATCGACAACCGCCTCGTCACTCATCAAACTCTCCGCGAGCAGCTTTCGCGCCCGGTGGAGTCGGCTCATCACGGTGCCAATAGGAACCTCGACAATCTCGGCGATCTCACGATACTTGAGCCCATCGACGCCCCACAACATGAGCACCTCACGGTACTCATCTTTCAAATCATCAATCGCCGACTTCAATCGGCCATCGACATGCTCCCAGTCGAGATCCCGTCGATCCCACACCGGGGGTGCTTCATCGGGCATGGTCTCGCTCGAAGACTCACCAAAGAACTCCTCCACCGCCATCGGCTGACGGGCCTGCTTCTTGATCCGGGTGTAGAAGACATTATGGCAGATCGCAAACAACCACGACCGCATGCCTCCAGACCCGGAAGTCGGATCATCGGGAGCACTCTTATCCTCAAACCGCTCGATGGTCCCAGGACGAAATGCACGCGTATAAACCTCCTGAACCAACTCGTCTGCCTCCTCAGGGCGACGAGACAGATGAAGCGCCATCCGATACACCGCATCGAGATGCTCAAGGGCAAGCTGTTCGAACTTCTGTCGCTCCAACTGGTTGCCTGCCCTTTCTCTTCAGCATGAAAACGAATGTGACGGGTGTTCTATTCCCGGTGCTGACAAAGCATAGCGCAGAACGAGCGGTTAGTTATAGGTGTCTGATAAGAAGATGGGAGAAAGAGGTACGCAGAGGCAACAAAGAGCATGACGGGCACCGGGTGTTCCAAGGAATGTGCCAACAATGCGCGATGCCAGGTGCCACTACGCGTCGTCTTCGTCGCAGTAGTGTCTTCGTTGAGCCATCGAAACTCGGCACGACTGCGCTGCTGCGCATCGAGTAGTGGCACCCGGATTTGCCCCCTCTGCGTACCTCTTGCTCTCTTGAGCACTACAATCAAGCAATGCCCAGCAACAAGCCCAACCAGAAGCCGTACTATATCACGACGCCGATTTACTATGTCAACGATCGCCCGCATATCGGGCATTGCTATACGACGCTGATCGCCGATGTCGCGGCCCGCGCCCAGAGGCTGATCGGGCGCGATGTGTTCTTTCTCACCGGGACTGACGAGCACGCCGAGAAGGTCTCCAAGACCGCAGCGGAGAACGGCAAAACACCTTACGAATGGGCGACGATCAACGCCGAGCGGTTCAAGGAAGCCTTTGCGTTTATGAACTTCTCCAACGACGACTTTGTGCGCACCACTGAGGATCGCCACAAGATCAAGGCGGTGCAATATATCCAACAGCTCCTCGATCAGGGCGATATCGAACTGGGCGACTATGAGGGGTGGTACGATCCGTCGCAGGAGGAATACCTGACGGAGATGGTCGCCAAGGAAAATGATTTCAAGTCACCCGTGACGGGCAAGCCGCTCGAAAAACGGGTGGAGCAGAACTACTTCTTCAAGCTCGAAAAATATGAAGGCTCGCTGCGCGAGCAGATCGAATCGGGTGAGATCCGCGTGCTGCCCGAAGCGCGCAAGAACGAGGTGCTCGGTCGGCTCAAGCAGGGGCTTCGGCATGTGCCGGTCTCGCGCAAGATCAAAGAAGGCGATGCGGATTGGGGCATCTCGATGCCCGGCGACGACCAGCACCGGATCTATGTCTGGATCGAGGCGTTGTGCAACTATTTGACAATTGTCGACAATGACGAGCGCAAAGAATATTGGCAAGGCGAAGTCGTGCACCTGATGGCCAAGGACATCATCTGGTTCCATGCAATCGTCTGGCCTGCGATGCTCAAAGCGCTCAAGAAGCCAGCGCCCAAGACGGTCTATGCCCATGCGTACTGGATTGCAGAAGGACAGAAGATGTCCAAATCATTGGGCAACTTCATCGAGATCGACCAGCTCCAGGCCTACGCCGAGAAGTACAGCCTCGATGCGGTGCGATGGTTCCTGACAACCCAAGGGCCTTTGGGTGCCAATGACGCGGACTTTGCGCACGCTCGATTCATCGAAGTCTACAACGCCGACCTGGCCAACAGCATCGGCAACTCGACAAGCCGAGTGGGCAATATGTTCAACAAATACTTCGACGGTCAAGTCAAAGGCACCTGTAACGGCCAGTTCGGGTTCCCCGATGGATCATCGCTGCAAACCGCGCTGATCGCCCTTGAAAATGCGGGAAAAAAGGCCGACGATCCGGATCGGACATTCAAACTCGCCGAGTTTGCCGGGCAAGCGGTGGACAACGCGGTTTGTGCGCTCGAAACGGTTGATCTCTCGACCATGCTCGACGAAGGACGCTCGATTGTGCGCCATGTCGATGAGTTTATTTCGTACAGCGCCCCCTTTACCCTCGCCAAGCAGCTCGAAACCCTCGACGACGGCGAGCATGCATTGAGTTCGATCCTCTATTCCTGTGCCGAAGCGTTGCGAATCGCATCGTTATTGCTCTATCCTGCGATGCCTGAGAAAATGGCGGAGCTTTGGCGCAACTGGAACTGCAATCATCTGATCGATCCCAACGATCCCAACTCCGGGTTTGTGGCGCCATTGAGTGAGTTGGCCAAATGGGGCGGGGAATATGGGCTCAAGCCGGGGCAGGCGATTGTCAAGGGTGAGGCGTTGTTCATGCGGGCCGATGCCAAAGAGCCCGCGCCCGGCAGCGAGCAGACGGCGTAGAAATCCCAAGGTGGCCCGGCTCGCCGAGCCGGGTCTTCTGTGATCTCAAAGTGTCTCAAGAGTAAGAACCCGGCTCGGCGAGCCGGGCCACCGAAAAAATCCATGCTCGAATCCCAACTCATCATCTTCGACTGCGACGGCGTATTGGTCGATACCGAACCACTGACCAACCGTGTGCTCGCTGCGTGTATCACCGAGGCGGGATGGGCAGTCGATTCGGCGTATTCGATCGCGCACTTCAAAGGCAGGAACCTGGCTGACATCCTTGCCGATGTCGAAGCCGAGCTGGGCAAAGAACTCCCCGACCTGCTCGATGCCTATCGCAAACGAATGTACGAAGAGATTCATCAGTTTGGCGTGCCTGCGATTGATGGGATTCATGAGCTCCTCGATGCGCTCGATGCGATGGGCGACGATGCGCCCCATCGGTGCATCGGGACCAATGCGCCGCTCAAGAAGGCGAAGCTGACGCTCGGCGGGTCGGGGCTGATGGATCGGTTTGCCCATCGCGACGACCCGGGGAAGAAGACGATGTTCAGCGCGTATGAGGTCGGGCAGTGGAAGCCTGAGCCCGGGTTGTTTTTGCATGCTGCTGCGCAGATGGGGCATGAGCCTGAGTCTTGCATCGTCGTCGAGGATTCGGCAGCCGGGGTGATCGCAGCGGTTGCCGCGGGGATGCGTGTGATCGGGCTGGCGGATCTGACGCCTGCTGATGAGCTCCTCAACGCCGGGGCGACACGGGTGGTCGAATCGCACCACGAGCTGGTCGCAGAGTTGATCGAATCCTAACGAGCCGCGACCGTGAGGGAGCGGTCTTTGAACGGGCAAGCAAGAAAAGACCGCTCCCTGACGGTCGCGGCTCGTTGATATCCTCTGTTTGTACCAAATCCTGCAAATCCATGGCTGCGGGCACTTTGTGCGCGATTTCAATTAGGATTTGGCGGGCTCGTGTCTATGATCCTCGACTATGCCCATCCCCCGCATCGCCATCGTGGGCCGACCCAATGTCGGCAAGAGCTCATTGCTCAATCTCATCGCCCAAGAACGCATCGCGATCGTTGATCCGACGCCCGGCGTGACGCGCGATCGGCTCTCGACCGTCGTTGAGCTCACCCATCCGGATCTCAAAGGCCCGATCAAACAGATCGAGCTCACCGACACCGGCGGGTACGGCGTCTATGTCGCCGACGGCAAGCGATACAACGAGATCGGCGAAGACCTCTCATCGCTGACCAAAGATATCGAACGCCAGATCGCTGACGCCGTCTCATCAGCGGACATCATCCTCTTCGCGGTCGATTGCCAGGCGGGGATCACTTCCCAAGACCAAGCCATCTGCCAGATGCTCCGCGAGCAAAAGCTCGGTCGGCGTGACAAAAAGGGCTCGAAGAACGCTCAGCTCACCCGCGTCTATGTCGTGGCGACCAAGTGCGACGATTCGAGCTGGGAGCCTCACGCCTATGAACTCTCGGCCTTTGGGTTTGGGGTGCCTCTGATCTGTAGCGCGACGAGCAAGTATTTCCGGCGCAACCTGCTCGATCGGTTGTATGAAATCACGCCTGAGTGTGTCGGCGAGCCTGAGCCTGAAGTCGATATGAAAATCGCGATCGTCGGCAAGCGCAACGCGGGCAAATCAACGCTCGTCAATCGGCTCGCGGGCGAAGAACGGATGATCGTTTCAGAAATCGCGGGCACCACGCGCGACGCGGTGGATGTCAAGCTCGAGTTCGATGGCAAATCACTCCTCGCGATCGACACGGCGGGTTTGAGACGAAAAAAATCGTTCCAGGACAACATCGAGTGGTACGCCCTCGATCGGGCCGAGCGGGCGATCAAACGGGCCGATGTGGTGATTTTCATGGTCGATGCGACGACCGAGATATCACAAGTCGACGAGCAGCTCGGCAAGATGATCGTCGATTCGTTCAAGCCCGTCGTCATCGTGGTCAACAAGTGGGATGTCGCCAAGGATGCCAGCGACGAAAAGGGGCGCAAAGTGACGCCTCAGCGCTACGAAGAGTACTTCCGCAAAGAACTCGGCGGGCTGCGCTTTGCGCCGATCTCGTTTATGAGTGCCCAGGACGGGCTCAATGTCAAAGAGACGATCGGGCTGGCCTTCGAGCTCCACGAGCAAAACAACACCCGCGTGGGTACCGGAGAGCTCAACCGGGTCATCAAAGGCATCCTCGAAAAACGCGGGCCCAGCAATCGGCTCGGCACCGAAGCCAAGGTCTACTTCGCTTCGCAGGTCAAGACGGCCCCGCCGACGATTGTGCTGGTGGTCAATGATCCGGATTTGTTCACCAACAACTACGAGCGGTTCCTGATGAACCGGTTCCGCGAGGTGATGCCCTTTGACGAAGTGCCGATCCGGCTCATCATGCGCGCCCGCAAGCGCGTCGAGCGCAGGCTTCGCGGGACATCGGGCAAGGGCAACTTGCATGTGCCCGATCAGGCGACGGGCAAGTTCGATTCCGAGCTCGAGCTCGAGAACATCGACCGCGATGCGTTGTTGGTCGATCTGCCCGATGATGCAGCGTTGTACTTCGACGACTGAGCCATTTACGCGCCAATCATGAATAGAACGAAATAATGATTGGTTTTGTTATAGATACTGGGTTCTGAGATACCTTACCGACGGCGCTGCCGAATCGGATCAGGCAGCGAACCCGAAGTGGTCATCGTCAGCTGAGAAGAAATCATCGTCATCATCAGAATCGTCAGCCGGACCATCATAACAACCCGAGTCGAGCGAACCCCATTGGTCCTTGGGCAAATGACGATGATGCACACGGATCACACGCCCGAGCTGTTGACCGAAGAGCTTGGCGATGATGCTCAGCGCCCGCGCATCTTCTTGCCCAAAGGGCAACGACTCATCCCGGAAGAGCCCGATCACCGCGAGGCATTCATCGTCGTGATGGCACGAGACGATCATGGCAGTGGTGTCTTCGAGCCAGTGCGCTTCGTACTCAAAGGCCTCATCCATCTCGGCCTGCCCGTTGATCGAAACGACCTCGGTCGCCTGCTCAAATCGAGGCGCAAGCGTGTCGGCGAGCTGATCGAGCATGATCTCGGCTGCATCTTTGGGGATGTCATAGTTCACATACGCCCCGAGCGAATAATCGCCCGTGCTCGAAGGCAAGAAGACCGCAGCATTGGTCGAGCCGACCTTGCCGAGTGTGAACTCGAGCATCGTCCGAAGCAATGATTCGATCTCGAGCTCCTGGCGCATCATCGCGTTGAACTCGGTCGAGAGCTTCACATCCCCGAACTGCTCGGAGAGGTCCTGATATGCAGCAACAAGATCGGTGCACAACTCCCCAACCTGACCAGAGACCTCCTGGCGAGCGGTGTTGAGCTTGTGACAGAGCTTCTTGAGCCGATCGACCCGCGCATCACGCTGGCGGATCCGCCCGGCGCGCTTGACCGATTCGAGCAATCGACGGGTCGTCTGGGCACTTCGGCTTTGGATCGAGATCAGATCGCACGCCCCCGAGCGCATCGCGCGAACCGCATCGTCAGCATTCTCGATCTGCCCGATGATGACCCCGACAAGCGCTGGGTGATTCGTCGAGAGCTCGTCGAGCAAATCGATCCCGTCCGAGCCCTCAAGGGCCCGCTCGATGATGACCAGATCGCAGTTGCTGGTCGAGATTCTTTCAATCGCCTGGGATGCGTTTTCGACAAAATCAAGCGTGCGCACCTGCCCGTGGAGCATGCTCGAAAGCCGACGCCGGACCGATGCCCGAGGCGAAACCGCCACCACACGGACCAAACACTCCGATGCGGAATCAATCTCCCTGCTCGTGCCCACAGATTGGGCAGGGAGATCGGTCGGCTTTGGTTCTCGGTGTCGTTCCATGATCGATGCTGCTCTCTCTGTCTCTTTGCGTATCACACAATCACGCGGCTTGGGATTCATGTGTCAGGTTCTTGTCCAGCAGGATCACCACCTCGGCACCGGGTTTCCCGATGTTGTTGCCAAGGAAAATCTCCCCTTTATGAAGCTCGATAATCCCGCGTGCGCGAGCGAGCCCGAATCCCGGTCGTCGCCCGGCTTCGAGTTCGGAAAAGAACGGATCAAACCCGTGTTTGATCGATCGACTCGTAAAACCAGACCCACAATCCGAGATCCGTATCTTGAGTCGGTCGTTTGACCCGGCGGGTTCAATGGAAACCGAAACGATCGTGTTTGGGCTTGCCTGAACCGCATTAATTACAGGCTCAGCGACCGCTTTGACCATCAAATCAATGTCCATCATCATCGGGGGGATCATCCCATCGACCTTGAGCTGAATCTTGGCTTTGAGCCCCTGGTAGGTGCACCGTTCTCTTGCCGTCTCAATCGCTTGGCGCACCATCAGCGTCGGGTCTGTCATCGCCAATGTCGGCTTGGGCGGATCGGCGAGCATGTGCAAGCTGGTAATCAGATCGGAGAGCTGGTCGGTCGCAGCAGCGATTGCGCCCGCCGATTCTCTTTCTCGCTCGGTGCCCACCCGCTCGAAGAGCTGTTGGCTCCGCCCGCGGATGATCGCCAGCGGGTTATTCATTTCATGGGCAGCCCCGGCTGCCATCCGCCCGAGCTGGACGAGTGATTCCTTGCTTGTCAGCTCATGGCGCAATGCGGTCATCGCATGATTGGCTGCTGCGAGCTCTTCGCCGACCCGCCGACCCTTCTCGGTCATCACCGATTCGGCCAATGCCCGGTCCCAGAGGGTGCGAACAGTCGAGAACTCGGGAGTCGCCACGACCCGCTCGATCCCGCTGCCGATCTTGGGCATGATAATCAGGTACGAGAACCGATCATCCCGGCAGGTCTCACCAGAATCATGAGACCCAATAAGCATCGGCGCGCCGATCTCCTTGACCGACATGAACAACTCGCGGAGCCAGTCGAGCGACGCCAGCTCCATCGAACGAGCTGCACTGGCATCGGCGAGCATCCCCGGACGCACCGTCTCATGCTCGCTCACAGGCGACTCGACCACCTCGGGATATTGCACCGTCTTGGCATGATCGATCATCGTCGTATACCAGGGCTGATCCGGGCTGTGCTGAAAGATCACCGCGCCCCGCGCCGACCCGACAAGGATACTCGCCGAGTGCACCATCGCGCACAGGACCTGCTGGGTCGAGCTCCCGGGATCGAGCTGCCCATTGAAAGCATCGATCGCTTCGAGCAGCCGATTGATCGAATCGGCCCGCACACCACGCTGGCGCAGCTCCATGTTGAGCTTGGCGAGCCTGCGGTTGGCTGCGGTGAGTGATTCAATAAGCAAATCCTGCTCGGCATGCTCACCAAGCCCCAGCGCCTTGCCTCGCATGCTCACGCCTTCGATCACCTCGGGCGCATTGTTCTTGAAAAAATCTGGATTAACACCAAGCTGCGCTGCCAGCTCATAGAGATCGAGCGCCTCGCCATAGTCGCCGTCCCAGCCTAGGTGCATATCACGCGCCCAAGACTCAGCGAGTGTCACGATCGACACCACCGGGCGGTTCGAACCCTCGGGCAACGAGCCGATCGGCTGGGAATGAAGCCAGATCGCATCGCGGACTGAATCAGGCAACCTCCAGTGCTCGGCGAGCCTCTTCCCCGCGGTGTGATGATCCAAACCAAGCATCGTCCGCTCGGCCAGGCACACCGCGCACTGGCGCGATTTGGACACACCCAAGACCCGCTCGTAGGCTTTGGGCAGGATCAGATCGAGCGCAAGCTTGCCCAGATCATGGAGCAGCCCAGCAAGGAATGCCTGCTCGGCCGAAACACCCATCGCCGGATGCGCCCGGGCGATCTCTTGAGCACCGCAGGCCACCGCCAGCGAATGGATCCAGAACCCAGGGCGATCGAAGAGCGTGCACTCATTGGCTGGGCCATCGGGATCGAGCTGGTGATAGATATGCACACTCAGCGCCGCGACCTGCACCGCTTCGAGCCCGAGCATAATCACCGCCCGCCGGACGGTGGTGATCTTGTCGCCGAGTCCCTTGTCGGCGGTTCGGCACATCGACAGGATCGTCGTGCTCATCGCCGGGTCGGACTCGATCAGCCCGATCACCTCGTCGAGATCTATATCCTCTGCGCTGCCCACCGACATCAGCTTGGTCGCCACCGCGGGCAGTGTGGGCAGACGATCGACGCTGGCAAGGATCAGGTTGATCTGCTTCTCGTTGATCTCGGGTTGGGCGAGTTGATCTTGTGTCATTACTTCGATTCAATTTCCAACAGCAACTCAATCCTCGAAATCATCTCCGTAAGATCGAATGGCTTCTTGAGAAAATCATCCGCTCCCGCACGCTTGAGCCGCTCGACCTCGGACGATTCAACCACCCCCGAGATACACAGAATCCGTGTATCGGGCATGGTCTGCGAAGCGCGGACCCGTTGGCAGACGATGTTGCCGTTGATGTCGGGGAGCATGTAATCGAGCACGATCAGGTGAGGCTTGAAGCGTTCGGTCTCGATCCCCGCGTCATACCCGGTCGAAGCCTGGCAGACCTCAAACCGCCCGTCGCTTTCGAGCAGCTCCGTAATCAGCGCCACGATCTCAGACTCATCATCCACGATCAGTACGCGCTTGCGCGTCGAGCCGATTGTTTCGAGCGGGATGTCGTTGTCACGCATAAACCGGATCAGCTCCTCGCGCGGAATGCGCCGGAACCGTGATCCCGGCACACGGAATCCGTTGAGCCGACCCGAATCAAAGCATCGGATAATGGTTTGTTGGCTCACCTTACACACCTTGGCCGCCTCGCCGGTGGTGAACACTTTTTTCTCCGCCCAATCATTGTTCTGCTGCGCAACCATGCGTGTGACCTTCCGTGATCTTCCGGGACGACGATCGTTTGATTCCGTCGGCTTCAATCCGATGAATCGCCCGCATGACCGGATATCGTCGCGCAGCTTACCCAACTTCACAGGGATCGCGCGGGTTGCACCGAACCACCCATATCAGGGAGTTTGCTCGATCAGATCGCGTTATCCGGACGCTTCGCGCGATGAAGATGGAGATGAAGATGGAGATGGAGATGGAGACGAGTCGGGCCGAGCATCGCCCCTGGCCCGCCATTGGGTGATCGCATCGGGCTCGCGGGCATAGATCGGCATAAGTTCGACAGGGTCGATCGGCTCAATCCCCTGGGCCGCCTTGAGCACATAGCGTGCATCGAGCACCATCGGACAAATCTCCACACCAAGCTCCTGGGCTCGCTGGACAAACGAGCTCGGCAGGTGCGCATCGGCAATGACCGATCGCACACCATGCGCATCGACCAATGCCCCAGCCTCACCCACACCGAGCACCCCCGCCGTTTCGACCGAACCATCACCATGAACAACCACGCAATGCCCTTGCTGATTCTTCGATGCCAGCACAATCAAGCCCGGGCAATGATCCGATTCAATCGCTTGGGCAGCAACCAAAGCGGTCGGCACCGCAACCAGAGCGCACCCAAGTGTGTGCGCGAGCACCTTGGCGGTCGTTGTCGAGATCCGCAGCGCGGTGTATCCGCCGGGCCCGATTGAAACGATGATCCGCGTGAGATCACCAGGCGAGACTTTGTGCTCGGCGCAGAGTGTTTCGACGAGCACCATCAGACTCTCCGAGCTGCGCATCGTTGGCCCGATGGGCAATGATCCGATGAGCGAAGCGTTGTACTCTTCCTCGCTTTCCCCTGCACTTTTTCCTTTTTTTGTTTCCAGAGAAAACAACGCGACCGCATGAGCATCGGGCGAGGCGCTCGGGTTCGAGAGTTCGATCGCCAGGACGAGCTCGCTGCAAGTTTTTATCGTTGATCCATTCATGATTGTTCCGGTGGCCTTCGGCGTTGCTTGGTTTCCGACCGATGCTTCTTGGCTTCGAGCCTGCGTCGGATCGAGCCCTTGGTTGGCTTGGTTGCTTTGCGCGCTCGTGGCTCGATCATGGCGCGCATGATGATCTCGCCGAGCCGATCCATACAGGCGCGTCGGTTGCGAGATTGGCTTCGTGTATCGTCGGCACTGAGCACCAACTCGCCATTGGCATTGATCGCGCTGCGTCCGAGCCGAACAAGCCGAGCGCGGGCGCGATCATCGAGCGGGATATCCTCGATGCAGATGCGCAGCTGCGCCTTGGTCGAACGCTTGTTGACATGCTGTCCACCCGGACCCGACGATCGCACAAAGGTGATGCGGATGGCCTCGCTGGCAACCACCACCCCGGGCGCGAGAGTCACGCCCGATCCGGGTTCCCGGCGAGGGTGATGGGAACGAGATGAGGCGGGTTGGTGTTCCAAATATCTTGCCCATAGCATGGTTGCAGCACAATTGCAAGTGCTTTATTGACTCGATCTTGCGCCCAAAAGACTTCGCAAAAGACCTGGCGATCCCTATTGACCTGAGGGACTTTGTCTGCGATACTCATCGTCACGAAGATCATATTCCACTGTGCAAGTGTATCCGAAGCATTACGAGGACTTTGACAAGGACATCGGCAAGAACTTTGACAAAGACATCGGCAAGGATAAACGCACCAATGGATAGAGCAAGAAGCCTCACAAGAGGTCTTCGGGGCCGGTCTTGAGACGCTCGTCTTTAGACGAAAATGCGGGTTTGCACCCCGCAGGGGACATCTGAATCACACTCACACGCCCATTGGTGTGTTCAAGGAAGGATCATCATGAAAACGATCACCAAGAAAATCCTGATCGACCGAATCGCAGAATCCACAGGCATGAAGCGCGTGGCTGTCAAACAGGTCGTCCAGGAGTTTCTCGATGAAGTGATCGTCGAGCTCGGCGAAGGCAATCGGCTCGAGTTCCGTGACTTCGGCGTCTTCGAGGTCAAAAACCGCGCCCCACGCATCGCCCAGAATCCCAAGACCCTCGAACGGGTGCCTGTGCCCGCCAAGCGCACCGTCAAGTTCAAAGTCGGCCGACGCATGCGCGAAGCGATGGACCTCCCCGCCGATACCGCCGATACCGTCACCAAAACCGCTGGCGTGCCGGGCATGACCGAAACCAAAGTCACCACCACCGCCGCCCAGGCCCAGAGCAAAATCCATGTCGAGATGGGCCCAGGCGTGGCAGGCACCATCCGCGCCGAATCCACCCCATCGCACGAACACGAACCGGCCAACGCCCACTAACACCCGCCCACTAACACCCGGATCACACCCGGCCAATCACACCCAACCAGCCACACACGATCAGCCACACACGCATCCAAAGAAGGTGCGTGTTTTTCTGCGCCTCGGCATCCCACACCTGCACCCACCCCGCCCGCACCAACAATCTGAGTCATCCCCAGCTCCGATCACCCAATGCTGAACCATCACCACGATCCATACCCCATTCAATGGAGTGCAAGGCACCCTCACCCGAGATGGACAGCTGGCTCTATGCTGGAGAACGACCCAGATGCAAACAATCCTCCTTATTGACAGCTGCCCGCTCACACGCGAGTGCCTCTCAACAATCCTTCGTGTCAAAGGCTACCGCGTGCAAAGCGCAGCACTCATCTCGCAGGCCAAGACCATGATCGCCAAACGCCCACCCGAGATGATCATCACCGAGATCCGCCTACCCGACGACAACGCCCTGAACCTGATGCGCTGGCTCAAATCCGACCCCAAGTTCGCCAAAGCCCGCATCTGCATGCTCACCAACGCCCCTGCCAAAAAGCCCATCATGGAAGCGATCGAGCTGGGCGCTTCGAAGGTCATCCTCAAGTCCAAGTTCACCATCGCCGGGTTCATCGAACAAATCAACGCGATCGTCTCTGAGAGCGCCCAAGCTGCTGCCGGGTCTGGCACTCAGCCCGCGGAGCAATCCGAGCTCCGGTATCTTCTGCCCGAGCCCGCCACCGACCCGGCGCTGGCGCTCAAAGCGATCAAGCCCATCATCACCCGCTCCCAGCTCAACGCCCAGCTCGAAGAACTCCCCGAGCTGCGCACCTTCGCCAAGCCCATCGACAAGGTGCTCCAAGCGATCAACTCGCCCGAAATCGCCATCGAACTCGTCGCCGATCTCATCAAGATCGACCAGGTACTGGCGATGAAGGTCATGCGCACCGCCAACTCGAGCACCTACGCCGGAACAGAAGACACGCTCACACTCAAAGACGCGGTGCTCCGTATCGGGCTCGAGCACCTCGGCGAACTCATCGCCGAGATCCAAAGCATCGACCCCTCCGACCCAGGACACGCGCATCTCGGCGGGCTCGACCATGCCTTGTTCTGGGAGCACGCCCTGAGTGTCGCCCTGTGCAGCGCAAAGATCGCCCACCAATGCCAAAGCCTCGATCCACAAACAGTTTTCACCGCTGCGATCCTCCACGATATCGGACGAATGGTTCTGCTCCAGAGCTTCCCCGAGCAATACGCCCAGGTGCTCGATCAATCACACACGCTTGGAGTCTCGCTCGAACTCGTCGAGAAGCGCCTGCTTTTGAGCGATCACACCCAGATCGCCCAGACGGTGCTGGGCAATGCGAACCTGCCCAAAGACCTTGTCGATGCGATCGCCAATCACCACACCCCCCCTGCCAAACTCGGCACCAAGTGCCCAAAGAGCGCCCTGGTGGCTGCGACGATCGAACTGGCAGACCGGATGATCCATGCCATGGGGATCGGGAGCTCGGGCAGCCGAGCGATCGCACCGACCGAGGAACTCTTCATCTTGCTCGATTCACCCTCTTTGAACATCGAAACCATCACGGCGGGACTTGGCGAAGAAATCGACAAAATGCGCTCGATGATCTTTGGTTCTGGGCAATCCCAAAGCATGCCCTCCAACCCCATCGCCCCGGCCTTTGACCGGGCATTTCATCCGCTCTACATCACGATGGACCCCGAGCACGATGCGATCGGACATTGGGTGATGTCACACCGTGACAATGGCGGGGATCAAGCTTGCGGACAAAGCCCAGCTCCCAACATCGCGATCATCCACGCCCGCCAGGCCAAGGATCGCCAGGCCCTCGCCGAGAAGCTCATCGAGGCGCAATCCAAGCTCACCCCAACCCCGGGCGCAGGGCCTTTGCCGGTGTTGATCCTCTCGCCAACAGGCAAAATCGCCCTGCCCGATGAGGTGCTCACCAGGCATCCCTCGATGCACCTGATGACCCCATTCTCAGTGCTCCACTTCGAGCAACGGGTCAATGACCTGATCAACGGCTTGATCCGCCCGCAAGAAAACTGGACCCCGCGCAAATCCGCATAAAACCCAAGCTGTGCCCGACAACTCGCTTTTACCCACCACCACCCTCCACTCTCCTCCCCCACGCCGCAAGGGAGGAGCGTTTGCAAAAGCACAGGCCCGCAGATGCGGGCCCAGTGAATGATTTGAATCTGATCGAAGCATTGCTTTGGCGTCGAGCTTTTGTTGCCTGCGCCTTTATCGTCCGCGCCGTTTGGCCCTGCCGCCCATCATCTTGCCGGGGAGTTTGGTCGGCACGATCCCCCCGGGGAACTTGGCAGCCATTTCCTTATCTGATATCTGGTCGGCCACGGGGACCGCCGCAGCTTCAAAGCGATTTTTCCTTGGCCCATTGGGTACGCCTTTGACTTCATAGGTTGGTCGTCCACCGGTGGGCTCATCTTTCCAATCATCCGGGCGAGGCCTGGCGTCAAACTCGGGATAATCAAGCTTGGGAATCTCGGAGTTGACCAGAATCTCGATCTCGGTGAGCAGCGATCCCTGCGAAGGCAACACCAACGACCACGCATGCCCATCATGCCCGGCTCGGGCTGTGCGTCCGATGCGGTGGACATACAAATCTGGATCATCGGGCAGATCGTAGTTGACCACATGGGTGATGCCTTCGACATCAATCCCACGCGAAGCCAAATCCGAAGCCACCAGCACCGCCAGATCGCCCGAGCGGAACTTGGACATGACCTGATTGCGTTTGCCCTGCGAGAGATCGCCATGGATCGCATGGGCGGTGATGTTCTTGCGTTCGAGGTACCGCACGACCGAATCCACCGTTCGCTTCATTCGGCAGAACACGATAGTCAGCGCAGGCTCTTCGTGGGTGAGCAGATGCACGAGCATCCGTTTCTTGTCCCAAGGCTCGCAGGTGACATAGGCCTGCTTGACCAGATCAACAGTCAACGCCCCCGCCGACACCTCGAGTTTCTCGGGGTCTTGCATAAACTTGCGAGCGAGCTTTTCGATCTCGTCGGTGAAGGTCGCCGAGACGAAAATCGTCTGCCGATCTTTGGGACACTTGCCCAGAATCTTGCGAATATCGTCGCGGAACCCGATATCGAGCATCCGGTCCACCTCATCGAGCACCGCGAACTCGACCTCGGAGAGATCAAGGTATCGGCGTTCGATCATATCGAGGATGCGCCCGGGGGTGCCGACGATGATCTCAGGGCCTTTGCCAAGCTGATCTGCCTGGATGTTGATCGATTGCCCGCCATAGATCGCGCAGACTTTGATCCCGGTGTGAACCGCAAGCTCTTCGATGTCTTGCTTGATCTGGATCGCCAGCTCGCGCGTGGGCGCAAGGATGATCGAGATCATCGAATCGCCCGGCTCGATCATTTCGAGTAGTGGCAATGCAAAGGCTGCGGTCTTGCCCGTGCCGGTCTTGGCCTGTCCGAGGATATCGCCGCCTTCGAGTGCCAAGGGAATCAAAGCCGCCTGGATCTTGGTCGGGTGCTTGAATCCAAGCTCATCCATCGCCTTGACGATGGATTTCTTGAGCCCAAGATCAGCAAAGGTTTTATCAGTATCGAAAGTTTCGTCGGACCATCCGCCCTTGGGCTCTTTGATGGTCCGTTGGCGTTCTGGCTCTTTGTCGGCCCCCTTGTCGCGTGGCCCGCGTCCACCACCGGATCGCCCGCGCCCCCCACCGCCGGAGCGTCCCTTGCCGCCCCTGTTTCTTGAACCATCTCGTGAACCCCGGCTTCTTGAGCCGCCGCCTCTGTTTTTATCACCTATTTCATCACCCATAAGGATTTGCCATTCTGCCCCGTTTCAGGGCTTTCGCCGAACCGGGCGGGATCATCCTTCGATCGCCCTCGGCTCCGCTACCTGCACAGGACCAATGTCCATGCTGATTGAATCATAGGCGGCTTGTTTTCAGGGGTTTGGGGGGAGTAAGGGAGAAGATTTTGCCACAGAGCATACAGAGAAAGAAGGGCAGAGAAGAAGAAGAA
>WFPK01000100.1 GCA_015487555.1 Phycisphaerales bacterium
CAAGGACAACGAAGAATATGAGTGACCACGCCCCCGTCCTGCCCCACATCATTGCAGGCAAGAAAAGCCTCGGCTCGAACGCAACCCAGCGCATCAATATCAACCCGGGCACCGACGAGCCGATCTCCTCGGTGCCGCTCGATGATGTGGATGCCGCCGAGCAGGCGGTCCAGGCAGCAGCCGCAGCCTTCCCGGCTTGGGCCAGCACGCCCGTCGGCGATCGCATTCAGCCTTTATTCAAATACAAAGCGCTCCTCGAAACCCATGTCGATGAACTCGCTGAGATCATCGTCCAGGAGCACGGCAAGACCACCGCCGAAGCCATTGGCTCTGTCCGACGCGGGATCGATTGCATTGAACATGCCTGCGGCGCGCCGATTTTGATGATGGGACGGACGCTGCCTCAGATCGCGGTGTCGTCATCATTTTGTCGAACTCAAGATGAGGGCGGCGTCGGGATTGATTCCTCAGTTGATCGCCTGCCGATCGGTGTGTGCGTGGGGATCACCCCGTTCAACTTCCCGATGATGGTGCCGCTGTGGATGTGGCCGATGGCGGTGGCGTGTGGGAATACCTTTGTGCTCAAGCCATCGGAGCGCGACCCGATGTCCACGATCCGGGCCATCGAGCTCGCCCACGAAGCCGGGTTCCCTGAGGGGGTCTTGAATCTCGTCCATGGCGGCCCGGCCGTCGTCAACCACCTCATCAAGCACGACGATGTCAAGGCGGTGTCGTTCGTTGGTTCGACCAAGGCGGGCAAATACATCTACGAAACCGGATGCGCCCACGATAAGCGTGTCCAGTGCATGTGTGGCGCAAAGAACTTCTCGATCATCATGCCCGACGCGAACCGCGAAGCTGCCATCGACGGCGTGTTTGGCTCGGCGTTTGGTAACACCGGGCAACGATGCCTCGCCGGTTCGGTGGTCGTTGCGGTGGGCGATGCAGCGGATTGGCTTATTCCCGGATTGGTCGAGAGAACCAAGGCGATGAGGGTTGGGCGAGGCTGTGATCTCAACACCCACATGGGCCCGCTTCAAGATGGTGATGCACGCGATCGAGTGCTCAAATACATCGAACTCGGGATCGAAGAAGGCGCCGATCTGCTCGTCGATGGACGAAAGACTGACATGCCCCGAGCCGGGTGCTTTGTCGGCCCGACGATCTTCGACAATACCACCTCAAACATGCGCATCGTCGCAGAAGAAATCTTCGGCCCGGTGCTCTCAATCATGCGGGCCAGCTCACTCGATGATGCGGTCAATGAAGTCAACAAATCCGACTACGGCAACATGTCGGTCATCTTCACCGACTCGGGCAACGCAGCCCACCGGTTCGAGACGACCGTTCAAGCCGGGATGCTCGGGATCAATGTCGGCGTGCCCGCACCGATGGCCGCCTTCCCATTCGCGGGTTGGAAAAAATCATTCTTCGGCGATCTGCACACCAACGGCGAAGACGGCGTGCGATTCTTCACGAAATCACGCGTCACCGTCCGAAGGTGGATCTAAGCGTACGGATCGAAATACAACTCTGAGAGGTTTTTATGCCACGAATTACACGAACCGCACTCATCCAGGCTGCCAATGCGCTGCCGGACTCCGATGATCTCGCTGCGATCAAAAAGGCGATGATCGACAAGCATGTGACGCTGATCGAAGAGGCTGCCGAGAAGGGGGCCAATGTTTGCTGCCTTCAGGAGATCTTCTACGGCCCATACTTCTGCGCCGAGCAAGATACCCGATGGTACGACATCGCCGAGCCCATCCCCGATGGCCCAACGATCAAACTCATGCAAGAACTCGCCAAGAAGCATCGCATGGTCATGATCGTGCCGATCTACGAAACCCCAATGACCGGCGTGTACTACAACACCGCAGCCGTCATCGACGAGCAAGGCAACTACCTGGGCAAATACCGCAAACACCACATCCCCCACTGCCAGCCCGGGTTCTGGGAGAAGTTCTACTTCAAGCCCGGCAACGGCGGGTACCCCGTCTTCGACACCATCTTCGGCAAGATCGGCGTCTACATCTGCTACGACCGACATTTCCCCGAAGGCGCACGCGCACTGGGACTCAATGGCGCGGAGATTGTGTTCAATCCGTCGGCGACCGTTGCCGGGTTGAGCGAGTATCTTTGGAAACTTGAACAACCTGCCCATGCGGTGGCCAATCAATACTTCGTCGGCGCGATCAACCGCGTGGGCACCGAAGCCCCCTGGAACATCGGCAAGTTCTATGGCCAATCCTACTTCTGCAACCCACGCGGGCAGATCATGGTCGAGGGCTCACGCGACGATGACGAAGTCGTCATCGCTGATCTTGATCTGGACATGATCCAAGAAGTCCGTAACACCTGGCAGTTCTTCCGCGATCGCCGACCCGAATCCTACAGCCAACTCACCGATATCTAATGGATAACGCTCCGCATAACCCGCTTATCAACGCCGACCTTGCGCCGGTGGCGATCGAAGAACGCACATGGAGTTCGTGGAATATCGCGGCGTTATGGATCGGCATGGCGGTGTGCATACCTACTTATATGCTCGCAGCGGGCATGGTTTCTCAAGGCATGAACTGGTGGCAGGCAACGCTCACCGTGATGGCTGGCAACATGATCGTGCTCGTCCCGATGATCCTCAATGGGCACGCCGGCACCAAACTCGGCGTGCCGTTCCCGGTGCTTGTTCGCGCGAGCTTTGGGATCAACGGCGCCCACATCCCAGCCATCGCTCGATCGCTCGTGGCCTGTGGCTGGTTCGGGATTCAAACTTGGATCGGCGGGGCTGCGCTGTACACGATCCTTGGTGTGCTTGGCGTGTTCGATCCAACCAAAGACACGGATCTGCTGCCCGTGCTTGGCATCACCGCGATTCAGTTCGCCAGTTTCCTCGCCTTCTGGGCAATCCATGTCGTCATCGTTCTCAAGGGCGTCGAGTCGATCAAAGTACTCGAAACATGGGCGGCTCCGTTCTTGATCGCGTCGGGCGTTGCGCTGCTCATCTGGGCCTTGCTCAAAGTCGATCGTCCATCGGCGTTGTTCTCCTCCCAAACCAACTACGCCGAGGGCTCGAACTTCTGGAAAGTGTTCTTTCCACAACTCACCGCGATGGTCGGGTTCTGGGCGACGCTGAGTTTGAATATCCCCGACTTTACCCGCTATAGCAAGTCCCAGAAGGATCAAGCACTTGGCCAACTCATCGGCTTGCCTCCAACGATGACCCTCTTCTGCTTTATCGGCATCATCGTCACCGGCGCAACCGTCATCATCTTCGGCGAAGCCATCTGGAACCCTGTCGATCTCGTCGCCAAGATGGGCTCGCCGACCATCGTCGTCATCTCGATGATCGCCTTGCTCATCGCCACGCTGAGCACCAACCTCGCCGCCAATGTCGTCTCCCCCGCCAACGGGTTCTCGAACATCGCCCCTACCAAAATCAGCTTCTGCACCGGCGGAATCATCACCTGCATCATCGGCGTGCTCATCATGCCCTGGCGACTCATCAGTGACACCCAAGGCTACATCTTCACCTGGCTCATCGGGTACTCTGCCCTCATCGGCCCGATCGTTGGCATCATGCTCTGCGACTACTTCCTCATCCGAAAAACCAACATCGACACCGACGAACTCTACAAAGCCGACAGCCAGTTCAAGGGCATCAACTGGCGAGCAATCATCACGCTTGTCATCGCGGTGCTCCCCAACATCCCCGGATTCATCAACGCTGCGTCCGGCAAATCCATATTCCCACCAGTTTTCGACGCCATCTACACCTACGCCTGGTTCGTCGGCGTACTCATCTCCGTCGTGCTCTACTACATCCTCATGCAATCAAGACCATCATCAGAGAGGACATCATCATGACCCAAACCGCACCAACCCTGCCGACCTACGACCACACCCCAAAGCCCTACACCGGCCCATCCAAATCCGAAACGCTGGCCATGCGCCAAGAGTTCCTCTCGCCGGCAATTTTGATGTATTACAAAGACCCGGTCATGATCGTCGAGGGCTCGATGCAGTACCTCTTCGACGAAACTGGCAAGCGATACCTCGACGGGTTCGCCGGAATCGTGACGGTCTCGGTCGGGCACTGTCACCCCAAAGTCATCGAAGCCATCCGCGAGCAGAACGAACGCTTCCAGCACACGACGACGATCTATCTGCATCCCAACATCGCAAAGTACGCCAAGAAACTCGCCAGCACCTTCCCCAAGGACTCCGGGCTTTCCGTCTGCTACTTCACCAACTCAGGCAGTGAATCCAACGACCTCGCCCTGCTCATGGCCCGCGCGTTCACCGGCAACTACGACATCGTCGCCCTCCGCAACGCCTACCACGGCATGTCCCCTGCCGCGATGGGCCTGACCGCACTCAACACATGGAAAACACCTGTGCCTCAAGGCTTTGGTATACACCACGCCAAATGTCCCAATATGTACCGAGGCCCATTTGGATATGACGACCCGGACGCCGGCGCCAAGTATGCTGCCGATGTCGATGAAGTCATCCGGTTCTCTACCCCCGGCCAAATCGCGGGCTTCATCGCCGAGCCCATCCAAGGCGTCGGCGGCACCGTCGAACTCCCCGATGGCTATTTGAAGCATGTATACAAGTCTGTACGCGATGCGGGCGGGGTGTGCATCTCCGACGAAGTCCAGACCGGATTCGGTCGCACCGGTACCAAGTTCTGGGGGTTCGAGAACCAAGGCGTCACGCCTGACATCGTCACCATGGCTAAGGGCATGGGCAACGGCGCACCGTGTGGCGGCGTGGTCACCCGACCCGACATCGCACAATCCATAGCCCAACGCCTCCACTTCAACACCTTCGGCGGCAACCCCGTCTCTATGGCTCAGTGCGACGCCACGCTCGATATCATCCTCAACGAGAACATCCAAGCGCGTGCGCACGAAATTGGGAACTACCTCTTGGATGGGCTCCGCGATCTCCAATCCCGCCATCCATCCATCGGTGATGTCCGAGGCAAAGGCTTGATGATCGGCGTCGAACTCGTCGAAGACCGCACCACCAAAGCGCCCGCATCAGCCATGTGCGCCGATGTCTTTGAACAAGCCAAGAATCTTGGATTGCTCATCGGTAAAGGCGGGCTGTATGGCAATGTGCTTCGGATCAAGCCTCCGATGTGCATCACCCGCGACGATGTCGATTTCATGATCCGCGTGCTCGATATCGCTTTCACCCAAGCAACCAAGTGAGGATTTCATTATGCCACTGCTCATCAAGAACGGCCGAATCATCACCGCCACCGACGATTACTGCGCCGATATCTACTGTGAAAATGAAACCATCACCCGCATTGAACCAAGCATCGACGCTTCAACATTGCCAGCCGACACCGAGGTCATCGACGCGAGTAGGAAATATGTCTTCCCCGGGTTCATCGACCCGCATGTCCATATCCACCTGCCATTCATGGGTTCAAATGCGATCGACGATCATGAATCCGCGTCCAAAGCCGCCCTTGTCGGCGGCACAACCACCCTCATCGAAATGATCTGCCCCGGCCCGACCGACGAACCGCTCGCCGCCTTCAACGAATGGAACGATCTCGCCTCGCCAAGCTCGGCTGTGGATTACACCTTCCATATGGCCGTCGTCCGCTTTGATGATCTTGCTCAGGATCAACTCAAATCCATCGTCGCCGAGCATGGCATCGCTTCCTTCAAGATCTTCCTCGCCTACAAGGGTGCACTGAATCTTGACGATTCCGATCTCTTCGACCTGCTCACGATGGCCAAGGACCTGGGCGTCATCACCACCGCCCACTGCGAGAACGCCGACGCGATTGACGCCATGCAATCCAAGCTCATCGCTGAGGGCAAGACCGGCCCAGAGTGGCATGAACCCTCGCGCCCTGTGAGCGTCGAAGCCGAGGGCGTGCATCACCTCGCCACCTTTGCCGAGCTCACCGGGGCTCATATTTATGCGGTTCATACTTCATGCACGCCTGCGGTTCAGGCCGCGGTTGACGCTCAGCTTCGAGGCGTGAACATCTGGGTCGAAGCCGTCGCCCCGCATCTGGTTCTCGACAAAACCTATGCGGAACAACCAGATTTTGTCGGCGCCAAGTATGTGATGTCGCCGCCGCTGCGCGAGAAATCAAATCAAGAGACGCTCTGGCATGGGCTCAAGTCCGGCATCATCTCCACCATCGGCACCGACCATGCGCCTTTCAACTTTGGCGACCAGAAGATCATGGGCAAAGATGCCTTCACCAAAATCCCCAACGGCATCCCCTCCGTCCAAGAACGCATCGACCTCATCCACACCTTCGGCGTCCTCACCGGCAAAATCGACCTCAACACCTTTGTCAATGTTTGCTCAACCAACGCCGCCCGAATCTTCGGGCTCTACCCACGCAAAGGCTCGATCAGTGTCGGGGCCGATGCGGACCTGGTGGTGTATGACCCCAACGCAAAGCACACGCTGAGTGTTGAGAACAGTTTGTCCAAGGTGGACTACAACGCCTTTGAAGGCTGGGAGATGACCGGGCGTGCATCGGTCGTTACCGTCCGAGGGCAAGTCCAAGCCCGCGATGGCCAGTTCGTCGGCACCATCGGGCGAGGGCAACTCCTCAAACGCAAGCCGACACATTTCTAATCAGCACAATCATCACCGGTGGCCCGGCTCGCCGAGCCGGGTTCTTTGTTCACCTTGCCAATGCAGAAGCCCCGGCTCGGCGAGCCGGGCCACCAAGATTATTCAATCGTTGGATACCAGTTTGTCGGACTGCTCGACAAACTTGTCGCCTTCCCAAGCGGTGTCCTTCGTGACCATACCCTCTTTGGCCGCCTTCTTCTCAGCCTTGGCATCCTTCTGCCGCTGCACCAGATCCGCATGGGTCGTAAAATATTGCAACGAATGCCCACGGAAATCTTCGATCGTTTCAAACCCATGCTTGTCCATGAATGCGCCGAGTTCTTCGCACATCCGCCCGGCCATTTTGTACCCATGAATCATCACGCCGGTACACACCTGCACCGTCGAAGCACCGAGCAGAATAAACTGGGCAGCGTCCTCGCCAGACTCCACGCCACCGATGGCAGAGAGCGATCGGTCTTTGTATTCGCCTTCGTGCATGGTATTGCCATACATCATGGTCGCCAGTTCCATCACCATCCGCAACGCAATCGGTCGCACCGCCTTGCACGAATACCCGCCCGGCACCGAATACCCCTCAACCGTCGGCTCAGGGCGAAGCGTCTCCAAGTTCACACCCATCACACTCAAGATCGTATTGATCGCCGCGATCCCCTCGCACCCGGCTTTGAGCGCCGCCCGCGCTGGGTCTTCGATATGCGTAATGTTCGGCGTCATCTTCGCCCACACCGGAATCGTCGCAGCACCATTGACCCAGGTGCAGACCTCTTCGAGCAGCTCGGGGTCTTGGCCCATCGCTGCGCCCATCTTGCGTTCGGGCATCCCATGCGGGCATGAGAAGTTGAGCTCAAAGGCATCGACCCCGCACGCCTGGCATCGCTCGATGATCTCGATCCACGCATCCTTCTTGTACTCTTCCATCACCGATGCGATCAGAATCCGATCCGGATATTTGTCCTTGATCTTCTTGAACTCATCCTCCCAGACCTCAAACGAGCGGTCCGAGATCAGCTCGATGTTCTGCCACCCGATGACCTCTTTGGTCCCCGCCGCCCGCATCCGCGCATAGCGCGGCGCGACATTCTGAACCTTTGACGCATCGAGACTCACGGTCTTGCAGATCACCGCGCCCCAGTTTTCATCAAAGGCCTTGCCGATCACATTGGCATTGGTGCCCGGAGGCCCAGAGCCGATCACAAAAGGATTGGGCAACTTGAGTCCATCGACAACAACACTGAGATCAGCCATCATGCGTCCTTCCATCAGCAAACTTGGCAAAGGAAGATTGTACCAGAAAATGCTTATGCAAGCGACCCGATTTGCTCCAAATCCCCGATCATCCAAGGGCAGATCGCATCTGGATGCGCCGCCTTGGCATCAAGCATGGGCCCCGGCGAAAGCGTGCCAATGACTTTCAACCGATTCGTACCATCATCACCCGCAACGAGCGAATCCCCATAACCCTCAATCAGTGCTCGAATATGCCCAAGCCCCTTGCCCTGCATCGGCCCGACGATGGCTATGTCGCGAGAACCATGGGCTCGCAGCACAGGCTCAAGCGTTGATCGCATCGCATCCACACCCACAAACCGATCCCACGCATGAGCACCAAGCGCCCCGCGCTCCTGATCCCCGATCGTTCGATTCAACTCATCGAGCCCGCGTCGATACCCCTCGATCGCCCGTTCCTTGGCTGCAATCTGTTCGTACCGCGTTTTCATCTCGCCAAGCGCCTCATCGAGCACCGCATCGGGTGCATATCTCTGCATCACCCACCCGTTATTGCGTACAAGCCGATAGAGAATCTCGTTCATATCGCGTCCTGACGAGCTCTTGCGATGCTCAAAGTGGAACGCCCGAGTATGCCCAACCCGATACCCTGCTGCAATGAGCTTGGCGCACAGGTCATACTCCTCCGCATAGTATCCGAACGATGTGTCGTACCCGCCGACTTCGAGAAAAGAGTCGCGTCGAATCGCACATCCGCACCCAACAATCACCTCGGGCAACCCGCCCGCTTCTCGTGTGCCATCAGGCAGGAATATCTCGCCCCCGACCGCTCCGACCATCGGATCAACCTGCGCGAGGTATTGGCCAATACACCCAGCCCCCGCACACAGATGAGAGTCATCGTCGAGCATGATGATCCAGTCGCCGCGGGCGTGCTCGGCTCCGATATTGCGAGCGCCCGCTCCGCGGTTTTCGCCGAGCTTGACCTGCGAAACCAAGAGCCCATTGGCCAAAGCAGCGGGCAGCTCCATCGGCACATCCGACCCATTGTCCACAACAACGAGCTCCGATGAGCCTCCGAGTTCATCAAGGTGGAGTCCTTGGAGTTGTTCGAGGGTGTAGCTCAGCTCGCGTTGGCGGTTTCGGGTTGGAATCACAAAGCTGATCTGCATTGCACAGAGTGTATCAGATGATCCGCTGTTCTGCTTGCGTGGGGGTCGATTTGTGCCCGATCTGGGAAACACAGTGGGCGAACTGAGCACCAAGGCTCTGCCCGCGGGCAATGACCTGAGCAGCACCCACCGGCACATTGCCCACCACCGCCCCGGCAACGGCCGCCGCGACTGAACCCACATAGGCCGATTGTACAAGCTCCGCGCCGCCGAGCATCGAGGCGCACATGCTCGCCAAGAGCGCATCGCCGCACCCGAGCACATCGACCGGATCATGCGACAATGCAGGAAGCCGAACGACCTGGTCCTCGCCAGTGACAATCGCAAGCCCATCACGCCCAAGCGTCACCAGAATCGCACGAGACTTTGTCTCATAGAGCAGGCGATGCGCAAGCTCAACGATCGTTGAATGGTGATCGTTCATCGCCTGGCGCAGCTCGGCCTCACTTGGACAAAGCACATCCCCATGCTTCATCGAAAGCAGGCCCGACCGAACCCCCGAAACATCGCCCGCGATCAATGCCACACGATCGCGCACCGAATCACAAAGCACACCGGCCCAATCATCTGCAAACAATCCAAGCCCAAAGTCGGTTAGCACAAGCCCGTCAAGGTCCGCAATCGCGCACACCTGTTCGACCACCCGCGATCTCTGCTCAGCATCGAGCTCAAACTGGTGCGTACAATCGAGCTTCATCACCTTATCACGCCCGACAAGAAAACGCTGCTTCTCGGGCATCGGCGCATCGACCTCAATAGGAAGCATCTCCACGCCCAGCCCATCCATCCGATCCATCAACGGGCAAGCATCAAAGCCATTCGATATCGGCGTACAAAGAACAGGACGCAACCCCAGCGCAGCCAGGTGCTGAGCAACAATCGCCGCCCCGCCGTCGAACTGCTCAGATGAAACCGGACGAAGTGAGAGCATCGGATGCTCTTCTGCAATCTCAGGCCATTGGCAATGGTTGTAGGTATCAAGAATCGTCTCGCCAACCACCACCACCCGCTTGCCCTTGGCTTGATCAAATATGCGCCCGATGCACGATGTCGAAAAATCATACTGCTGGGCAAGCTTCGTCAACTGAGCAACATCAGGATCAGCCCGGGAGGTCTTCTGGATCGACTCAACGATCGCGGTTGAAGAGAAAACAACATCGCCACTCGAAAAAACAACCCGCCCGTTGTTCGATTCAACAATCGCTCGTTCATCAGCAAACCGAGGATCATTCTTCGATGCGTATTCCGCCCCCTTGATATAAATCTCAGGCTTGATCTCACCGAGCAGACTCACCGCAGTCGGTTCGTGGTGGATATACACCCAATCGACAAACGCAAGGGCTGCCAAATTCTCCGCACGCAGATCGTGTGTAAACATCGGCTGGTCCGGGCCCTTGTTCACATACGCGTCGGCCGTCACCGAAACAATCAACCGATCCCCCTGGGCGGCTGCGAACTGAAGATGCCGAATATGACCCGGATGCACAATATCAAAGCACCCATGACACTGCACCACCCGCACCCCATCATCGCGCAGCCCACGCCGAATCCTTATCAACTGGTCAAGGGTTACAATTTTATTCGAAATCGAATCAGAGCGAAGCATCACAGATGATATCGGCGTGCAACCCATTGATCGCGGAATATTGAACACTGATCGTGCACGGAACCCTGCAACCCTCCCAACCCCCTCTTGCCAAACACTTTACAGAATTGGCGCCAAAAGCTGGACCGCATTTTGAATCACCCGCGAGCCCACAGAGCGCTCCCGCCATGCCTGGGGCTCAATCTGCTCAGACTGCGCGATATACCCCGCTTGCAATCGACGAAGACTCGAAACCACCTGCTCGTCATACGCAAAGAGGCTCACCTCAAAGTTGATCCAGAAACTCCGCTTGTCCATATTCACGGTACCGATCATCGCCACTTCATCGTCAGCCGTCACGGTCTTGGCATGGAGCAGCCCGCCAGTATAAGTGCAAATCTCAACCCCCGCATCGAGTAGATCCTCGAAGTAGGCCTTCGAGGCATGACGGACAAGAATCGAATCGATTTTCTTCGGCACCACCAGCGTGACACGCACCCCCCGCTTGGACGCCGCCGTGAGCGCGGTGAGCATGGCTTCGCTAGGGATGAAGTATGGCGTCGTAATAATCAACCGCGCTTGGGCGGTATAGATAAGCGTCAACAACATATCGTGAATAATCTGAGGGCCCTGATCCGGCCCAGATGGCACAACCTGCAATGGAATCTCACCGGCCCCTCGGATCGGTAGGTCCAATGCCAATGCCCCTACCTCCCGTGGATCATCCGTTGATTCCACCGCCCAGTCCAATCTCAGCGTCATGTCCAGCACCCGAGCCGCCGGTCCCTCCACCCTGGCCATCACATCAACCCACCGTCCCACATTCTTCTTTACATGAAACAGCTTGGGATCAACCATGTTCATCGAACCCGTATATGCGATACTATGATCAATCGTGATGATCTTACGATGATTCCGGATATCAATCCGTGCAAACAACGCCCGCAAAATCCCCGCAGGCAGCGTATCGACCACCTCCACACCCGCCTGGCGCAGCTCACGAACCGATTTCCCCCGCAAAAACCGTTTGCTCCCGGCGCTATCCACCATCACCCGGCACGCCACCCCACGCCCGACAGCCCGAATCAACGCCCGCTCGACATCATCGACATCCCCGCCCGATTCCCAGATATAAAACAGCATCGACACCGAAAGCTTGGCCTGATCAATCTCCTCGACAATCGAGCACATACACCGCGCGCTGGTGTCATACAACTCGATCGAGTTGCCCCCGATCGCCGATATCTTGAGCGGATTATTCGCCTGCGCATTGAGCGAACGCGCCAGCGTCGAGAGCTCATCCCCCTTGATATCCCACGCCTCATCAATATGCTCGATCTGATCCGAGATCGCCTCCTTGAACGCGGTATACCTCCCGATCCGACGCCTGGGAAGCCAGAGCTCCCCGACAAACAAATACAATACCGCCCCAGCAAACGGCACCGTCACCACAATCAAAAGCCATGCCAAAGATACACCCGTGGGCCTGCGCTTGAGGATAATCCGAAGCCCGAGCCCCACCACAATCATCCAGTGCAACGCGACCATCAGCGCAGTGAGCAGGGCCGGAATAGAAAATGCAGTCTCGGGCATATGCCTCTACCTCATCGGCCCCATCAAACACCAAAAGCGCCACAGCATATCATATTCGACCGACAAACATTCCGCAGCGTACAATCCTACCAAATCCAATGACGACCCCAAAATCCAACCCGAAACGAGCGCCAAAACTCCGCCGAACAGTCCGTGCGGTCAAATCAGGGTTCCGTCGATACCCCAAAGCCATCTACGAATCACTCAAACCCACAAACGACCCCAACGACCCCATCCACCTCCCCCAGATACTCCATGACCTTGCCCATCACAACCTCGCCATCCTCTGGCTCGGGCACGGGTCAGTCCTCGCCCAAATAGACGATGTGACAATCGCGGTCGATCCGGTCCTCTCCCAGCGCATCGGCATGCGCATCAAAAACAAAACCATCGGCATCCCCCGCCTGACCCCCGCTCCGGTCTCGCCAGAATCCCTCATCGGCACCAACCTCCTACTCATCACCCACGCCCATTTCGACCACCTCGACAAACCAACCCTCGAAGGTATGCGATCTGACACCACCACCGTCATTGTCCCCCACCGATGCGCCAAGCTCATCCCCGCTGGCTTTGAGCGCATCATCGAGCTCCGCCCCGGAGCCTCAGTTACACTCGATACCCTCACCATTACCGCCATCGAGCCCAAACATTGGGGCGCCCGCTCGCTCTTCGATCGCCGAAGGGGCGTCAACTCCTACCTGGTCGAATCGCACACCCAGCGCATCCTCTTCACAGGCGATACCGCCGAAACAAAGGCCTACCAAGGACTCAATGCCATCGACCTCGCCGTCTTCGGCATCGGCGCCTACGACCCATGGGATCACATGCACGCCACACCAGAGCAGGCATGGAAAATGTTCCAAGGACTCGATGCCCGGTTCATGTTCCCGGTTCATCACTCGACCTTCGAGCTCTCTGATGAACCGATCGACGAACCCATGCGCCGCCTGTTCAAGATCGCAAACGACCAAGCCGATTCGATCCTCGAACCAGTCGTCGGCGAGGTCATCGTCATCACCCCGCCAAAGACAGACCATCAGTAACAGACTGATTCGGAGCGTTCAACCGGATACCCCGCTTCTTCCCACGCCATGAACCCGCCCGCCACATTCGTTGCGCTAAATCCGTGCGCGTTGAGATACGACACCGCCCGCGCAGAACGGAAACCGGATTTGCAATGCACAAAAATCGGCGACCCAACAGGCACTTCATCGAGCCGCTTGTTGAGCTGAAGGTATGGAACCTGAACAGCCTCGGGGATGTGCCCCTCATCAAACTCAGATGAGTTGCGCACATCAAGCACCACCGCCCGATCCATACCCTTGAGCGTGGCAACATCCACCTCCGGGGTGCTCACCAATCCATCTCCGCGCACGACATCATCAGGATCAACCCAGTGCACAATCCGATCAAGCCCGATCCGCACAAGCATCCGTACCGCTTCTTCCACATCACGGGCGTCGGCGATCAGCACGATCTCCTGCTCGGGCTCGATGAACGCCCCGGATACAGTCGAGAACAGTTTGTCGAGCACAATGCTGTACGACCCAAGCAAGTGCCCTTTGCGGAACTCATCCCAGCAACGCGTATCAACAATGACTGCGCCTGAGGGAATCGAAGCAACAGCGCAGTTCGATGGCGTGGGCAAACTTCCCAGAACCGCAGGGCCCTGCCGATTGTCCCGTTTCATCCTCGCAAAATAATACGGCGGCTCGGGCTGACCCGAAAGAATCGTCTCGACAAACGCATCCGCATCCGCTGCCTGCTTGAACGCCTCGTTGAATCGACGCTCATACCCAACCGTCGTCTGAAGCACCGCCCCGAGCGCCTTGCCACACGCACTGCCAGAACCATGCCCGGGCCAAAGCTGAAGATAATCAGGCTGGTCATAAAACTTGCGAAGCGACTCGCCAAGACGGCGAGCACTGGGCGCCATCACCCCGACCATCCCCGCAGCCGACTCGAGCAGGTCAGGACGCCCGACATCACCCACAAACACAAAGTCACCTGTCACAATCCCCATCGGCGCATCGGCCCCACCGCCTAAGTCTGTAATCTCAAAGCAAATATGCTCCGCCGTATGCCCGGGGGTGTGCAGAACCCTGATCTGGATATTCCCAATCATGAACACATCGCCATCTTTGACGAGCTGATGGTTGTAAGGCTTGCCCTTACTGTCCTTGCCCTTGGCCCAGACATAATCCCAGTCCTGCCCGCCCTCATCCGAGAGATACGCCTTGGCATCGGTCTGCTCGCAGAACTCGCGCACACCCGAGAGGAAGTCGGCGTGCATATGCGTCTCGGTCGCAGCAACAATCGTCAGCTCATGCTTCTGGGCCAATGCGATATACCGATCAATATCCCGCTCGGGGTCAATAATGATCGCCTCGCCGGTCTTCTGGCATCCGATCAGGTAAGCCCCCTGCGCCAGCGAATCGTCATAAATCAATCTCATCAGCATTGTTATTCTCCTTGTCAATCCTGCCGATATTGAGCACCAAGCTGCACACCCAAAGGATATACTCTGAGCGTATGGGAAACGAGATCATCTATCTAGATAACGCTGCAACGAGCTGGCCCAAACCCGATGCTGTCGGGGCCGCGATGGTCGATTTTCTCGCAACCAAGGCAGGCAACCCCGGCCGGGGCGGGCACACGCTCTCGCGCGAGGCTTCCCAGGTCCTCGAACAGGCCCGCGAAAAACTCGCCAAACTCGTCAACGCACCCGCGACCGAACGCATGATCCTCACCCATGGATGCACCGACGCGCTCAACCTCGCCATCCACGGCGTCCTCCGCAGCGCCATGCAATCCTGCTCCAATGGGACCCGATTCCATGTCATCACCTCCGCGATCGAGCACAACGCCGTCCTGCGCACCCTCCACTGCTACGCAAGCAACAACCTCATCGACCTGACCATTATTCCATGCGATGCCCAAGGCCTCGTCGATCCCCAGGGCATCGTCAACGCCTGTACCCCAAACACTATTCTCGTCACCATTTCCCACGCCTCCAATGTGCTCGGCACCATCCAAGACATCGAGCACACCATCAAAACCATCCGCGCCCACAACGAACACATCCTTGTGCTCGTCGATGCTGCCCAGACCGCTGGGCACTTTCCCATTGATGTCCGGGCGTGGGATATCGACTTGCTGGCACTGGCGGGCCACAAAGGACTCCGAGGCCCCACCGGCACCGGCGCACTCTATGTCGGCCCAAGGGCGTATCCAGAAACTTGCAACTGCGATCGCGCCCGCGTCTTCTGCCAACGCCGAGGCGGCACCGGCTCGATGGCGCCCGGACTTGAAATGCCCACCAACCTCCCCGACGCACTCGAAGCGGGCACCTCCAACGCCGTCGGGTTCGCCGGGCTCAACGCCGCGATCGACGCGCTCTGCCATGAAGTCCACAAGCACGAGATGGCCATGACCCATCGCATCCTCGAAGGGCTTCACACCATACCAACAGCCACCATCTTCGGGCTCCCCACCATCGAAGGGCGAACCCCCGTCATCCTCTTCAATCTCGATGGACACAACGCCCGCGAAGTGATGGTCAAGCTCGACAAACACCACAACATTGCCGTCCGAGGCGGCATCCACTGCGCCCCCCTCCTCCACGACGCCATCGGCACCTGCACCGCCGGGGGCATCCGCGTCTCCCCAGGCTCAGGCACCACCGAATCCCAGATCGACCTCTTCCTCGATGCCATCAAAGCACTCGCCGCCCAGCCAACCTCTTAACGCTCGCCGAGTGCCGGGTGCCACTACTCGCCGTCTTCGGCGCAGTAGCGTCTTTCGTAAACAACGCCCGTCACACTACTGCGCCGAAGACGGCGAGTAGTGGCACCCAAGAAATGACTACATCGACTCCCCGATCGACCGCCCCGCGATATATCCATTGCTCCACGCCCATTGAAAATTAAACCCGCCGATCCGCCCATCGACATCGAGAATTTCGCCCACAATCCAAACCCCCTCGCACACCCGGCTGCGCATCGTCGAAACCTCGACCTCATCAATCAGCACGCCCCCAGCCGTCACCTCGGCGTGCGTAAACCCACGATTCCCTGCGATCTCGATCTCGCACTCGATCAATACATGCGCCAGCGCCCGCCGTTGATCCCGCGTCATCGCATGACCCGCCGACGACGGATCAATCCCGCACCGCGCACACAGCATCCGCCCCAGCCGATCCGGAATCACCGATCGCAGATATCCACCGACCGACTGCTTCCCAACATCCTGCAGGTGCGCATCCCACTGCTCAAACGAACCATCCCCCACCCAGTTGACCACCAGCTTGGCCTTTGGATCATCGAGCTTGGCATCAAAGTACCATCGGCTCACATCCAAAGCCCCCGGCCCAGACAACCCGAAGTGCGTGCACAACAGGTCATTGGTAAACCGCGCGATCCGCTTGCCGCTCCCCGAACGCACCTCGATCGACACCCGCGCCACGATCCCCGACAACTCTGTGATCCACTTCGATCCACTCCCCACCACCATCGGGACCAACGCTGGCTCGATCCGATCCGTCACACGGTGCCCCAGCGATTTTGCCAGCCGATACCCCGCCCCATCCGACCCAGACTTGGGCAGCGCCATCCCCCCTGTTGCGATCACCACCCGAGCCGTCGAAATCGCACCCTCTTGCGAGCGCACCTCGAATCCATCGCCCCTCTTCTCGATCGACATCACCCGCCAGGGATGCACAATCTCAACCCCGAGCCGAGCGCACTCATTGAGCAGCGCATTGAGCACCGTCTTGGACGAATCCGTCACCGGGAACATCTTGCCCGTGTCCTCGCACTTGAGCTCGACGCCGAGCTCTTCAAAGAACGCGATCGTATCGCCCGCCGACCACGCCTTGAGCACCTTCTTGATCGTATTGCGCGACCCGCCCGCGTAGTCCTTGGGCAATACCCGCTCATGGGTCACATTGCACCGCCCGCCACCTGCGACGAGAATCTTCGCCCCGATTGACTTGGCTCCATCGACAATCACAATCCGCAGATCACCCGATGATCGCGCCGCCCAAATCGCAGCCATCAACCCCGCAGCCCCTGCTCCCACAATCACCACATCCGCTCGATCCATCACCAAGAGTAGCTGCCCATTGATAAAAAAGCGGGCATCCATCGGATACCCGCTGATCTTCATTTTCAAAGTCTCACTTATTCTTCGTCGAGCATACCCAGCTGCCACATCATGAACATCCGCTGATCCGCGATATCCCGAATCCGCAGATGCAAAGGCTTGCCCCCGCCGTGCCCAGCATCACGATCGACCCACAGCAAAATCGGCTCAACCTCCTGATCCGACCCCGTCGAGGCCTGCATGATCGCTGCCATCTTGCGGGCATGCAACGGATGCACCCGCGTGTCATTCTCGCCCGCGGTAATCAGCGTCGCGGGGTACTTCACACCGGGCTTGACATTCTGATACGGCGAATACTTCTTGATGTATTCATACTGACTCGCATCCTCGGCCGACCCATATTCAGGCACCCAGTACCGGGCCATCAGGAAGTGCTGATACCGCACCATATCGAGCAACGGCACCGCCGAGATCACCGCGCTGAACAGATCAGGACGCTGCACAACCACCGCCCCGGTGAGCAGCCCACCGTTCGATCCGCCCGCGATCCCGAGCTGATCCGGGTTCGTGTATCCATTATCAATCAGCCACTCGCCCGCTGCGATAAAGTCATCAAACACATTCTGCTTGTGCTCGAGCATCCCCGCTTCGTGCCACGCATTGCCATACTCCCCGCCGCCGCGCAGGTTGGCGACGGCATAGACCCCGCCGTTCTCATACCACGGGAACATCGTCGAAGAAAAATAAGGCGTCATCGAGATATCAAACCCGCCATACCCGTACAGAATCGTCGGGTTCTTCCCATCGAGCTCGAGCCCCTTCTTATGCACAACAAACATCGAGATCGGCGTGCCATCCTTTGAGTCATACCACACCTGCTTCACCTCGATCTTCGATGGATCGACCGGGATATCCGGGCGTGCCCAGAGCTCCCGCTTGCCACTCGCCAGATCAACATGATAAATACTGCTCGGCATGTTGTAGCTGGTAAAACTCAAGAACCCATCGGTGCGATCATCCGAAACCGACAACCCCGCCGACCCGATCCCGGGCAGCTCAAGATCACCGAGCGACTCGCCCGCGAAGTTGAACAGCGCGATCCGTGTCTTGGCACTATCGAGATAATCCACCGCGAGAATCCCACGAGCAAACGAAACCCCATCAATCACGAGGTTCTCATCCACTGGAACAACTGTTTTCCAGTGCTCGAACCCCGGATTCGTCAGATCAACTGACGACACCATGCCATTAGGCGCATCGAATGAGTGCTGCATGATCAGCCGATCGCCATCGAAATGCGCCCCGCCCATGCGCCCCATCTTCCCGATCGCCATCGCCTTCAAATCCAACTCGCCCGTCCGGAACCACGCATCGAGATCCGCCACCCACAGGTCAATCCCCGCTGTCCCGGTCCAATACCCAACCACCATCCAACGCCCATCCTTCGAAGGCATCCCAAAGGGCCCCCAGGTCGTCTTGAGCGCTTCGAGTTCCTCTGCCGACTTGTTCAGATCGCCATAGAAAAACTCGATGTCCTTCTGTCGAAACAACACCGCATCCTCACGATGATGCGTCCCGATCTTGTGCAGCTTCATCACCGACGAATACGCATCGCCAAGGTCTTCGAGCCGTTCATAGAAGAACCCAGAGTTATCCGCAAGCCACCCACCAAAGTTCACCTTCCCCGGGATCACATCGGCCAACCACTCCCCACTCGTCACATCCATCAGATACAGCGTCGAGTTCTCATCGCCCGAGCGATACATCCCGAACGCCATCAACGACCCATCCTTATTGGGCGCGATCCACGACACCGTCGTCAGCCCCGTCGGATCAATCGCCTGCGGATCAAGCAGCACCCGATCGTCGCCATCGAGCCCCTCGCGCACATACCGCACACTCTGAGGCTGCGCCCCCTCACGCTTGGAAAAGAAATACCGATTCCCATACACACTCGGCGACCCAATCCTGGGCACCTCCATCAACTCCCGCAGCCGCTCCTCAAGCGCCTTGCGCCCCGGCAGCCCATCGAGCACCGACCGCGTGTACGCATTCTGCGCATCGGTCCATGCCGCGACCTCCTCGGTCATCAACCCCATATTCTCCGGATTCGAGTTGTCCCCCTCGAGCCACCGATAGTTGTCCGTCACCGTGTCCCCATGAATCGTCTCCGTGACAGGCCGAGCCTCAGTCTCAGGCGGCCCCGCATACCCAGTCGCCGCAACAGCAGCTACAACAATCGCAATCGAAAGCGTCTTCATCCGTCATATCTCCAATAAAGCGTGCCGAGACGATAAGCCCAGCCCACGAGTCGTTCGTATGCCACATGGTACCAGCCGCAGCCACGAAAGGATGCAGCGCCCCCCAGTTTTCACCCGCTATCTCATTCACTGTCAGGCCTAAGATCCCCAAACACCAACCCAAACGGAGAAACCCTACATGTCACCCAAGAAAACAATCGCCCTCATCACCCTCACCCTCGCCTCCACCTCGCTCATGCTCGCCATGGCCGCAGGCCCAGACCACGGACACGACTCCAAACCCACCGCTGCCAAAGCCAAAGCCGCCGACACCCCCGGGCTGACCGTCGCCCACGCCTACCTCGCAGGCATGGAAGCCGCCGACCTCGACGCCCTCACCGAACTCTTCATCGCCGACGGCAAGAGCTCCATCCTCGAAAACGCCTCCAACGAAGGCTCCTGGGAATACTACAGCGAGCACCACCTCGCCCCCGAAATGGAAGCCGTCAAAGCCTTCAAGTTCAACATCGCCCAAGAATCCGAAAAATCCTTCGGCGATACCATCCTCGTCGAACAAACCGGCACCTTCACCATCGAACTCAACGACGAAACCCTCAACTACCGCGTGGCTGTGAGCTACTTGATGGTCAATGAAAACCACCAACTCAAAATCGCCCACCTCCACTGGTCCTCCCGCCCACAGAAGTAAACCAAAACCCTGATATATTGGGTGCCCTACTGCACCAACCCCTTCGTCAGCCGCATAAACGCCGTCTCCAAGTTCACCGGCTCCTCCTGGAAATGCGTCACGCGGAAGCCGTTGTTGATGAGCACATTGGGGATATCCGTGAAGTTGCCGCCGTTGCGGTCGTTGTAGTGGGCGTGGATGATCTGGCCGGACCCGCCGCCGATGGCGGTGCCGTCGCCTTGGACGATGCCGACCTTCTCAACGCCCGGCATCGTCTCGAGCACCTTCGTCGCCGCCTCGATCCGCTCGGCCACCCCAATATGCACCACATGCCCAACCTTGGCGCGTTTGAGAATCTCATCGACCGTACCACTGAACAACAGCTCGCCCTTCTCGATAATTCCGACGGTATTACATAGCTCGGCCAACTCATGCAAAATATGACTCGAAATCAGAATCGTCTTGCCCATCTTCTTGAGCTCTTTGAGCAACTCACGAATCTCGATCCGCGCGCGTGGGTCTAACCCCGACGCCGGCTCGTCCATGAGCAGCACCTTGGGATCATGCAACAACACCCGCGCGATGCTCAGCCGTTGCTGCATCCCTCGGCTGAGCGAGTTCACCTCAGCCGTCTGCTTGTACGCAAGGTCGGTCAGTTCGAGCACATCCCCGACCACCTTCTTGCGCTGCTGCCCGTTGATGTTGTACGCCGCTGCGAAGAACTCGAGATACTCATGCACCACCATGTCCTGATACGCGCCCATAAAGTCAGGCACATACCCAATCATCGGGCGGATCTGACGATTCTGATACCCGATCGTCATCCCCGCGACTTGCGCCTGCCCAGACGAAGGCTTGAGCAGCGTCGCAAGCACCTTGATCGTCGTGGTCTTGCCCGCACCGTTTGGACCAATGAACCCAAAGCAATCGCCCTCATTGATCTTGAGATTGAGCGCATTGAGCGCGACCAGATCGCCATAGCGTTTGGTCAGGTTAATCGTTTCAATCATCGCCATACAATGCCCACTTCCCAATCAATCATCACTTTGCCCACGCCGCGTTCCGCCGAGGAACGAAGGCGGATTGGGCTCAAACGGATAAATCCAAGTCACAATCGTCTTACCCGACGCGGGCACCTTGCGCCCATCAATCCACACCGGCGTAGGCATTCCATCCACATTGGCATCCTCGCTCTTGACCTCGAGCACCCCCATGATAATCAGGGTCGGCTCGGTAAACCAACGCCCCAGGTCCCACCCATGGAGCGCCCGACGAAGCGCCAGGCGCGAGCCCACCGGATCATTCTGGGCCCCATCATAGTTGGGCGGCGCAAGCTGCGAGATAAACCGACCCGCGATCAACCGATCCACCAGCTTCCGTCGGCTGCCCGGAAGCCCAGACTGCTCGATCCCATACCTGACCACCTTCTCGAAATAGTTATTGTTGCGCACATCAATCTGCGTGATCTCTTCAAGATCAATCGCCTGCCCAGCACCCCACCCCTGGGCTCCAAAGTCTGGCGCAAACACCGCCGACCGCGCGATTGATCGACGCCCGAGCGACTGCCCCGGACGCAGAATCGGAATCTGCCCTGTAATCACAAGCACCTGCACATCGGTCAATGCCCCGGGCAGATCGTGCACGAGCTTGCCACGAACAATCGTGCCGTCGAGTGTCAGCTTGGCCTCTTCGATCGCCCCCAACTCGCCCACCGGCATTGGCATCGCCCAACGAGCCGCCCCGCCCCATTCCGAATAAAACGATTTCACCGTCGCCCGCGTCGGCACACGAATCGCACTGGGATTCTTCGACTCCACACGGTACCCCGAGTTATCCGGGAACCCCTTGACAAAAGTCCCCAGCGACTCAGGCGAAGTCCAGGGCGCAAGCAGGTTGGCCGATTCAAAGATACTCAACCCGCCCGCATCCGTCGGCTCCCTCACCGACACCACCGCGCTGCCATAACTCGGAAGCATCACGCTCATCCAGCTCCGCACCCGCGCCGTCTCCTGTCCGTGCACCTGTTCGAGCAGACTCAGATGCGAGATATTCGACGACTTAGGACGCATCGAGGTCGCCCCAATCCATGCCAACGCGGTAAACACACCCGTCGTTGCGACAAACGCCACCCACGCGTGCTGCTTCATCTTGCGCGCCTTGAGGAACGCAAACCCGCCGGGCCCAGCAATGATCCAATAGAGCACAAAGACCACAACCCCAAAGAACACCCCTTGCACCGCACGCCCGGTCTTGGCGATCTCGCCTGCGATCCCATCATCAAAGATCAACCCTATCCGATTTCCCACATCCGTCTTCTGCTGATCGGTCATCTGATCCGGGCGAAGCACATCGCCCCGCATCCCCAGCACCCGGTGCCAGAACGATTCAGGATCGGGCAAACCAACACGCCGAAGCTGACCATGATTCAAAGGCAACCCGATCACCGTCACCATCCCCGAACCCACCAGCCGACGAATCACCACGCACTCCCCATCGGGATTATCAAGCACAGGCATCGCCAAAGACGCCGGCTGATCCGGGATCGGATCAAAGGTATACACCACCACATTCTCAGGGAGCACCGCCTTGTCCGACTCGGTCAGCAGCGCGCGATAGTCATTGAGATCAACCCCACCCTTGCGATTGGGAGGCGAGATCACAGGCAGAATCGTCTGCAAAGGGTGCGAACCCATATACCACGGATCACCCGAACTCGGAAGCACGATCACCAGATGCCCGCCGCGTTCGACCCAGGTCCGGATCGCACGCGCCTTCTCAGGCGAAAGCCGACCCGGCGAAGTCCCCGCTGTCCCCGCGCCCGACCACACCAGCGTATCCATCCCCACAAGCCCCTGCCAACGATCAGGCAGGTTCTCGATCCCAAGCCCAGGTGATGTCCGCAAGAGCTCGTGCCCGAAGAGCATCGCAAGCCGACCGCCCATCGTGTACCCGTATTGGTCAATGCTCAGCTGGTGCGCCCCGATGATCCCAGCAAGTCCAACGGTTGACGCCTGAATCTGTGGGTTGTAAATTGGCTGCCGACCAACCAGCCGACCGACCCGGAACCCGAACTCGCCCACATCCGCGTTGCCCGTATCAATCGCTTCATACGCCTTGAGCTCATACTCAAGATTCGCCCCCCGATACGGAATCCAGCAATACAGCCAGAAGCTCTGAAGCGACCCAGGGTTGGCCGTCACGACCCGATCGTATTGCGTGTCATCACCATCCTCATCCCGGATCGTCATCCGGAGCACAATATCACGCCCAGACGAGCCCATATCGAGCATCTGCACCTGAATCCCGGCCCACTCACCCTCGCGGGCAAGTCCACCGACTCCAAAACTCACAACCGTCAGCTGCACCTCGCCTTGGGCATCTCCACCCTCTTGCGCAAAGCCCGACGAAACCATCAGCCCCAAGGTCAGTAAGGCCAACAAGGCAACGCTCGATATCGGCGCGAAAATCGTTCGGTACTGGTCTGGCACGATACTCCACGCCTCCTCTGATCTGGTCTCCACGCTCATCGCAATCGACGGGCAGAATCTGCACCTCATTCTACTGTCAATACCCCGTTCTGATGCATATGTCCAAAGATTCTTCTATCAGTAGCCGATCAATCACCCCATGAGCACCATAACGCCCAGCATGTTGATTGTTTTTCTGTTGGCCGGGGGCGTAACCACCTTGGCCATGCTCAGCGTTTTCGCCAATGCCATCCGCCATGAAACCCAGCTCCACGATCTGCGTAACCGCGTCAAAGAGCTCCACTACGAGCACGCGATGTACCTTGCCAAAATCTCGGGGCGAATCTCCGAGGAAGGCGAAATCGAGATTCTCGACGATGACAAGGATGACAAGGATGATGGTGAAGCCATCGAAGCTGCCGAGATCGTCTCAGAGCCCGACCCCGAATCCAACGCACCCCAAGCGCAATCTTTGCCCGATCCCGCCCAAACACCCGAGCTCGTCGCAGCCTGACCAGATCATCCCCTCGCACCCGTCGCCTGACCGATCCGCTGAAGCTGCTCGACCAACGCCACATGCGATCGAGCGCCCATCCGATAGCAATCCAACTCAAACTTCTCGTTGGGCGAATGCACCCGGTCATCCTCGAGCCCGAATCCCATAAAGATCGTCTCAAGCCCGAGCGTCTCCTTGAGCAGCCCCGCCACCGGGATCGACCCACCCGACTTGATCATCGCAGTCGGCTTCTTGCACGCCTGCTCGATCGCCAAAGCAGCTGCGCGCAAAGGCTCGGACTCGGTCGCACAAGTCGCTGGCGCCCCGCCGCCATGATCCTCAAACACCCATCGGCACCCCGCAGGCGTCCGCGCTTCGAGCCAGGCAAAGAACGCCTTGGTGATCTTCGCGGAGTCCTGGTCATCGACCAAGCGGAACGACACCTTCGCGCTGGCCTGAGATGCAATCACCGTCTTGGCACCCGGGCCGGTATATCCCCCGATGATCCCGTTGATGTCCGCCGTCGGCCTCGCCCATTCCCGCTCGATCGCAGTAAACCCCTGCTCACCCACATCGCCGTCAGCCCCGAGCCCGATCCCCCGCAACGCCGCGACGGGATCAACCCCGAGCTGCTTCCACGCATCGCGTTCCTCGTCGGTCAACGCGCGAACCCCTTCATAGAACCCCGGGATCGTCACCCGCCGATCC
>WFPK01000101.1 GCA_015487555.1 Phycisphaerales bacterium
ACTTGGCTGCGACTTCGGTCACCGATTGGCTCAGCTCTTCGACCGCAGCAGCGACCTGCTGGGTTTGTGTTTCTTGTTCTTGAAGCCCAGAAGCCATCTCATCAGCCGAGGCTGCAATCTGCGTCGAGGCCGAGGCGACCGCCTGGGAGGTGCCTCGGATTTCGGTCACCATATTGGTCATGTTGTCGAGGAACGAGTTGAACCAGTTGGCCAGCGTGCCCATTTCGTCAGCCCGCTCGAACTCGATGCGTTGAGTCAAGTCCCCCTCGCCAGCAATCTTCATCACATCCACAACCTGAGCCATCGGCACGGTCAGCATTCTGCGAATGGCGATAAAGAAGAAAGCAATGCCCAAGACCATGACCGGTGCCGTCCACATCATGCCTTTGGTAAAGAATCCGGCAACATCGGCATCAAGCTCCTCAAGAGGCATCTGCACCTCATACGCACCGTGCATGTATCCCACAGGCCAGTTCTCATAGCGGAACCCGAGGGCATCCTTGCCATCAAAGTTTCCATGCTCATCACGCTCGTCATAAATCGCCGGGTCACCATGGCAAGTCATACATGACTCATCGAGAGTGATCGCACGCATAAAGTGAAGCGTGTTGGTCTCTTCATTGATACGCGAGATGGTGGTCTCGCCGGTTGCTTTGTACTCCGCGGTGAGATCATGAATCATCTGATCGCGAAAACCACCCTTCTTCGGGGCATTGTCCGGATTCCGTGCTTCAAGAGAAACAATGGCGAACTCGATATGCTCCTTCTCGGCAGCCTCGGCAGCAGCGCTCCACCCGACGATCACCGGGATCGACTGGAAAAAACGAGTCTCCGAGTAGTGCCCCCCTTCATCAACCTGCTCGAGCGCTTCTGCAAGAAGGTCTTCAACATTCACCTCACCCTTGAGGAACTTCTCAGAAGCTCCATTCTTGGCGGCATCGGCAACCGCGGTGAACACCGCTGCACGATCAATGTACTCACTCTTCATATCATGGCGAAAATCCTTCAGGAAAATGAGGTAGGTAATCGCAACGACAGAAAACAAAATCGCACAAGTTGTAGCGATGATCTTCGGCGAAAGTCCAAAAGAGAACTTCTTCAATTCCTTGCTTGACAGTTTCATAGATGGCTCCGTGATGATGTTGGTTCACACTCTTTCAATCGACGAGAGAATAACCAGCATGAAAATCGTCACAAAGCACAACCAACTTTGGTGGTCACACCAAAATAGCGAGAACGAAACTCATCGCTACCCCAAACCCCCCATAGGGTCGCACAAAAATGTGCCCATAAAACTCCGATGGGTGCACCACCATTCGTCAATGCCGCTGCGGCACCTAAGGGAAACCTGGAAAAATGAATCAGATTGAAGAGTCTTTTATCGCAATGCAGCCTGTCACCAAGTGAGCCATCGCAAAATGAGCCGTCAAAACCAGGCTATCGCAAGGTGAGCAACTGGCTATACACTGGCATCGGCCAAAGCTCTGCCTCGACCTGCGACTCGAGCTCGTCACCAATCGCACGCAATGCCTCCATCGCAGGCACAATCCGATCTCGGCAATACTCGCACTGCCCCATCAAACCCGTCTCAGGAAGCTCGCGCACCTGCTCGACATCCTCGATCCGATCCTTGAGCAAACACACCATCTCAACAAAGAGCTCGAGCTCGGTGCGAAGCACCGTGCTATCAACCCCCGCCCCCTCGGTCGCTGCGACCGTCTCGGCCAGGTTTCGCTGATGCTTGATCGCTGCGGGCAGAATCATCGTCCGCCCCATCGAAGCCATCTGTTGGGCTTCGATCGAAATCTCTGTGATGTATTTCTCGGCAAAGATCTCGACCCGGCTCCCGAGTTCAGTCTTGGAAAGCACCTTGTATTTCCGGAAAACCGACTTCACCTTCGTCGTCTGCAATGCAGGCAACGCATCGGCTGTCGAGCGAAGATTCGGCAACCCGCGCCGATGGGCCTCCTCTTGCCATTCATCTGCGTAGTTATCCCCGTTGAAGATAATCGCCTTGTGTTCTCGGACGACATCCCTGAGCACTTTGCGAACAACCTCTTCGCGTTTGCCCGGGGTTGGCGCTTTGCCCATCGCCTCTTCGATACGCGTAGCAATAAAGTCCAAACTCTCAGCCACAATGGTATTGATCACCGTGTTGGGCCAAGATACCGAAGCGGTCGAGCCCACCGCACGCAACTCGAACTTATTGCCCGTAAAGGCAAACGGGCTGGTGCGGTTACGATCGCCCGAGTCTCGTTTGAGCGCAGGGAGTGTCCGCGACCCCAGGTCGAGTTCCCCACCCTTGATCGTTCGGCTGGTTTTCCCCTCCTCGATCTGCTCGATCAGATCGGTGAGCATATCGCCAAGGAAGATCGAGATAATTGCAGGCGGCGCCTCGTTGGCACCAAGACGATGGTCATTCGATGCGCTGGCGATCGTTGCCCGAAGCAGATCGCCATGGATATGTACTGCGCGAATCACGCTGCACAAAAAAGTCATGAACTGCGTATTGGTATGGGTCTCATCCTGGGGATCGAGCAGATTCACACCCGTATCGGTCGCGATCGACCAGTTGTTGTGCTTACCCGACCCATTGACCCCGGCGAATGGTTTTTCGTGCAGACACGCAACGAACCCGAACCGCCCAGCAACCTTCTTCAAGGTATCCATCAAGATCGCCTGGTGATCGCAAGCGATATTGGTCGATTCAAACAGCGGCGCGATCTCATACTGCCCCGGCGCAACTTCATTGTGCCGAGTCTGCACTGGCACACCGAGTCTAAAGAGCTCTTCCTCGAACTCGGCCATGAACCCATTGACCCGAGGCGGGATCGAACCAAAGTAGTGATCGTCGAGCTGTTGATGCTTGGGTGGCACCGCGCCAAAGAGCGTCCGCCCACAACTCACCAAATCCGGACGCGCGAAGTAGAGGTTGCGATCAATCAGGAAATATTCCTGCTCAGCGCCCAGCGTCGAGCCGACCGACTTGACGCCTTCATCCGTCCCAAAGATTTTCAAAATCCGCATCGCCTGTTTATCGAGCGCATCAATCGAGCGAAGCAAAGGCGTCTTCTTGTCGAGCGCCTCACCATTCCAGCTCACAAACGCGGTCGGGATACACAGCGTCGCGTAGTTGTTCCCCCGAACAATAAAGGCCGGCGAAGTCGCGTCCCACGCGGTATACCCCCGGGCTTCAAATGTCGCCCGCAATCCACCCGATGGAAAGCTCGATGCGTCGGGTTCGCCTTGAATAAGATTCGAGCCCGAGAGCCGATACACCACCCCACCGTTGCCATCGGGCGTCACGAGTGAATCATGCTTCTCCGCAGTCAGCCCGGTCATCGGCTGGAACCAGTGCGTGTAGTGCGTCGCCCCGCGTTCGATCGCCCAGTCCTTCATCGCCGTCGCAATCACCTCGGCATCGTCCGTCGAAAGCTTCGAGTTGTTCTCGATGGTTTCGACCACCGCCCCGAAGGTGTTCTTAGGCAACCGATCGCGCATCTTGCGCAGATCAAACACATCGCACCCGTAAATCTCATCGATCTTCCGGTGCGAAGAATCAATGCCCGCACTCAGCGACTGCCATCTCGATGATGCAGCAACCGCTTCTCCATGTGGATCACCCGTGACCATGGTGTTTTCTCCCCTTGCGAAAGCTGTTTCGCCAGATTGAAGGCGCTCACTCTACAGAAGTAAACCGACCTGCCTGATTCTTGCCTGCTGATCGGGAATAGCAAATCTGATCTTGAGCCCAGAGCCGATAAAGTGAAGATTGCCCGCCAATCCACCACCCCGACATACCCGGTCGGCGTGCCATTTGTTCGCATGGCGTGCCATCTTGATCGCAAATCAGGATAGAATCGGTCCAGATCACCCCACCACGGGCCTGTGGCGGAATTGGCAGACGCAGCGGACTTAAAATCCGCCGGGGTAAAACCCATGTGGGTTCGAGTCCCACCAGGCCCATTCTCTCCTCCAATCCCATATTGCTCGAGGGCAAAGCAGACTCCCCGCCTCATTTTCACCCAATGAGCAGAGAATCCTTGTGCCCAAACCCCATCCCAGATATGCTCAGATACGAGACTTCCATTGAATCGGAAGCGCCCAATGGAGAAAAACATGCTACACGCAGTTGGTGCAGGATTGGGATTGATGCTGGCGATTTCACTCGCAGCTGCTGGAGAACCGGGCAACCCTGACGATATCCGCCTCGAAAAAAATGGGGACAACTGCACAACTCTTGTCCCCCCTGCCCAAAGCTCCCCATCCACCCAAGGCATGCTCCCAGACTGCGGCGACCGATCCGTCATCGATGTCCTGTGGGTGTATACCCCCGACGCCTTGGCCTATGTTGGAGAGGAAGAGTGGATCCGCGTGCTGTGCGAACTCAACATCGAAGAAGTAAACACCGCATTGGCCAATACCCAGCTCCCATTTGCAGCTCGCATGGTTGGGCTTGTCGCAACCGACTACGACGAGAGCGGCGACCACCTCGCACTGATCCAAGGGCAAGGTGATGGCATCATGGACGAAATCCACGCCATACGCGATTCACTCGCAGCGGACATCGTGGTGCTCATCACCGTCGATGGATATTGCGGGCTGGCCTATGTAGCGCCCAATAACGAGGCCTTTGGTTTCCAGAAGGTCTCCGCGGGCTGCCTCACCGCCCCGGCGTTTCGCCATGAGCTTGGACACAACCTCGGATCAAAGCACTGGGCAGCCGACCCCGGCGGCTTCTTTTCGTATTCCGCAGGACATGTCCTCACATTTGACGACGGCTCGACCGCTGGCACCACTATGGGTGGCAACGCGCTTCCTCATTTTTCAAATCCCCGTGTTGAATACGAAGGCGTTCCGACAGGCGTGCCCGTTGGCACCGATGACGCTGCAGACAACTGGCTTGCCTTTATGCAAACCGTGCCGATGGTCGCAGACTTCCGATGCAGCGGCGACTGCAACGCCAATGGAATCGACGACCAGACCGAAATCCTCTCGGGCATGGCGCAAGACTGCGACAACAACGGCGTCCCCGACGAATGCCAACTCGACCTCAACAACAACGGCATCATTGATGCCTGCGATGCCCTCCCCGTTATCGTGCGTGTCCCCGAAGACCTCCCATCGCTTCCGCTCGCGATCGCCATGGCCGAATCAGGAATACACGAAATCGTTGTTGCCCCAGGAACCTGGATCGGCCCCTTCGATACACTGGGCAAAGCCATCACCATCCGAAGCTCCGACGGTCCAGCAACGACCATTCTTGATGCCCGTGGCAATGGACGCGTCATCACAATCCGCAGCGGCGAAACGCCTCAGACTGTTCTCGATGGTTTCACAATCACCGGCGGCACCGCATACTCAGGCGCAGGCATGCTCATTGAATATGCATCCCCCACCATCCGAAACTGTATTTTCACCAACAACACCGCAGACTACGCCGGGGGCGCGCTACGCGTCACAGATGCCTCGCCACACTTCATTGATTGCACCTTCCAAACAAACATTGCATCCTGGGGCGGTGCGGTGAGCACATGGAGCGGTACGCCCATATTCGAACGCAGCCGATTCATTGAAAACACCGCCCGATCAGATGGACGAGGCGGCGCTTTCTCATCATGGACAAGCAACGCATCTTTCATCGACTGCGTATTTGAGCAAAACACCGCCTCGGCACCCGGCGGAGCCCTCTTTATCGTCGATGGCGGCGGAGCCAACGCGCCGAGCATCTCGAACACACGCTTCTGCAGCAACACGCCAGACCATATCAACCCCTCACAATGGCAAGATATGGGTGGAAACGAGTTCCTCGACACCTGTCCATGCCCGGCAGACCTCACCGGCGATGGCACACTCAACTTCTTTGATGTCTCCGCATTCCTCAAGGCATTCAACGCCAACGACCCCATCGCCGACTTCGACAACAACAGCCGATGGAACTTCTTCGATGTCAGCGCCTTCCTCGAAGCCTTTGCGTCGGGCTGCCCATAACCCAGCCAACTCAGATCAGCCCAAATCAACTCAGATCAGCTTTACCCGCTTGAGCGCCCGCTCGAACTGATCCCATCGGTCTTCGAGTGTGCCGGTATACCCCAGGCTCACCCGCACCAACCCCGGCGCGATCCCGGCCTCTTGGAGCTCCTCCTCGCTCAGCTCCGAACTTGTCGAGCTCGCCGAGCAGGACATCAGCGTATCGAAATACCCCAGACTCACCGCCAACATACCGAACCCTTCGTTGCGCTGAAGATCGTTCATGAACGCAAAGGCCCGATCAGTCGTCCCCAGATCAAGCGCAAACAACCCGCCATACCCAAAGCCCTTGTTCGTCAGCGAACTGAGCAATGCGTGGTGCCGATGCGATGCAAGCCCAGGATAGAGCACATCGAGCCCGAGCGATTCGAGTTTTTCCGCAAAGAACTGCGCCCGGCGCGAATGCTCCTGCATCCGCAATCCAAGGTGAGGCAGCCGAAGCGAGAGATCAAACGCCACACGCGGATCCATCGTCGGCCCAAGCAGCATCACCGCCCCGGTATGCAAGTCCATCAGCTCCATGATGAACTCCTTGGACGCGCACACCGCACCCGCAATGATGTCCGACCCGCCCCCCATGAACTTGGTCATCGAGTGCACCACGATGTCCGCCCCGAGCTGGGCAGGCGAGAGGAGCATCGGGCTAAAAGTATTATCGACGATCAGCTTGGCCCCCGCGTCGTGGGCGATCGTCGCCAGCTTGGGGATATCAGCGACCACCATCGTTGGATTCGAGATCGACTCGGTATAGATCGCCCTGGTCTTGTCGGTGATCGCCGCCTTGACCTCATCAAGATTCGAGATATCGACAAACCTGACCGTGATGCCAGCCTTGATCGGGAAGAACTCTTTGAAGAGCGCGAAGGTGCCGCCATAGATCGCGTTGGATGCGACGATCTCATCGCCCGGCGAGCACAGCTGCATGACCGAACACGCGATGGCGCTGATCCCCGAGCTCGTCGCATAGCCCGACTCGGTGCCTTCGATCGCTGCGAGGTATCGACCCAGCACATACACCGTTGGGTTGAAGTGTCGCCCATAAAGAAAACACCCGCCCTGATCGGGTCCTTTTTCACCCATGAAAATCTCAGGCATGGTCTCAGCAGCCAACACCGTAAAGGTCGTCGAGGTCTCGATGGACATATTCACCCCGCCATGCTCACCAAACTCATGGCGGACCTTCGAGAGCGATCGAATCGGATCAAATGACATACACACCTCCAAAGCCAAAAAACAAACAGGCGAAAGATACCAGAGCATGATATCCAGTATCAACCCAGATCACGCGCCGCCGGGCAAAGCACCCAGAACCGGATCGAGATCGAGCAGCTGACCCGCATATGAAATCCGCTGATCCCACGCAATCGCCTGCGCACACATCGCACAGAGCCCCACCCGAAACGCCCGGCGTTTGATCGGCAGATGCAGATCATAAAGCACCATCGCCTGTCCAGCCGGATCATCCGATCGCGCAGGCTCAGCTGCGAGCGCAACAAACCGATCCAGAACCCGGCGATGATCCCGCACATCGAGCCCGAGCATCTCGCGAGCAACCCTCGCGTGCGCATGGGGATCAAGCTCAAAGAGCTCGCCATAGCACGCCGGGTTCGTTTCATAAAACACCACCGACATCATCCCCAAAAGCACCTCACGGGCAAAGTATTCCCGAACGGACACCCGATGGTCATGCACCGCCCGAGCATCGGCACAGAAAACAACCTCCGAATCCGCCCCAAAGCACCGGTACACAAACTCAATATCCTCAAAGTAGATCGGGCGAAGCCCCGGATCGAACGCCTGCCCAAGCCCGTCGATCACCTCACGCCTGAGCGAGAGATTGAGCGTCCATCCATGCCCAAACCCATACCGCTGTCCATCGACCAACCCCCGCCGATCAAATATCGCAGGCGAATGCGCAATGAACTGGTCAAACGCAATGGCCGACTCGGGCTCAATCCACGCCGAATCTCCGAGCACCGCCCGGTTCCCCGTATTGAGCGCCTCGACATGGGCATCAATAAACCCCTCGCTTGGAACCACATCATCATTGAGAAATAAAACCGCATCGCCTCTGGCGTGCTCGATGCCCAGATTCCGCGCAGCCCCAGCACCGATATGCGCCGTCCGGATGATTTCAACCGAAAACGGAGAGGTGCCCTCGGGCGCATCGCCCTCGCCGTCGATCACCACAAGCACCTCGAAAGGTGTCCTGGTCGTTGTAAACTGCTCCTCGAGCGCCCCCAGCAAGTTCGCAAGCTTCCCCGATCGCCCACGCGTGGGCACGATCACAGACAGAAGTTGAATCCTCGGGATAGACAATGCGTGCTCCATGCGTCTGAGATGATACACACCACACCCAGCAATGATATCTTTGCTACCATCAACCCCATGCCCACCCATGCTGCTACGCCGACAGACCCATCGCACGATCTCGAAGCATTCGTAAAAATACCAGAACACGCAATCGAGCAGACAGAGCACTTCGACCGGTGGCTCGTCACCGCTGCCGGGCCCACGAGCCAAGCCCAAAGAGACTGGGCTTTGTGGATCATGAAGCTCCCAGCCTACCTCCAATCGATCAACGCGCCCGACACGGTGATCGAACGGGCCCAGACACTCCGCAATCTCCACCTGGCCTACCAACGCATCCCCGACGCGCTCGCCATCGCCAAGACCTGGAAGACCGATGCGATCAAGGGCCACCGCTGGGCACAGATCGAGTCCAAACTCATCGACCAAGCAATCCACGCCGTCATCCTCATCGGCAACGGTCAGCACACCGCCGATCTCATCGAATCAGGCTGGCCAAGCTCGTCGATCGACATCCTGTGCATCATCGACGATCACCCCCCAGCCAATCACCCGGGCCCAATCCCGATCATCGCACCCGACCAACCCGATCAGCTCGCCCGATACGCCTCCTCCGAGTGTGTGATCCTCCCGTCCTCCGATGCCTACGAAGATCAGCTGGTCGAAAAAACCAAGCCCATCGCCAAAGCTTTGAACCTCCCGATCTGGCGCATCTACACCGATCCCCACATCCCCCAGCCCTCGCACGACCAGATCGCCCGCACCTTGCCACCCGCTGCCCGATCAGCCTCTACATTCGCCCCCCTCGACACGAGCGCAATTGCCCCGAGCCCCTGCCATCGAACCCGGCTCGGGCTCAAAGCAACGCGCCCCTGGGCTGACACCATCGCCGATGTCCTCCGCTTCCCAACCTGGGCCCAGGGACACATCAACACCCGCGACGCCTGCTTCCTCTGGGATTTCATCGAAGCCAGCGCCAAGCACGCCACCGATGAGCTGAGCATCCTCGAAATCGGAACCGCTTCAGGCGTCTCCACCGCTGCCCTTGCCCAAGGCGCGCACCTGTTCTCCGATACACCAACCCACATCCACGCCTTCGATGTTTTAGAATACTGCTACTTCGATGCCACCCGAAAAGTCGGCAGCGCAGCCGACGAGCTCGCGCCCGAGCTGACCGATTCGATCACCATCCACACCCCCAGAAATGCCCGCGATGCCGTCGCGCACCTGCCCCCCAAATCGGTCGATCTCGCCCTGATCGACGCCGACCACCGCCACCCAGCTGTCGCAATCGACCTGCTGACCATCCTCCCGATCCTCAAACCCGGCACCTGGGTCTTGATCCACGACATCGAGCTCGACCTCATCCAATCCAACCACCCCACAAGCCCGGGCGCTCAATCTGGACCCAAGCTGCTCTATCAAGCGTGGGCATTCGACAAAGCCCGCGAACAGCGCAGCGACCCGCGCGAATCAAACATCGGCGCACTCAAAATCCCCGCGCATCCCTTTGATGCCCAGCGTCTGCTGCTCAATCTGATCCAAAACGCCGATGGCACACGGGACGAACATTCGTCCCGTGCAACCATCGGCCCCAAACCCCACTGAAGGGTACTTATGAAAAAGCATCTATGAAAAAAAGCCTCAGGTTCATACCCGAGGCTTTGATCTTCGACGCTCTTTGGAATCAGCTCTTACACCTGAGTCCTCAAAGTCAACACGATCGCCCGGGCATGATTGATGCCTTTGCTCCGTTTGGCTTTGAGTTGTTTCAGAATCAAGTTCATAAAAAAGACTTCCTCAGCAGCAACCATACCGACTCGGACGAGCCCTGTCAACTTGCTACACACCCTTCATCGAATCAAAGCCTCCAGAGTCTTGAACAACGGGAAAAACCACGCCCAATCGACACAACCAAACCCCAATACGCTCTAGAATGTATCTCTATGCACACCCACATCATCCAACTCGACATCGCCTGGGAAGACAAAGCTGCCAACCATGCCCGCGTATTGGAACTCATCGAGTCCGCGCCGATCAACCCCGCCGATCTCATCGTCCTCCCCGAGCTCTTCGATGTCGGGTTCACACTCAATGCCCAGATCGCAACCGATGCCCCCGGCACCACCCGCGCATTCCTCCAACAACTCGCCGATGACACCCGCTGCACAATCCATGGCTCACGAGCGCTCCCCGATCCAGATACCGGCAAACTCCACAATGTCGCCACCATCACCGCCCCCAACCAGGCGTCGCCGATCTGTGAGTATGCCAAGCTCCATCCGTTTTCCTTCGGCCGCGAAACCGAGTCATATGCAGCAGGCAACGAGATCAAACTCTACCAATGGATCAGCGAGCAAACCCTGAGCATCTGCCCCGCCATCTGCTACGACCTGCGCTTCCCCGAACTCTTCCGCCACAGCATCCACCAAGGCGCCCAAGCATTCGTCCTCGGGGCCAACTGGCCCGTTGCCCGCATCGCCCATTGGCGGGCCCTGTGCATCGCACGGGCCATCGAAAACCAGGCCTTCGTCATCGCAGCCAACCGCACCGGCGACGATCCACACCTGACCTACCCCGGCAACTCGATGGTGGTCGGCCCCCAAGGCGAAATCCTCGCCGAGCTCGGCAACGAAGAAGCTGTGCTCAGTATCGAGATCGACCCACAATGTGTGATCGACTGGCGCACTACCTTCCCCGTCCTCAACGACATCAAACTCATCTAACTCATCCAACTCGTCTAACTCATCTAGCATCCCAACGAGCCGCGACCGTGAGGGAGCGGTCTTCTCTTGAACTCTACTGGTTCACCAAGACCACTCCCTCACGGTCGCGGCTCGTTTCTTCTTTCAAAAAATCTTTCCAAAAAACAAGCCTCCAAACGGAGGCCTGCGTGTATTCACTCAATCTTGGCGCACTTAGCGATGCACGGTATCAAGTCCCTCGACATGCTTCATGCCGCGTCGGCGATCACGAAGACGACGGGACTTACCAACCCGATCACGCAAGAAGTACAACTTCGCACGCCGGGCATCGCCACGACGGACAACCTCGAACTTGGCGATCAAAGGCGAATGGATCGGCCAGGTCTTCTCGACCCCGATCTCACCAACCATACGACGCACAGTCACATTCTCGTCAATGCCACGACCCTTGCGAAGAATCACCGTGCCCTGATAGACCTGGATGCGCTCCTTCTCGCCTTCGACGATCCGAAGATGCACATTGACCGTATCGCCAATATCAAAGCGGGGAATATCCGTCTTGAGTGCGTCGGCATTGATTGATTCGATGATATTCTGGTTGCCCATGGTCGTAAATCCTTGATCTCCGCACGGATACCCGCGCTGGGACGGCAACGATAGACCCGCCAACCCCAAATGTCGAGGATTTTCCCGCCTTCAAAATCACCTTCAAGACCAAAATACCCGCCCTACACTCCCCCCATGAAAGCAATCGTCGTCACCAAACAAGCCAACCCCGTCGCACCAAACATCGTCCTTCAATCCGACTGGATCGACCCACTGAGCACCCGCCCCGGCGAAGCCATCATCCGCACACACGCCTCGGCATTCAACCATATGGACCTCTGGGTCGGAAGAGGCGTCCCCGGACTCGATCTCGACTACCCCCGCGTCTCAGGGTGCGACGGGTGCGGCGAGGTCATCGCCGTCGGCAAAGAGGTCGACGAAGCATGGATCGGCAAACGCGTCATCTACAACGCGGCCATCGTCGTCCCCGATCGAGTCACCCCCAACGATCCACCCGCTTCGACCATGTGCCCCAACTACGAACTCATCGGCGAGCACCACTTCGGCGCCCACGCCGAGCTCTTTGCCTGTCCGGTGGACAACCTCGCCACCATCGCCGACGATGCCGATCCGATCGAAGCTGCCGCCTTTGGGCTCTGCGCCCTGACCGCCTATTCGATGATGCTCACCAAAGGCGATCTGCGCCCGGGCCAATCCGTCCTCATCACCGGCATCGGTGGCGGCGTCGCAACAGGTGCCCTAGCGATTGCCAAGCACCTCGGCTGCACCGTCGCCGTCACCTCACGCCACCAGTGGAAACTCGACAAAGCCATCGAACTCGGTGCCGATCACACGATCCTCGACGAAGGGCAAGACTGGTCGCGTGATGTCCGATCGTGGACTAACAAGCGAGGCGTCGATATGGCGGTCGATTCGGTCGGCAAAGCCGCTCACCTCAACTGCATCAAATCCCTCGCCCGAGGCGGCGCCTATGTCACCCCCGGCTGCACCACAGGCCCAAACGCCACCACCGATCTCGCCCGCATCTTCTGGAACCAGCTCCGCATCCTGGGCTCCACCATGGGCACCAACGATGAGTTCAAAGAAGTCGTCGCGCTCTTCAACACCGGCTCGCTCAAGCCCGTGATCGATCAGGTCTTCAAGCCCGAAGAATGCGTCAAGGCCTACCAACGACTCGAAGCGGGCGAACAGTTCGGCAAGATCGTGATCGACTGGCGATGAACAGACGCAAGTAGCAGGCTCAAATAAAAAAACGCCCACCGAAGCAGGCGTTCTGCATATCTGATTTCATCAACGGGATTACTCGGCAGCCGCTTCTTCTTCAGCTGCAGGCTCGGGCTCAGGCTTGGCCGAGGCATTGGCCTTGGTCGCCTCTTCGAGCGCCTTGCTCGCCTGGGCGGCGAAGTCTTCTGCCTTGGCGACCTGGGCGCTGCCGATGGTTTTCTTGACCATATTGAGCATTTTCTTGGCGGTGTTCGAGAATGGGGTCAGATCCGCTTCGGAATCTTCAGCCATTTTTTCAATCTCTGCAATCGCAGACTCGATGGTCTTCATCGCGCCCTTGCACTTGCCCACCTCGAGCTGATGGGCCCGATCGGCCTCCCACTGGGCCTTCATCTCACCTTCGAGAATATCAGCACGCCCGAGCATGTCACGGACGGTGTCCGAAGGCTGGGCACCCTTGGCAAGCCACGCCTTGATCTCTTCAACCTTGAGCACAATCTGCTTGTCCTCGTCCTTGCACATCGGGTCATAGTGACCGAGTGCTTCGAGCACACGACCATTTCGACGGGTGCGCTGATCGATCGCATTGATCCGGTAAAACGGGCGGTGAGTGCGGCCAAGACGCTGCATGCGGATACGAACCATAAGATTCTCCTACTTTCAAAGCCCGCTCGTACCAAAGCACAAGGGGTTGGGTGAACCCGGCGCACCGATGACGCTGCTTCAAGCACCGCATCGGCTTATCCCACGACTGGTCCAACGCTTGGCCCTGTCTGTATTCGCCGGGTCACTATGATTCACCCCCAACCGCTCACAATCCACTCGCAGAACGCCGTTTGCAGCGATTTCTTTGCCCATTTCCGACTATCATCCCTCATGCGGATCGACATATTGACCACATTCCCCGAGATGTTCGCCTCCGAATCCCCCGCTGCCCTCGGTGTCTCGATCCCCAAACGCGTCCAAGACGCTGGGTTGATCTCGATCCACGCGACCGACATCCGGGCCTACACCACCAATAAACACACCAAAACCGACGATCGCCCATTCGGAGGCGGCCCGGGCATGGTCATGTCCTGCCAGCCTGTCTGGGATGCGGTGCAAGCGGTCGAGGCGATGAATCCGGTTCAGCCAACTCGGATTTTGTTGACGCCTCAGGGCGTGCCGCTCACGCAGCAACTCGTCTGCGAACTCGCCGAGAAGCCTCGATTACTGATGATCGCCGGGCATTATGAGGGCATCGACGAGCGGGTGATCGAACGCCTTGCCCCTTTAGAAATCTCCATCGGCGACTACATCCTCTCAGGCGGCGAGCTCGCCGCGATGGTCCTGATCGACGCCATCGCCCGTATCCAACCCGGCGCATTGGGACACGAAGACTCCGCAATCGAGGACTCATTCTCGATCCCCCAGACCACCAATCCTGACGGCTCGGAGATCAATCCCAAGATTCTCCAATCCCTTGATCTCCCCCAGAATGCCAAACTCCTCGATTGTCCGCACTATACCAGGCCTCGGGTTTGGGAGGGGATGGAGATTCCCGAGGTGCTCATCAGTGGCGATCACGACGCGGTCGCCAAGTGGCGGCTCGAACAACGCCTCAAAAGAACCCAAGATCGGCGTCCGGATTTACTCTAAAAAATCGGTATCCAACTTCTCAGAATATACTTGCCTTTTGATCCGGAATCTGAAATAGTACCTGTCCATGCCCAAGCTCTTGGGCATCCGTTTCAAACCCCGAAGAAGAATACATGGAGTTGATCCAAATGAACAAGATTGCACTTTTCAGCGTCATCGCCGTCTCCGCCCTCATGGTCGGCTGCTCGTCCACTCAAACCCGCTCGGATAATGGCAGTATGGAAGGCATGAAGGAATGTAATATGGAAAAAGGCGATCAAGCCAAAGCCTGCCCAACTGAGGCTAAGAAGAAAATGGATTGTGGCAAAATGGGCGGCAAGAAGGGGATGGATTGCGACAAGATGGGCGGCAAGAAGGATTGCGGCAAAATGGGCGACAAAAAGGCAATGGATTGTGGCCCTGACTGCACCATGCCATGCTGTGCCAAAGACAGCTAAAGCCAACTTGGCAGCATTGCCTACTGATGAGAATCGCCCGCACTCGATTCTCATCAAACACCAAAGAACTCACCCCGCCGATCGGCGGGTTTTTTATGCCTCAAACACAAAATGGGTCTACCCTTCCCCGGAGACTCTATGGAAACACTGCTCGCTACACTCGCCGACTGGAAACCATTTAGCGCGATCGTTGTCGGCGACTTCATGCTCGATCAACTCCTCTCAGGCCAAGCCACCCGCCTCTCGCCCGATGCGCCTGTCCCTGTCCTCAAAGTCACCAAGCAAGAGAACAACCCAGGCGGAGCTGCCAACCTGGCGCTCGACCTGATCGCCCTCGGCAGCAAAGTCACCGCATTGGGAGTCGTCGGCAATGATCCCGAAGCTGCCCTCCTCACCGATGCACTCAATGCCCAGCGCGTCGATTGCTCGGGAATCATCATCGACGAGTCACGCCCCACCACCGTCAAACGAAACCTCATCGGGCTCGCCCAAGGGCGACATGCTCAAAAAATGTTCCGAGTGGACTTTGAATCGGATGACCCCATCGACGAAGCCATCGAAGACCTCGTCATCGCTGCGTTCAACCAAGCGCTCCGATCGGCCGACATCGTCTGTATCGAAGACTACAACAAAGGCGTCTGCACCCAGCGACTCTGCCAAGAGATCATCACCCGCGCCAAAGCTGCCGGCATCCCCGTCTTTGTCGATCCCGCACCGATCAAAGACTACTCCAAATACCATGGCGCCAGTGCCATCACCCCCAACCGCACCGAAGCAGAGCTCGCCACCGGGATCAAAGCGGGCGAAGATTCGCCCGAATCCCACCGCGAGCACCTCGCCCGCACACTCCTCGACGCCAACAGCTTCGAGACCGTCGTCCTCACCCTCGACAAACAAGGCGCGGTCTTCGTCCAAGCCGACACCCCAGAGACCGTGCATGTGCCGACGGTTGCAAGAGAGGTGTACGATGTCACCGGCGCAGGCGACATGATGCTCGCAGCCCTGGCAGCAGCCCGTGCCAATGGACTCGACTGGACCAATGCGGTCCGGTTTGCCAACGCGGCTGCCGGACTGGAAGTCGAAATCTTCGGCGTCGCGCCCATCCCCGTCGAGAAGATTCACGACGACCTGCTCACCACCCACACCGCCAAGCTCGGCAAACCCCGCACACTCGACGAGATCATGGTTCAAGTCAAAGCCGCCCGCAAGGCAGGCAAGAAAATCGTCTTCACCAATGGATGCTTCGATGTCCTCCACGCAGGGCATGTGTCATTGCTCCAGCGATGCGCCCAGCTCGGCGACATGCTCATCCTGGGCATCAACGACGACCACTCCGTCCACGCCCTCAAAGGCGAAGGGCGACCCGTCAACAACCAGAACCACCGCGCCCATGTGCTCAATGCCTTGGGATGCGTCGATTCGGTGGTGCTCTTCAACGAGGACACCCCGATCAAGCTCATCGAGGCGATCAAACCCGATGTGCTGGTCAAAGGCGGCGACTATTGCGTGGAAACCGTTGTCGGACATGAACTTGTGCTCGAAAACGGCGGCGAGATCGTCATCCTCGATCTCATCGACGGGCTCTCGACCACCAACACCATCGAGAAACTGAAACACTCATAATCGAGGTTTCGACGGCCTTTTCGATGAGGACCAAAGCTTTGCCTGCGATCGTCCGATAGAAGGCACATGCCCGAGTCTGCCCGCGAAACCCACCTGATGATCGTCCACCCACAATATGTCGGCCCGATCCTCTGTGGCCAAAAGCTCGTCGAGGCCCGGCTCGGTGTCGATCGACGCGCACCCTACAACAAGGTCGAACCCGGCGACATCGTCTATATCAAACCCACCTCCAAGCCCGTCGCAGCCAGAGCGATCGTCCACCGCGTCGATCAATACGAAGGACTCGACCACGAGGACATCGACCGGCTCAAGGAAATCTACAACGATCGCGTGCTCGGCGACGACGCCTTCTGGGATGCCAAAGCCGACGCCAAGTTCGCCACCTTCATCACACTCGATAAGGTGCAACTCCTCAATGACGAACGATTCGTCCCCGAAGAACTCCTCGTTCCGAGCCGAAACGCCTGGCGCGTGCTCTCACAACTTCGCCAACAGACCCAGGCGGCATAGCACACTCGATATCAAATCGCCACAACGAGCCGCGACCGTGAGGGAGCGGTCTTGGTTGATTCGAGAATCAGAAGACCGCTCCCTCACGGTCGCGGCTCGTTCAAGAGACTTCTTCCAACCATATTCAATCCACAAAGAACCGTGCCACCCGATCAAGGGTTCGGGTCATGGGCAACCCCACAATCGAAGTCTCATCGCCTGTAAAAGTGATCGGCCAACCGGCTGCCAATCGCTCGGTGATGTTGTACGCCCCCGCTTTGCCCCGCCAGTGCTCGGAATCGAGGTACGCTTCGATTTCATGATCCGGGATCGCCCCAACGGTCACAACCGACCGATCGACAAAGAGCTCTCGCCGACTACCTGCCGGGTCGAGAATTGCCACCCCAGTGAGCACTTCGTGGGTGTCGTTGCTCATCTGCTCGATGATTTCGCGTGCATGGGCCCGATCGCGGGGTTGGCCGATGATCTGTCCATCTTGCACGCACACCGTGTCGGCTCCGAGCACCACGATCTTGCTTCCAAAGGCGAAATCGTCGATGGTCCGTGCACTCGATACTGCTTTGAGATACGCCAATGCTGCAACCCATTCTTGCGGGCAGGTCGAATCACCAGGTACCAACTCCCCATCATCGACCGCTGCCGGGTGGACCCGATGCTTGACCCCCGCCTCTGCGAGCATCGAGCGCCGACGGGGCGAGGCACTGGCGAGCACCACCATCGGAAAAGCCGACGCGTCATCTGATTCAGCAGCAAAATAAACAGGATCGTCAGAAGCAGCATTCATTGGATACGACGGTATACCCAAACCGCCCCGATAGGTTCCCGAGTTGACGAGTTTCATACAGATACATACCGCACGAACCAGACTTTTATTCACCGTTTCTGATGATAAACCTGCCAATCGAAAGTCTCGATCAGCGCATCAATCGTCTCGTGCGTGGGCGCACTGACCTCAAGGGCCCTGGCGCGATCCACGATCTGCCGATTGAGCTGTCCGACCTCGGACGGACGCCCCTTCTGAATATCATCGACCATCGAAGGCAGGTGATGCGTCGATTTCGACGCCAGCTCCAAGGCCCGCTCGCGGAACCCCTCGCCGAGCTCGATCCCCTCTGCCCGGGCAACCGCCACCCCCTCGTCGAGCATCCGGATCACCAGCTCACGCGAGGGCGACTCGAACACCGATCCGATATCGGCGTTGACCAGAGCGCACACCGGATTGATCGCTGCATTGATAATCGCCTTGCTCCAGACCGCATGCTCGATGGCATCGGTATACTGCGTCCCAAATCCCACATCGGTAAAGCATCCCGCGAGATACGCGCAATCCACCTTGAGCGAATCATCCAAACACCCAATAAAATGAGGCGGGTCGTGCATGATGATCTCGACGGTGCCCATCGCATCGCGGATCACCGCCCCATAGCGCAGCACCATCCGCATCACATGCTTGGTATCGAGCAGCTTCATGATGGATCGCCCGGGATCAATCCCGTTCTGATAGGAGATCAGCTTGACCTCGCCACAACCTTGTTGCTTGATGGATTCGCGCAATGGAGCGAGCTCTTGACAAACCTGCCCAAGGGCGGTCGTCTTGACTGCAATAAACAGATACTTCACCCCCCCGATATCCGCAAGCTCGGCAGCATTGCGCACAATAATCGGCTCGGCCTTGGCCTCGAGCGCCCCTGTGCAGCGCACGCCATGCTCAAAAATCTGGGCCGCCCGTTCCGGATTTCGGCACACCATCGCGGTGGACGCAAAGCGCGAAGTAATCGCTGCGAGCGATGATCCCATCGCACCGGCTCCAATGATCCCGATCCTGGGGCGTTCTGTCATAGCCCAATCATATTCGGACACTTCGATGACAAATCGTTTTGGCTCAGACTATCCATAAAAAAACACCCCGCCGAAGCGGGGTGTGGGAGGCCAGAAGACCAGATGGTGCAAATCCTGCAATCGGTCCCAAAGGACTTATTCGTACAGGTTGGTTGCTTCGGTTTCGATGACCGGCTCGGTCAAACGGGCCGAGGTCATCTCGACGCGGAAGCGTGAGTCCGCTTCGACATCTGCACGCACCGTGATGCGCCAGCTGATCGAAGCACCCGGTGCCAACGAACCCGATGGTGCGAAGGTCACGGTCTTGCCTGATGCCGACCCGCTGGTGGCGCCAGTCGCCGAGACGAATGACTGCTCAGCAGGAAGCGTACCGACGATCTGGATATTGGTGTCCGCTGCGGTCCCCTGGTTGGTCACGGTGATCACATAAGTGGTTTCCTGTCCAACTTCGACCGGGTCGGTGATATCGACCACTTCGAGGAGGATCGCAGGGATCCCCTTGATCTCGGTGGTACAACGATCCGAGACCGAATCAGCACACGAAGCGTCGCCGGTCACGGTCGAGCTGTAGCGTCCGATGGTGGATGCCGCGACGGTCATCGAGAAATTCTTCGACGCTCCAGGGTTCATCGCACCAAACTCCCATACAACATTCGGGCCAACAACGCGCCCGCCATTGCTTGTGCGAACGACCGTTGCCCCCGTGGGGATGGATGCCGAAGCGACCGCAGCATTGGCCACGCCGTCGCCAGTATTCTCGATCGAGTAGTTGTAAGTGAAGTTGCGTCCAAGGAACTGCGACTCGGCACATTCGACCGCGACTTCAAGCTCAGGAGCAGTAATCACCGTCGTCGTTGCGCCAGCGTCTGCTTCAAGCCCGCCATCGGCCGATGCAAAGGCAGGACTCTCGAAAGTCCCGGTATCCGATGTCGTTGCAAACACCTTGAAGGCTCTTGTTTCACCCGCTGCGAGTGTTCCAACCGGAATTCGGACTGAACGCGAACCCGCATCGGTCATCATCCCGTTGGGGAGGGTGTCTTCGATCACCACGCCGGTCGCAGCGCCGCTGCCCGAGTTCTTGACGGTGTAGACAAGCGTAATCTGATCACACTTGAGCGCAGCAGCGGTCGCCGTCTTGGAAAGCGCCAATGCAGGCTCGACGACCTTGACGGTGGCGCACAAGAAGTTGTTGTACGAAACGGTGATACAGTCTGATGCAAACCCGACATCGTCAGCCGAGCCTGTAAGCTTAATAACCTTGGTCTGCCCTGGGCCAAAGTCACCCATCGCCCAGTTCATATTCCCATCGCTCATCGTCCCCGATGGCTGCGAGTCCGAAACCTCAAGATTGGTCGCGCTGCTCATCATCACCATGACATTCTGAAGCTCAGCATTGGTCAGGTTGGTGATGTGATACGAAAAATCAAAGTCCTGCCCCTTACGCACCTCGTTAGGCATCACCTGATGCACAAGCAACGCGCTGCTCTTGGGATCGCCAGTCGGGAACGCCATACGCGATGCAGACTCGTCAGCACCCAGACGAGGCGAGTAATAACCCCACACATGTGCGCTCTTCGGAGCAGGCTCGGATTCGCGCACGACTTCGTTGTTGTTGTCTTCAGAAACGGTGCTGGTGGTGCTGCACCCGGCGAGCATCGCACCGAGCACGAGTCCTGCCCCGATACGAATCGAGTACTTGTTCATTGTATTCCTCATTGTGATTTCCAATCTCCGTTGAGCGTATCCTCAAGTTCCGTGCATGCCCCCCACGACGAGGGACCTACTCAGGTACCACCTTCTTCAAAAGTACCACCTCTTCAAAATGGCTACAAACTCAAACTGTCCGACTGCGGTCAACCCACCACAGCAATGGGCGCGAGAGCGACATGATGATACAAGCCCATACAACCAACGACAAGCATCTTCTCTGGGCAACTTGCCCCATCAATCAAATCAGCAAACAACGCCCTCGATCAACGATCTGAGCTCATCAGCACCCGATGCAAACCCAAGCCCTAACTCAGGCACAACAACCCGACAATCAATACACCCTTCGAGTCGATCCTTCGCCTTGACCCAGTCCTTACGAGTCATGCAAATCACCGATACCTTGGTCGCTTTGAGCCGTTGACACACGGTCTCAATAGCCGATGCGTCAAACGGATCATGATCGCCCAGCACCACCGAATCAACCAGCCCCCAACCCACCCGCTCGATCTGAGTCAAAAAACCACCCGGATTCCCGATCGCACACACACCAAGCATCGCCCGCCCTTTGAGTGCATCAATCTCACACTCTTCCGCTTCCCACCCATCGTCAGCACGCCTATAGACCGTCGCCGAGCTCCACACATGCGAAGCGACCGCAACCGGACACCCCGGCACCTGCGATTTGATCCATCCGACCAGCTCAGCAAGCTGCCCACCACTGACCATCTCCCGATGCGTCACCACCACCGCATCGCCCCGCGATAAGGATTTCACCGGATCACGCAAATAGCCTCTGGGCAACAACGCGTCACGGTACGGCGGCGACGACGCATCAATCAACACAACATCCACATCGCGCGCAAGCTGACGATGCTGGAACCCATCATCTAAAATCACACAATCGACCACCGGATCCATCTCAAACAATGCTCGCAGCCCGGCGATCCGATCGGGCTGGGCAACCACAGGCACACCCGGCAACGCCTGGCGGTGCTCGCGCTCTTCGTCGCCCATCTCGCCCGGCGGCGCTTTGTACCCTCGCATCGCAATCACTGGGTGCCTGCCCATCGCCAAGAGTTCATTGGCAACCCAATGCACCATCGGCGTCTTGCCCGTGCCGCCCGCTGAGAGATTCCCGATCGAGATCACAGGCACATCAAGCTTTGTCACCCCGATCCCACAATCGAATCTCCGATTCTGTATCCCGATCCCGAGCCCATACCCCCACGACATCACCCGCGCGAGCGCATTGGGCATCCTCGTGGGCGCTTTGACAGGTTTGGATTCAGGACGATCGGCCATCATGCTCCTCGTCCCTGTCCCCATCAATCCCCAGCGCATCACGAAAATCCTGGGTCAACTGACGCTTGGCTTTGCGGTGCAAGCGCATCGTGTTGACCGCATCGAGCCCGGCGAGCATCAGGATCCCCGAGATCAACCCGATCACCACGATCCAGATGATCGCAAACATCCCAGGCTCGTCCATCGTGGCAAACCCAAACCCGTAGGCCGAGAGCGGAATGGCGAACATACTCATCCAACCCGATGCCGTCCTGATCCGCTTTCGGCTCGGAGGCATGAACCCCTTGGGCAGCTCCTTGAGCGCGATCAGGTACCCCGCCTGCACGACCAGCGCGATCAGTGCCAAAGGCAGCACAAGCCAGATTGGGGCGATGGGATCACTGGGCATTGTCCAATAGTAAGGCCCCCAAGCCGACGGTGCAGAAATCATCCCCCAACCCCGACGAATCACTCCCCCCTCCCTACACTCTCCCCATGATTGACCTCAAAGCCCTGCGCGAGAATCCCCAACGCTTTATCGAAGGCTGCGCCAAGAAAAACGCTGCGGTCGATATCGACGCCCTCCTCAAACTCGACGAACAACGCCGATCCCTCCAAACCCAGCAAGAAGCACTCAGAGCAGCCCAGAACAAGCTCTCCAAAGAGACCGGCCCGAAAATCGGTCAGCTCATGGGCAAGCTCAAAGGGGCGGACGAAGCCGACAAACCCGCCATCGAAGCCCAGCTCGCCGAGATCAAATCGGCCCCGGCGAAGATGAAGGACGAGATCAACGCCCTCGAATCACAGATCAACGCGATCGAGCCCGAACTCAACGCACTCCTGCTCTCGGTGCCCCAGCCTCCCGATGATGATGTCCCCGTGGGCACCACCGCCGACGACAATGTCGAGCTCGCAAAGTGGGCACCCGATGATTGGGACTGGTCCAAAACCTTCGAACAAAACAAAGGCTTCAAGCCCCGCACACATCTTGAACTCTGCGAAATGCACAACCTCGTCGATTACCCCCGAGGCGTCAAGATTGCCGGGTCGCGCTCCTACATCCTCATCGGCGACGGCATGCGCCTCCACCAAGCCATCCTCCGCTATGCCTTTGATACGATGGTGAACCAGAACGGATTTACGCCCATGAGTGTGCCGGTGCTTGTGCGCGAAGAAGCCATGGTCGGCACCGGGTTCTTCCCCGGCGGACGCGATCAGGCGTATCACATCAACGAAACCGCTCGCGGCGGCGGGTACGACATGTTCCTCACCGGCACCGGCGAAGTCGGACTCATGGGCATCCACCAAGACGAAATCCTCGACGAATCCAGACTCCCGCTCAAATATGTCACCGTCTCGACCTGCTTCCGGCGCGAAGCCGGCGCTGCGGGCAAGGACACCGCCGGGTTGTATCGCATCCACCAGTTCGACAAGGTCGAGCAGGTGATTATTGATGTCGCCGACGAATCCACCTCCCGCCAGCACCACAAAGACATGATGGGCTTCGTCGAATCCCTACTCAAAGCCCTCAAGCTCCCCCATCGCTTGCTCCAGTGCTGCACCGGCGATCTGGGCGTGAAGAACGCCGACATGATCGACATTGAATGCTGGATGCCCGGGCGAGGCGACGCCGACGAATCGGGCACACCCCTCGGCGAGTTCGGCGAAACCCACTCGGCATCTCGACTCTACGACTATCAATGCCGACGCCTGAACATGCGCTACCGCCAAGGCGGCGAGGGCGGCAAGGGATCAACCACCTTCTGCCACTCGCTCAACAACACCGTCGCCGCCTCGCCGAGGATCCTGATCCCGATTCTGGAAATGTACCAGAACGAAGACGGGTCGATCACGGTGCCCGAGGCACTGGTGCCGTACATGAACGGGCAGACGAAGGTCGGATAACGCATATCTGATCGGCTCTGACAATTTCATTGTTTATTTTCAATCTTGTATTGACTTTGCTTTTTCATGCGCCAATAAACCCTCTACGATTGCGCACAAACAGTTTGTGCACCTCAGGAGTCCCCCCACATGCTACGGCAACGATTTATATCTCTGACACGCATCGACTGGCTTTTTCGCTACGAAATGATGCACATCAGCGTGGGCTGACCAACGACGCCGGGCGTCGAACGCCCGCGAACACCAAAGAACACATCCACCCGGCACCCGCGATCTTGTAAAGATCACTGCGCGATCTTATTGCGCTGGCTCTTTCAATCTCGCACCATATGCGCATGCGTGTTGCATGCACATTGGTTATCACATGCGCCGAAAGATAAGTTATGGTCAAAGAAATCACCCTCGCCCGTTCGCTCGCCCCCGAAGACATCAAACCCGGCACCTTCGTCATGACCCTGCACCGCCAGAACCAGATCATGATGGGCAAGTGCTCAGAATCCAGCGATCCACAGGTTGTTGTGGTTCCTGTTATCACCCGCCCGGGCTTTGTCGAACTGCCCGCAAAGGTGCTCGCCATCTGCTTGCCCTTCATCGTGGTCAAACGCGAAACCGGGAAGACCGAGATGATCGACACCCGTGCCGAGCGATTGGCCCTGGTGCCCAAAAGCTTCGCCAAGGCGGCCCTCAAATCGCACCTTCCCCCAAAGGACAAAAAGAAGAACAAGAAAGGGAAAAAGAAGAAGTAAAACCCACCCGCCCGCCGAGCACCACGCTCGACGGGCGGGTATTGTTTGGTATGACTCCAGTATTCACCAAAGCAATCGACACCCCACTCTGTCCCATGCTCGCCGCGACGACAGACCACGGCATCTGCCTGCTCGAAATGGGCTCCCCCGAACGCCAGGCACGCGAACACGCCGAGCTCGAAGCAGCTTTCGATTGCCAGATGACACCCGGAAACCACCCGCTGCTCGATCAACTCGAAGCCGAACTCTCCGCCTACTTCACAGGCGATCTCAAAGACTTCACCCTCCCACTCGACACCCCGGGCACCGAGTGGCAGCTCAAAGTCTGGAACGCCCTGACCACCATCCCCTACGGGCAAACCGTGTCCTATGGGCAGCTCGCCGAGCAACTCGGCAACCCCGGAGGCTCACGCGCCGTCGGACTCGCCAATGGAAAAAACCGCGTCTCGATCATCATCCCTTGCCACCGCGTCATCGCAGCCGACGGCTCACTCCACGGGTACGGCGGCGGCATCGAACGCAAACAGTGGCTCCTCGATCATGAACAACTCCATAGTGGCGCAGGGCTCTTTACAAGTTGATTCTCATCGGGTGCCACTACTCGCCCGAAGGGCGCAGTAGTGCCAGTGTTCAAATGGTTCAAAAAACACTACTGCGCCGAAGACAGCGAGTAGTGGCACCCGGCTCGAACACGAACAACTCCACAGTGGCGCAGGGCTCTTTGCCCACTGAACAGCCTACCCGATCGCCAATCCCAAACGCGCCATCGGCACCGTCCCGGGAACATGCACCAGCTCAGGGTGCCCGTGCTCGCGGAGATACACGATCAGACCTGCCATCTCATCACGCACCGGCGCGACAAACGCCATCGGCGCATCGCTCATCGGATGGTCAAACGCCAACAACGCTGCGTGCAATGCCTGCCGATCAATCAACACCGCCCCATCCCCATCAACCATCGGCTTGCCCAGATACATATCGTCGCCCACAATCGAGTGCCCCAAGTGCGACAAATGCACACGGATCTGATGCGTCCGACCCGTCAACAACTCGAGCTCAACAAGCGTAAACCTCCGCGTCGAGGACGCCTTGCGCAATCCGGGCAGCTCATACCGCTCACGCACCCGGCAGATCGTCTTGCTCGGCTTGCCCAGATCATCAAACCGCACCACCCGCTTTTCTCGCGAGCCTTTGGCATGTGAAAGGTGAGGGCCCAACGGCAGATCAATCACCTGCTCGTCCCGTTCGACCCACCCCTGCACCACCGCCAGATACCGCTTGTCAACCTCGCGCTCCTCGAACTTCTTGCCCATCTTCCAATGCGCCTCGTCGGTCTTGGCAAAGACAATGCACCCCGAGGTATGCCGATCGAGCCGATGGACAACGCCCGGGCGGGCGAACTCCTCGCCCACACTCGACAACTCGCCCGATGCAGCCAGCTCGAAATGATGCACCAGTGCATTGAGCATCGTGCCCCGGTTCTCTGCGCGCGCCGGGTGGACGATGATGTCGGGCTGTTTGTTGATGACCAGGATATGCTCGTCCTCGTAGAGCACATCGAGCGGGATATCGTCCGCTTCGATCTCGCCGCTGGGCGGAGGCGGGATCACCAGCTCGATCTTGTCGCCGAGCCGAAGCTTGGTCGATGCTTTAGCAACCCGTCCATTGACCGTCGCGCCGCCCGAATCGATCAGCGTTTGAAGCTGATTCCGACTCATAAAAGTGATCCGCGAAGTCAGATACCGATCGAGCCGATCCTTGACATCGCGCGCCATTTCGAACTCTACCTTGAGCACAAACTCATCATCGCCCTGCTCACGCGCATCGAGATAGGCCTGGCGCACCGCATCGCCATCGACCTTGCCTCCGGGTTGGATATAGGAACTGGCGGGCGCGTCAGATCGAGCATCGTCCGGGTTCGACCCCGCCCCACTCACGGCGATTCGGATTCGCTTGCAGGATCAGTTTCAGAATCAACTTCTGCATCACCATCTTGAACCAACGACGGATCAGGCTCGACCTTTGAAACCGAATCGAGCAAATCTTGAATCTGCTCTTGTGTCAACGAAGGCATCTCCTCGCCGGGCAATGGAACAATCTGGTCCTTGTGAGGCAGCGGCGCGATGTTCTTGAGCGCATCGACATTGGCGATGCGATTGGACGCAAAGGCTGCGATCGCCGGGTACTGCGACTCCTTGGCCAATGCTTCGAGCCTTTGATACATGCTTACCGCACCATCAAAGTTCCGCTTGCCTTCTTCAACCGTCGCCAATCGGCTCATCGCCTGCATCGCGAGAAGCTCCTTGCCCTCGACACTCGATGCCAGATCGAGCACCTGCGAAGCGAGCTGACCAGCCTGCTCAAGATATACCTTGCGCTGCGCCTCGTCGAGCACATCCTCACCATCGACAGGCAGCCCCGTCTGCGGATCAATCTGCGCCCCGGGCTCGAACCCGACGACGAACGCATTGAGATACAACTCCGTCGTCGTCAACAGCGCCAGCTCGGGCACCGCGCGAACCCCTTCGTACTCGGCTGCGATCGTTCGCAATGATGCGGGCGATGGGTTGCCCCCTTGGGTCGCCGAATCGAGCTCACTAAAGGCCTGGTCGATCTTGGCGATCCGCTGGCGTTCGAGGTACTGCAAACCCGCCCAGATCAACGCAGCAACCGCCAGCGTGATAAGCACCGGCGAGCTCCACTTGTTGAGAAAGTCCACAAACTCTTGATTGACCCGTGAGTCCTCAAGCCCAGCACCTTCTTTAATCCCTGATTGCCGATCGTCCATGCCGAATCCTCATATGCCTGCCCGCCTGCTCGTCGAGCCAACCCGTTGCACTCAACCGGTTTCCAGACCCAAATCATCTGCGGGCAGGCGGGTGCAATCGTAGCGTCCCCAACCGACCAAAGCACCCACAATCGCACGCCTTCACCGACTTGCCCCATCCCCGATCCCGTCTGCAGCTCCCCCCACAATCCCCTCCCAGAACCGCCAGGGACG
>WFPK01000102.1 GCA_015487555.1 Phycisphaerales bacterium
CAGATGTGTATAAGAGACAGGATTCCTGCATCCCCACCCCGCCCCCATGCGTAAAAGATCAAGGAAAGGGCTTCGTCTTCCCGAAGGAGTTTATGGGAATACCCTTCCAACCCGGGATTGGGTGCATATCGTTGGGTGTGCAGACGATGTGTAAAAAAGTCCCACAGAGTGTACGAAATGAGTAGTGAAGTCCAAATCGATCTCAAGGAAATCATGGATCAAGCCGGAGGCTATTCGCCTGCGTGCTTCGGATTCATCCGCGATGGACTCGCCCACACCGTCGAGATGGTCCACGGCAACCCCGCCGACCAAACCATGCTCGAACTCGGACTCTCAGAAGACTCCCGCCATGTCTGTGGCCGAGAGCTCTGCATCGGACTCAAAGACTTCGCCATCGACCGCTACGGCATGCTCGCCAAGTCCGTCCTCAATCGCTGGGGCATCCACTACACCCGCGACTTCGGCAACATCATCTTCGCGATGGTCGATGCTGGGTTGATGCGGACGACGGACGAAGACTGCATCGAGGACTTTGATGCAGTCTATGAGTTCGACGATGTCTTCGCCGACCCCGCAAGAACCGCCCGCCCCGTCACACTCGAATCCTGATCCCCGGTGGCCCATCTGGTGGGACGGGTTCTTATCTCGCCCCTCAACTCAGCATTTTCAAGAGACCCGGTTCGGCGAACCGGGCCACCAAGACTTCCATTCTGACAAGATTCCTCGTTTCGTGCTATGCTTATCGCATGGATGAACAAGAAACAAACGACAGCAGACCCGCACCCACCTGGGCCTCATTGCACCTCTGGCACATGCAGCCAGTCCGCGATGTCCTCCTCGGATTGGGCATCTTCGCCCTGATCCTTCTGGCCCAAAAAGCCTCGGTGGTCACGGTGCCGTTGTTGCTCGCGATCTTGTTGGCCTACCTCTTCGAGCCCGTCATTGCCTGGTCGATGAAAAAGTTCAACCTCGCCCGCCGAACCTCCGTCATCGGCATCATCGTCGCCGTCATCGCCTTCATTGTCATCCCCGCATTCCTTGGCACAACCTACGCTGTAGGCCAACTCGTCACCTTTGCCACCGATACCGTTGATGACATCAAGATTGTCAACGATGCGATCAGAATCAGCAAGGACGATCCCGAGCTGGCATCCACCTACATGACCGACAACACCACCGGGCCCTGGCCTTGGATTTATGACCAGATCATACTTTCCCAAGCAGATGATGCTGTTCAAAATGACCCGGACACCGATGCAAACGCAGATCAAGGCACCGCCATCGGCGATGTCTTCTCCATCGTGATCCAATGGTTCGAAGACAATCAAACGCAAGTCACCCAGACCGCTGCAGGCGTAGGAGCCAGCGCCGTCAACTCCATCCTCTCGATCGTCGGCGCCTTCTTCGGGCTCGGATTCCTCGCCTTTGTCACCACCTTCTTTTTCTTCTTCACCGCCACCCAATGGGTCGGGCTTCAGCGCTTTGGCACCAATCTCCTCCCCGACAAAAACCGCGAGAAGACCATCGACCTCCTGGTCAAGTTCGATCGTGTGATCTCCGGGTTCATCCGAGGCCGAATCACCATCGCCTTCATCCAGGCCATCATCTTCTCGATCGGGTTCTTCCTCATCGGCGTCCCCGGCGCGTTCATCCTGGGCCCGATCGTCGCCATCCTCTCGATCGTGCCGTACTTGGCACTCGTCGGCGTGCCCATCGCCGTTGCACTGCTCTGGCTCCAAGGGCACACCGGCTTGCGAGGCGAAATCTGGTGGATCATCGGCGCACCAACCCTGCTCTACTTCGCAGGACAAGCCATCGACGATTATATCCTCACCCCGATGATCCAAGGCAAAAGCACAGGCATGGACACCCCAACGATCCTCTTCGCCTCGCTCGCCGGGGGCGCACTCTTCGGCATCTTCGGCTTACTCATCGCCATTCCCATCGCCGCCTGCGTCAAAATCCTCATCCAAGAAATCTTCTGGCCACGCTTCAAAGAGTGGGCCGAGGGACGAGCCGCCGACCCATTACCGATTGAGAGCTAGGCCGTGTCTGACGGCTCGTTCTCTCACACAAAGGCGCCATCTTTTCACATCCCCCGCGCTTGCGGGGGAGGTGCCGAACGAAGTGAGGCGGAGGGGGTCTTGCCGGGTGCTACGAGTCGCGGCCTTGGGCACAGTAGTATCTTCACTTACCGATCGTTCACTACGCTGTGCCCTCAGGCGGGTATTGGCATCGAGCGAAAAATGCAGAACCATTCGATAGGACCAGAGAAACCGCATAGAAAAAGGGCGAACCCCGAAGAGTTCGCCCTTGTGATTTTGATTGTGAATCAGATCATCACCGACGCCGACGCGTCGCGATGAGCCCGCCCATGCCCAGCAGCGCAATCGCCCCCGGCGTGGGAACCGTCGAAATCTGGAAGTTGTCGAAGAACGCATCGCCGGGGCGTCCTGCCGAGCCGACAAAGTCTTCGAGCATCAAACGCACCGAGTTGCCGATCCCCAAATCCGCAGCCGTGAAATCATACTGATACGAGTTCCACTGACCATCATCAATCAGCACATCACTCGCGCCCGAAACATTCCCCGTCGCCCACTTCCATTTGTGCAACCCCGGCATATCCACCGAGAACCCGACATACCCGCCAGTATCATCAAGCCGACTCTTGGCCTGCGCCAACCCGAGGTAATCAAACGAGATGCGATAAGACTGGTTGGGATCAAGCAAGATCGGATCCGCGGTGAACAGATCGCCCGCCGAGGCCAGCCCGCTGAAACTCAAGGCCGTATTGGAGTTGTCCAGTGGATCATTGACCAAGATGCCTTGGTGTGCACCCCCGTTTTTCCCCGTCCATTGACCCAATCCGGATTCAAAGTCATCGCTAAAAATAATATCCGCGTTGGCTGTTGCAGCCCCGGCAATGCAGGCGAAGACAGCGATCGTGGTCGATGATTTGAAGTTCATATCGGGCACCTCCTGATATTGAGATTGATAGGCATGCGTGCAGACGACCTGCACAGAGCATGCACCAAGAGCATGCAGTCCAAATAGAAGCAATGCCACCGATGTGCACAAGAGCACCGCAGGCATCGACCAACTCTACAGCCTGCTCCGTCTGGCGCGTCCGGATATCACAGACACCCACCAAGACCAAAAAACACGAACCCGATAACCAGAAAAATTCAACCCAAAGAAACTCAGCCAAAGAGGCTTAGATCGCAGCAGCACTCATCGCCGCCTCTTGTTCTTGTTTTTAGGCTTGCGTTTCTTCGCCCCGCCGCCACTCGACTTGGTCGATTTCTTCATCGAGAACCCCGGCATCCCCATACCTCCCATCCCAGGAATCCCGCCCCCAGCCATCGCCTTGGCTGCAGCCATCTTGCCGCCCGCGCCCATCGCCCCCATCGCCCCCATCTGTTTCATCATCTTGCTAAGCATCGAGAACTGCTTGGTCAGCTTGCCCACCTCGCCCTGATCCGTCCCCGACCCCTTGGCGATCCGCACCTTGCGTGAATGCTTAATAATCTCAGGCTTCTTCTTCTCCGCAGCCGTCATCGACAGGATCATCGCCTCCGTCCGATCGAACTGCTTCTCATCCACATCAATATCCTTGAGCGCCGACCCAACGCCCGGCAGCATCCCCAACAACGACTTCATCGACCCCATTCGACGCATCATCTTGAGCTGCTTGAGGAAGTCATCCATGTCCAACTCGCCCTTGGCCATCTTCGCTTCAAGCGCCGCCGCCTCATCTTCCGAGACCTCCTGCTGCGCCTTTTCGACCAGCGATACCACATCGCCCATCCCCAGAATCCGCCCAGCCATCCGCTCAGGGTGGAACACTTCGATCGCATCGAGATGCTCGCCTACCCCGATGTACCGGATCGGCGCGCCCGTGACTTCCTTGACCGAAAGCGCCGCCCCGCCTCGCGTGTCGGAATCAAACTTGGTCAGAATCACGCCATCGACTTCGAGCTGTTGATGGAACGCCTTGGCGCTGTTGACCGCATCTTGCCCGGTCATCGCATCGACGACGAGGAAAATATGATGCGGGCTCAGCATCGAGCGCACACCCTTGAGCTCACCCATCAGCTCATCATTGACATGCAATCGACCCGCCGTATCGAGAATCAATACATCCACGCCCTTGGCCTTGGCCTCTTTGAGCGCATTTTGACACACTTTCACCGCGACTCCGACCGCCTTGCCATAGGCTGCCGACTTGTCGTGCTCGCCATAAAAATGCACCTGCGATCCGCCCGGAAGCTCCTCATTGGCCTGCCTGGCCACCGTCTCCAACTGTTCCACAGCTGCCGGGCGCTGCAAGTCGGCCGCACACAACATCACCGATCGCCCCTGTTTTTTGAGCATCCCCGCGAGCTTGCCGCAGGTCGTGGTCTTGCCCGAACCTTGCAGCCCACACATCATAATCACCGTAGGCCCCGGCGCCAGCTTCATAATCCCCGGCGGCGTGGGCTGTTCTTCTGCTTGAGGATCCCCCCCAAACAACTCAACCAATCGCCGATGCACAATCCCGATCATCTCCTGCCCAGGCTTGAGGGCCTTGGTCACCTGCTGCCCAACCGCATCGGTCATGACCTTTTCACAGAAGGCCTCGGCCACCTCATAATGCACATCGGCTTCAAGGAGCGCACTGCGCACCTCATCCATCGCCTCGCGCACATTGGACTCAGAAATCTCCGCATTCCCGCTGAGCTTGCGAAATACAGTATTAAACCCATCAGATACTCGATCGAACATACACAAACCCCGTAGCACAGGCGCCTCGCCTGTGTCTTCCAAAACAGATTCCAGTTGTTCAAGGCTATGACCGCAGCCAATAGCATTCTAGCACTCTCCTTTCCGGGTGCCACGACTCGCCCGAAGGGGGCAGTAGTGCGGAAAACAAAGGGTCCACAAAGACACGACTGCGCCAAGGGCAGCGAGTTGTGGCACCCGGAGAGTAAATAAAAAAACGCCCGCCGCCAAAGCGCCGAGCGTGAAGAGAGTACATTCAAAGCCCAACTCAATCCTTCGACAAAATAATCACCGTGTAAGGCCCGATCCCGACATTGCCGTTATAGCTCATGCCGTCCTTGGCCCCCCAACTCGCCGTCGTGTCGTAGGCGTTCCAGTTGCCAAAGCTCGAGTCATACCCATTCCAGTCCGAGTTGAACCGCACCTTCCAAGTCCCGCCAGAGGGGAATCCGATGTTGTAGCTGCTGTACCCAGTCCCCGAGAAGTTGGCCACCACGATCACATCGTCGCCGTTGCCCCCGTTCTTCCAACGATGGAACGCGACGAGCTTATTGGTGTTGTTCACATGATGCACATTGACATTGTTCCCGCCAAGCCCTGCCGTCTTGCCGCCGCTGTTCTTGCGGAGCCCGACGAGGTCGGTATACAGATCAACGATTCCCGAATAGGTCGTCGCCTTGGCCCAATCAATCGGATCGGTATCGGCGAAGTATCCATCTTCAAGGAACTCCTGCCCTTGGAAAATCATCGGCACACCCGGCGAAGTAAACACCAAACCCGCCCCAAGTGTCGAACGCTTCTTCGAATACCAACTCCCCGCATTGCCGGGCCAAATCTCTTCAGGCACCCGCGCCTTCCCATTGGCCACCTCGTCATGGCTCTCGGTGTAGACCACCCGATCGACCATATCGCCGTTATAAATCGTCGCGATCGCATCGCGCACCGCGTACATATCCCGGTTGGCATCGTTCTGTTCGATGATCGCATCGCGGATTGGATGCACAAACCCTGCATCCCACTGCGAATCGAACCCAGCCCCGCCTGCCCCGGTGCCTTTGGTCATCCAATCATTCTTTTGCAGGTCTTCCGCGATCGAAATCTTCCAAGGCATCGTTGCATCAATCTCATTATTGATATACTGCATCAATGTCCACCCCTCCGCGATGTCGCCGCCGAATCCGTTGTTCTGGGTGCGGATATTGATCGTCGAGTCCCATCGCAATCCATCTGCATTGAACTCGGTCAACCAGTACAACGCATTGTCCTTGAGATACTCACGCACCTCGTTGCGTCCATAATCCGGGCGGGTATGTCCCCAAGGTGTCTGGGCGCGCCAATCTTCGAAGAAGTAAATCCCGCCGCCGCTGCCCGTCGATGACCATCCATCAAACTGCCACAGATCGAGATCACTCGGGCCCAGATGGTTGTAGACCACATCAATAAGCACCGCGATCCCCCGTTGATGACACTCATCGACAAAGTCCTTCAGATCCGTAGGCGTGCCATAGATACTCTCGGGGGCAAACGGATGCGCCGGGTTGTACCCCCACGAAAAATCACCCGCAAACTCCGCCACAGGCATCAGCTTGACCGCATTGAACCCCATGTCCTGAATATGATCGAGTTTGGTAATCGCGCTGGCCCATGTCCCCGGATTCCCCCCGGGCACATCGTTGTAAGTCCCCGTGTGCATCTGGTAAATCACCATATCCGTCCACCCAGGCGTCGTAAACGATGACCACACATAAGGCGGATCATTGACCACGATGCTCTCGCCGACCGAGTTGGTCACATCGCGGGCATGGGGATCATTCTTCCAGAGGGTGCCGTCGATGACATACTTGTAGGTCTCGCCATCGAGGTCACCTGCGACATCGACCGACCAGTTCCCCCCAGCTTCGCTCGCCAACGGATTGGCCGTGGTGCTCCACCCATTGAACGATCCTGCGACTGAAACACTCGTCGCATTGGGCGCCCAGACCCGGAAGGTCGTGTTTCCATTGACCACCTGCGATCCCATCCCCGGATTGCTCGATGGAACAAGCGAAGCGGTGAACGAATAGTTCGACCCGTTGTTGTTGTCATAGATATTCGCGCCCCAGTTGTCATACCCGTGGAAGTAGTAGTTGACCGTGCTCCCAGGCGGATACGAAGCAGCGGGGGTGTAGGTCCAAGTCGAGTTGCCGCTGTTGTTGCCCGCGTAGCTCATCTGGTAGGTCGTCCACGGCCCGCCATTGACCTGAATCCCGATCTGGGCATTGAGCCCGTAGTAATCCTGATTCATCAAGATCGTATGGGTGCCCGGATTGGCTCCATCGTGGCGCTCGAACGATCCATACACCCCAATCCAGGTGGGCGCTGCGAGTGCTTGGGATGCAAGCACAATCGCGGTGGTGGCAGCGATGGACACAGGCGAAAACATGCCAAGGGTTGAATACCGGCTGGTCATGGACTGATTCCTTTCTCTCAGGTTGTACTCAAAACAGGAGGCTCCTGAACAGGTGCCGTTCCAGAATCTACTTTCATGGATCACCAATTGCAAATCCACAAAGCACCCATCTTCACATCACAGTTTGCCTGCTATCTCGTTGGTTGCCAAGGCATTGGGCCCAAAGTGGGGGGCCAAACTTCTTCCGGGATTTTCACGAAATAGTTTCGCCGGGAACCTGAGATTGTGGATAAATCACCCCCGCGTTCACCGCTTGGACTTCAACCACCCGTGCAACTTGGCTGCATCCCAGGTATTGATGCACTGCTCGGGTTTGAGCCAGCCTCGCTGTCCGGTGAGCACCCCAAAGATCAGGTTGTCATAGTCGCCGGGCTGATGATCGTCGCAGTTGATCGAGATCAACGCCCCAGCTTCAACCGCCGCCCGCACATGCGTATCACGCAAATCCAACCGCATCCAATGGCTGTTGATCTCGAGCGCCACATCATGCTCGATCGCCGCCGCGATGATCTCGTTCATGTCAGGCGATAGTCCTTCCCGCCGTTCGATCAGCCGACCCGTCGGATGCCCGATGATGTGCACACACGGATGCGCGATCGCCTTGAGCAAACGCTTGGTCGCCTGCTTGGGCTTGGCCCGCAATCCCGCATGAGGCGATGCCACCACCACATCGAGCGCATGAAGCAGGTCATCCTCATAATCGAGCGTCCCATCAACCAGAATATCCACCTCGCTGCCGGGCAAGAGTGTGATCCCCTCGATCCGTCCGTTGGCCTCGCGCACCGCCTTGATGTGCTTGCGAAGCCGATCGGGTTTCAACCCGCCCGCCACCGCTGAGCTCTGCGAATGATCCGTAATCGCAAGCGTATGAAACCCGCGCGCCTTGGCGATCGCTGCCGATTCCTCGATCGTCATCTTCCCATCCGAAGCCACCGTATGCGAATGAAGTTCAGCTTTGATATCGCCGAGCTCAATCACATGGATCGGCTCGCTGAGCTTCATCTCCCCGCGATCCTCGCGCATGGTGGGGGGGATGAAAGGCATCCCGAGCGCCAAATAAATCGCTTCCTCACTCGCGCACGCGATCGGCTCGACCCCTCTGGTTTGAGGCGGCGACGGATCAGACCCATCATCCTCAAACAACCCATACTCATTGAGCGTCATCCCCATCGAGATCGCCCGCTGGCGCAAACGGACCCCGTGCTCTTTCGATCCCGTGAAATACAACAACGCTGCCCCCCAGCACGATTCATCAACGATCCGCAGATCAACCTGCACCGCCGAGCCCTCTTCACTGCCCCATCGGCTCGCCGAATCCCCGATCGCTGTGCGAATCGAACACTTCGTGTCCCCCTTGGCCAGCACCTGCATCACCCCATCGCTGGAAATAAACGCCTCGCGGGCCGCATCGGGATCATCCGTCGCGATCAAAATATCCACATCCCCGATCGACTCTTGCCCCCGCCGAAGCGACCCAGCAAACGCGACCCGGCTCGTCCCGGGCACCTGCCCAAGCATCGCGACAAACCGATCCGCCACCTGCTGGGCGATCCCAATGGGCAGCCGACTGCCGCTCGATTCCAGGAATGCAATCGAGCTCAAAATATTCTCAACCGTCTTCGCCCCCATCCTCGGCAGCTCCAAAATCGACCCATCCGCAATGATCCCCTTGAGATCATCAACCGACTCGACCCCCTTCTGCTCCCACATCAGCTTGACCGTCTTGGGCCCCAGCCCCTGAATCCCCAGCACCTCCATCACCCCCGCAGGCACCTTGGCGCAGAGCTCTTCGTACTCGCTGATCGTTCCCGTCTGCGCCAGCTCGATCAGCTTGCCCGCTGTCCCCTTGCCGATCCCTTCGATCGCGGTCAGCGCCTTGACATCCCCGTCCTTGGCAAGGGCTTCAAGATCAGCACCAGCGTCTTTGATGATCCGCGAAGCCTTGGCGTGCGCATTGACCCGGAACCGATCGCCCCCGGTGAGTTCGAGCATCTGGGACATCGTAGAAAAGAGATCGGAAGCGTGTTTCTGGAAGGACATACCCAACTGTAGAACAGTTTCACCAAGCTCGTTCAGTAGTCGCTGGCTTTGAGCAAGAGGAAGAGAAGATTTTGGTTACAGAGCACCACGCTGCACTACCCTTGCATCAGCTCGGCAAGGATATCGAGCCCCTGGGTCAGTTTGTCGCGTTGGGTCGCAAAGCTGATCCGGAAGTGGGTGTCGCGCGATGAGAACGCCCCTCCAGGAATCACCAGCAAGTTGCGCTCGATTGCCCTTTCAGCAAACGCGGTGCCCGTGATGCCCAGATGTTCGGGGACTTTGATAAAGGCGTAGAACGCACCCCCGGGCGAAGCAATCTCGGTGAGCGAACCGAGCTTCTCAAGCACCAAATCTCGCCGAGATTGGTACTCATCGACAAACGACGACATATCCGTCTCGAAGCACGCCTCGACCCCGGCTTGCAATGGCGCAGGCGCACACACGAAGGTGTATTGCTGGAGTTTGGCCATCTGCTCGACGATGGCCTTTGGGCCCGCAGCGTACCCGAGTCGCCATCCGGTGCACCCATAAGTTTTCCCAAACCCGCGAATGAGCAGCACATCGTCGTGCGCCCCTTCGATCCGCGCGGGGCTTGGGCATCGGGCTTGGGACGCATCGCGGGCACACGCATCGGTCGTCACATCGGTGAAGGCAAACTCATCGTAGATTTCGTCGGTAATCAACAACACGCCTTTGGATCGGCACAACGCGCGGAGCTTGATACACTCGCCCTTGCTCATCACCACCCCGGCAGGATTCGAAGGCGTATTGAGCAACACGAACTTGGTCCTCTCATTGATAAGCGGCTCGATCCGCTCGGCAGTAAGCTTGAAATCGGGATAAGTATCGACCGTCACCGCTTTGGCCCCAACCAAGGTCGCCCAGTGCGGATAGGCAACAAAGTAGGGATCGGGGATGATGCACTCGTCGCCGGGGTTGAGCAACGCCATGAAAGCCAGGACCAGCGCTCCCGAGGTGCCCGAGGTAATCATCGAAACCGGGCCGGTATGTCCCGGGGTGTTGACCGTCTGAACATCCCACCCCAGATCATGCCCGAGCCAATCATTGACCTTGGCCAAGAGTGTCGGGAGCCCTTGAGTGAGGGTGTATCCGTTGATGTGGTGGTCGATGGCGTCGATGGCCCCCCGGCGGATGGGCTCGGGAACAACAAAGTCAGGCTGACCGATCGAGAGGTTGATCGGGTCATCGAGAGACGATGCCAAGGCAAAGATTCTGCGAATACCCGATGCGTCGATGCCATTGGCGCGATCAGAGATCATCGAATCGAGATCAAACCCGTCGAGATGTGTGGGCGAGGTGGTCATGGGTCAAGCTCCAATATCATCCAATGCAAAGCAATCCAATGCAAAACAGGCCCCGATGGAACACCGAGACCTGTGATCTGTTCTCATGGGCAAAGTTGATCGTCAGCCCTGCGTTGGCAGAAACTGTCGGGCAGCAGCTACTCTTTGACCTTGGTCTTGGGCAACCCGTGGGCGGTGTCTTTGCCCTCGACGAACTTGCCTTCTTCTTTGAGTGCTGCAATGCGTTCCGTGCGGGTCATCACATTGCGAACAGTGGTCAGGTTGCCTTCGGTTCTCAGTGAGGAGTCGATGCTCATGATGGTGCTCCGATCAATCGTGTGTCATGCCCGAGGCTTTGGTGCAGCCTCAGATCGAGTCTGGTTCATGTCTATGGCTCGTATTTTTCCCAGTTCGTCTGAGAGAAATCCGACCCCCCGCGCCGTTCACGCTGCCAGCGGGCACCAAGATCGGCAATCAGCTTCTGATGCTGAGATCGCTCGACACTCATGGCGCTCCACTGGTTCCCCGGGATCGCAACCCCAAGTGAATACAGCCGATAGCGGGAGGGATTGTTGGCGCCCGAAGAGCGATTATCCACCACCGGCACCCCAATCACAGGCACAGAGTGCAAATACAGAAACGAAATCGCGTCCGCTGCCTGTTCGGTATTGAGTGTCGCCAACACCAGATAATTAAGCCCAGGCTCGCGAGGATCGGTATCAATAAACCCCGACGGGCTCATCACCGCCAACCCCCGAGCAGTTCCGGTGGGGATCGTCGTGGAGGTTGCTGGAGAGGTTGCTGTCGGGGTCGTCGTTGGGGTCGTCATTGCATTGGGTTGATCTGCACCGCCCCCAGGCCGATTCACCCTCGGACTCGAAGCCGTCGTCTCAGTCGGACGAACCACAGGCTGATCACGGACATAAGGCTCGATCGCCTTCTTGCCCGCCGCATTGCCCCGCTGATACCCGATCGTCCACGCAGCAAGAATCAATGCAAACCCAACCGCGATCAGTGTATAAAACATCGGCGAGGAGAGCCGAATCCCCGAATCATCGACCACCTCACCATCGAGCATCGCCGCTGCAGAACGCTCCGCCCGCGAGACCCCACCCGAACTGTCCCATGCCGTCTGCTTGGTCGGCACCGCAGGCCCTGCATCACCATCCTCAACAGGTGGAGTCGCCGGGCGCGATGGCGACGGGGCAGAGGTTGGTTTCGAAGCCGGTCGGGGAACCGGTCTGGGAGTAGACTCAGAACCCGCCGCGGGCGCACGAGGACCCTCCCCACGCTCACGCATGAGATCAAACAAAGGCGGCCCTGAACGACGATCGGTCATACCCAATAGTATGCACGAAAACCAATGCAATGTAGACCCCGCCCACATACTTCATCCCCACAAAGACGCTATACTCGATTGATATGCCCATCAAAGAAGAAGACATCATCACGATCGCCCCGCCGCCAATGACCTCATCCGAAGCCCTGTATGTCCCGAGCGTCATCAAAGGGTTCGGGACCACGATGAGGCATTTCTTCACCTCCTTCGGGCAAGGACGCACAAGCCGAACCCTCCAATACCCCGAACAGCGACGGGAGCACTATTCCCCCGAACAAGGCGGGATTGAGCCTTCGAACTTCAGAGGCGTCCATCGGCTCAACCGGGACAGCGCCGGACGCGTCAAATGCGTCGCCTGCATGATGTGTCCCACAATCTGCCCCGCCAACTGCATCCATATCGAAGCCGCCGAGTCGCCTTGGGATGATCGCGAAAAATATCCAGCCAAGTTCGAAATCGACGAGCTCCGGTGCATCTTCTGTGGCATGTGCGAAGAGGCATGCCCCGTCGATGCCATCGAACTTACCCCGATGTACGACATCGTGGGCAAATCACGCCAAGAAATGGTGTTCGATAAGAACAAGCTGCTGCATGTCTACGACATGACGATCGACCAGAAACCGATGTGACCCCCCGCGATGCCCCTCCCGCTCCGATGGCTCCCCTCATCGTGCTTCACGCAGGTCTCGCAGGTGAATTTCAGAACAGGCCGAGCCCTCTTGCTTATGGACTCGGCCTGAACTTGTATCCAAAAAGTGAAACTACACCATGAAACTACACCATGAAACTACACCATGAAACTACACCATGGAAATACAGCAAAGCCTGGACCTATCGACGCCGACGCGAGACGACCAATCCACCCATCCCCAAGAGCGCCAGAGCACCCGGCGCAGGGATGATCGTGAACCCGACGCTGACGATGTACGCAAAGTTCTGCGAATGACCAATCCCATCGGCAAGCTCATCCGAATCAACCGATCCAAATCCGACATCGCCGAATCCTGAGATGCCCATGGAGTAGGTGCCAGCGGAGAGATCAACAATCTGGATGGCGGGCATCAGTCCGATGCCACTGTCATCATCGAATGCGATCACATCGCCACCGGCCGTCACAATCTGCATGACGCCATCAGCACCAGCGTCGGTTGAGAAACTGGCGAAGAACGACAACGATGCCGAATCATTGATCGTAAAGCTGAACCAATCGACATCATTTTCACCAATCATGCCTTCGATCGCAACCACCCCCCCGGGGGCGCTGAAGGTGCCAAGGTCATTGGCCGTGGCAAGCGTGTTATTCGATTCGAACTCACTGATAATCCCCGCATGGCCCGAACTGGTGAGCGCCAACGACACGATCAAAAAGGAATACCGCATTTTTCTTCTCCCTCTAAAGAATGGTGTTTGCCCGATGGAAATCCAATCCCGCGGGCGTCCTCTCAACACCCACTCTACAGATTTCCAGGCTTTTTGGAAGAGCAGAAACAAAAACGATGCCAATTTGCGCGCAAAATCAACAAAATCCACCCTTTTTTGGGGTGTTTTTTGTTGATTTGATGATCCAAAGATTGACTTCCGGCAAACCAGAAGGTTCAAAAAACCGGAGAGTGAAGGGTCAAATTCGATGCCGACGGGTCATGACCACGCCGCCCATACCCAAAAGGGCCAAAGCACCGGGGGCGGGGACCACCGAGAACCCGACAGTCAGTTTGTACCCGAAGTTCTCTTGGTGTCCGAGTCCGTCAGCGAGTTCATCCGAAGCCACTGAACTGGCATCGACATCGCCAAACCCGGTGAAACCCATATAGTAGGTACCCGCAGCGAGGTTCTCGATCTGGATCGCAGGCATCAGCCCAACGCCCGAATCATCGTCGAACGCGATCACATCGCCACCGGCGGCCACGATCTGCATCGCGCCGTCCCCATTGGCGCCAAAGGCGCTAAAGACGGAGAGTGAAGCGGTATCGGTGAGTGTAAAGGTAAACCAATCGACATCGTTGAGACCGAGCACGCCATCGATGACGGCCGACCCACCAGGGGCACCGAATGAACCAATGTCATTGGCAAGGGCCAATGTGTTGTTGTTCTCGGACTCGCTGAAGAACCCGGCTTGGGCTGTTCCAGCCAGTGCCGCCAGAGCGACGCAAAGGACTGTGTATTTCATAATCTTCTACTCCTCTTTGAAGATGGATGCGATGCCCGCGGAGCACTCCGAAAGTGTGTGTCCACCTATACACCATGCGCCCAATCCGCCCAGGTACCACCCAATTTGCGTTTTCTTTTCATATGTGACCGACAGCGGGTGTTTTTGCCCTGTTTTGGGGAGCCCGGAACGAATATCGCCCGAATTTGCATCGAAATTTCATCTGAGCTGGCATCGGCCGTAATTTGGTGTATTTCTTGTATCGGACGCGGCGACGCACTGTTTCTGCCAAGCAAGTTTGACGAATAGGAGGGTTTAGTCATGCTGTCGAAAAGAAAGAGCACTTGTATTTTTGGGATCGTCGCTGCGACATCCACCTTTGCGGGCGCGGGGGTACTCACGCTCAACACGACCTTCGGATTTACCGACCTCGATACAAGCTACGATGCGGGGAGTGGGCTTTACATTGCCCAATCAACACTGAGCACCTCGGGCGATGTCACGAACTGGGGCACAGCTCTGCCTTTGAGCGCCGATTTCCTCGCCGGGCAGATCGGTGTGGGCAACAACGCCTTTGTCGAGTTCCGCATGGATATCAACAACATCACCGGCACCTCCGCCGACGGAATCAATGGACGCATCCTGATTCGTGATATCGACGGCGACAACCTCTCAGGAAGCTTCATCGGCACATGGGACTTCGTCGGCGGGTTCGGATTCTTTGACGGGATCGTCAGCCTCGCCCAATTCAACGATAACGCTGGCGATGGAATCTTCGAAAGCACCAGCGTAGGCGATCAGTTCGCAATGCCAGACCAAGAGCTCACCGGTGCAATCAGCTTCCTGATCCAGATGCCCGATTGGTTCGATGCGGGCGGATTTGATGAACGCTCATCGCAAGGCGATGGGATGCTCTTTGTACCAACGCCGGGCAGCATCTCATTGCTGGCCATTGGTGGGGTTCTTGCGTCGCGCCGGCGTCGCGGATAACCCGTATTTGCTCTATGGGGACGAATCAGCAGTCCAAAGCACCCGCTGGACCTGTGAGACCCACAACTTGAACGCTCACACGAGCAGTGTGTGTGACGAATCAGAGAGAGGCCGCTCGGTGGGTGCAGAACCCGGCGGCCTCTTTCCTTTTTTGCGTTGAAAATGCCTTGAAAATGCGTTGAAGAGAAGAGGTGAGGAAAAAAAGAGGTGGGTGCCACTGCTTGACCGTCTTCGGCAAGCAGTGTCTTGAGAGGTATCGAATGGATGAAGACACACCTTGCCGAAGACGGTCAAGGCGTGGCACCCGGCGCAAAGATCACGCAAAGGTGCAGAGAAGTGGGGGGGCAGAGAAGTGGGGAAGATTGTCAAGAAGTGAGGGCTTTGAGCTCGGTGGCGAACCCGATCGCTGCCGATTGGATGGCGCTGAGCCAAGACTCGTCGCCAACAGGCTGGGCGTAGATCACCGAACGCGAAGCGTTGACGATCACGCCAAGCTGACCCGGCGAGGTTGCATCGGGGCGAGTCATGGGCCCAACATCCCCGACGGTGCCGCCTTGGGCACCCACGCCGGGGACAAGGAACATTTGATTGGGCATGATCTCCCGGAGTGTGCGCACATCGTCTGCGCTTTTGGTCGCTCCTACAACAGCACCCAGATTGCTCAGTCCCGATTCGCCAAGCCGATCGTTGCCCATCGTGGCAATCATTTTGCTGATGCTATGGGTAACGCACGAGCCATCGCGAAGTTCTTGAAGCTGAACCTCATCCGAATCCGGATTGCTCGTTCTGGCAAGGGCAAAGACCCCGAGCCCAGCGTCGAGAAAAGGCTGAATCGACGATGGGCCCATGTAGGGTGAAACGGTAATGAAATGGGCACCCATATTCGCAGCCCCGATCCCGTAGTGGGTCGCGGAAGACCCGATGTCTCCTCGTTTGGCATCGAGGATAACCACAAACCCCAGGTCGCGGGCACGGGCGATGACTTTCTCGAGGATGGCGTACCCCGCCGAGCCATAACGCTCGAAGCACGCACTCTGAGGCTTGACCACCCCGACCGCTCCGGCCACCGCGTCGAGCACCCTGAGCGAAAAAGTTTCGATCGCTTCGAGCTCGCCTTCCATCTGAAGCGAACGGGGAAGCTGGTCAAAAACCGGATCAATCCCGATGCAAGCGGGCGAACCAATGCGGTCGATGGCACTGGTGAGGGCGTCGATCGGCAAGGCAGTCTTGGGCATCGGCAGGGTCTCCGTCATCGTCAGGCACTACACTTTAGCAGCCATGAAGCAGACGCATAGCCCAACCAATCTCAATCTCAAAAAAGACCAGGCCCTCACCATCGAATGGGACGACGGCTTGATCTCCACCTACCCCATCGCCTATCTCCGTCGGCTCTCCCCCAGCGCCGATATGCGAGAACTCCGCAAATCCATGGCCAAGAACCCGCTGACAATCCTGCCCGACTCAATGGGCACATCAGAAACCATCACCGCAACAGGGGCCGAGTTGATTGGAAACTATGCTATCAAAATCAGCTTCTCCGACGGACACGACACCGGAATGTATACCTGGGACTACCTCCGCCAGATCGACCCCGCGACCAACACAACCGGCCAAGCCCCCGGCGATGACGCTTCGCCTCACGATGATCCGCTGGGGTTAGGGTCGAAACGATGAGTGGGTTGGAGCCGGAGTTCAAACTTGCGGAGCTTGATCTGCCCAAGAAGGTGCTCGCCCGCATCGAGCGGGTCCGCGAGACAACGCTTCCCCAAGCGAATGAACTCCATGAGTTGCGAGAACGAGCCGAGCAGGAAGATGTCTTTGACTTTGCCGACGATGACCTCACAATCAATCTCGACGGCAAAGAGAAGGATGAGCTCACGCCCTACCGACTTGAACATGAGCTCACCGCAACGACTTTGGGCGCGATCGGATTCAACATCCTTCGGCAGAAAGAATACCGATTGCTCTGGCTCATCGACGGGCGAACCATCGAAACGGTACGGTTTGGAAAGACCGAATCGTACATCATCTACGCCGACGGCTTGGAGATCGGCAATATCGACATCAAGAAGACCAGAAAGGCATTCTTCATCTTCAATCTCCCGATTGAGTGGGTCATCAGGATTGGCGATGCGGATATCATTGGGATGCATCTGATTTCAATGCCTGCCGTGACACAGATTCACCTTGAGTTTCTCAACAAGCGCCCGCCACTGACATGGATCGGCACCCTCAAACAGCCATCTATTCGAGACGAACTCTCGCATGCCCTGCGCAGTGGCTCGTCTGGGCCTGAGACTCGATCGGATGTGGTGTGGTTTCTGCCTCGGGACGATCAGGGGCAACCATTCGCTGATACGCTTGATGAGCAGATCGCCTTGATGTCCTTTTCGTTATTGCTCCGGAATGCCTTTACCGACATCAGCCAATAAAGAGTGCGCATATGCAGACCATCACCCTCACCACCCCAATCTATGAGCTCCCCAATGTATCTCGGTTGCATGTGGAGAAGCTTGAGATTCTCGGCGTGCACAATGTCGGGCAGCTGTTGGTGCACCTGCCTCACCGCCATGAATGGATCAGGGCCCAGTCAGGACTTGGTGATCTGGAAGTCGGGGTGATCGGGTCGGCCATCGGAGAGATCACCGCGACCAAACTCTCGGGATATGGACGCAAAAAACGGTTCCAAGCGGTATTGATGGACGAGACCGGGCGGTTGGAGCTGGTGTTTTTCAATCAGGCGTATTTGGCCAAGAAACTGCATGTGGGGATGCATCTGCATGTGCAGGGCAAACCCACCCGGTTTGGGCCCGGGTTGCAGATGAACTCGCCGAAGTATTCGATTGTGCCCTTTGATGAAGCCCAGAATCTGAACATGGATCAGGAGGACGAGTACCGCCCGGTATACCCCGCCAGCGAGGGGATCACCTCCGAGCAGATCCGCACGATTGTGCGCACAGTCCTGGATCAAGCGTGTGCGCTCCTTGAGGATCATCTCAGCGAGCCGTATCGCAAGGAGCGCGAGCTGCCGACACTCGGCCAGGCGTATCGGATGATGCACGCGCCTGAGTCCGAAGCGGATGTCGCTTCGGCCCGTCGGCGCTTGGCCTATGACGAGCTGTTGATGCTTCAGCTCGGGGTCCACATGAAACGAGCGCATCTGCGCCGAACACTCAAAGCGCCGCCACTTGCCCGAACCCCTGAGATCAACGAGCGGATCCTGGCACGGATGCCCTTTGCCTTGACCCCGGCCCAGCAACGGGTGGTCGATGAAATCTCACGCGATCTGGCACTCGAAACACCCACAAACAGGCTCGTCCAAGGCGATGTAGGCTCAGGAAAAACGGTCGTCGCCCTCGATGCGATGCTCTTGGCGATCGCCCACGGGCACCAGGGCGCATTGATGGCGCCGACCGAACTGCTCGCAGAGCAACATTATCTCTCCATCACCGAGATGCTCAAAGGATCGAGCGTGCGGGTCGAGCTGTTGACCGGGTCGATGCCCAGCTCGGACCGTGAGCAAGTCATCGAACAGATCGCTTCGGGCGATTGTGATCTGGTGATCGGGACCCATGCGCTCGTGTCCGAATCGGTCGCGTTCCATTCGTTGGCAGTCGCAGTCATCGACGAGCAGCATCGCTTCGGGGTCGAGCAGCGGGCCAAGTTGCGGGTCAAGGGCGGGCAATCGGCGATGAGCAACTGTGATGGCGAGACGCCTCATGTCATCGTGATGACCGCCACGCCCATCCCCAGGACGATCGGATTGACCATCTTTGGCGATCTCGATATCTCGACGATTGACCAACTCCCGCCAGGGCGAACGCCTGTGATCACCAAGCATGTGACCCCCGAGAAACGATCGACGGTGTACCACTGGGTCAACGAAAAAATCAAAGGCGGCGATCAGGTGTTTATTGTGGTGCCCGCGATCGAGCCCGGAGGCAAAGAGGGGGCAGTGCGGGATTTGCGATCGCTCAAGGCACAACTCGAAGGCGGCGAGCTGCACAACTGCCATATCGCAGCACTCCACGGCAGGCTCAAACGCGAAACCCGCGAACACATCATGCACCGGTTCCGCGCAGGAAAAATTGATTGCCTCATCGCAACGACGGTGATCGAAGTCGGGGTCGATGTGCCCAATGCAACAGTGATGGTGATCGAGGATGCAGACCGGTTCGGACTCGCCCAACTCCACCAGCTACGCGGGCGCGTGGGACGAGGCGAAAAAACCAGCGTCTGTGTGCTCATCGGAAATCCCAAGACCGAAGACGGGATCGCGCGATTGAAAGCAATGGTCGAGACGAACTCGGGGTTCGATCTCTCGGAGAAGGATTTGGAGATTCGAGGCTCGGGCGATGTGTTTGGAACTCGCCAGAGCGGAACGCCGCCATTCAAGGTGGCAGACCCACTCAAGGAGTTCGAGTTATTGGAAATGGCGAGAAGAGATGCAGGGCACTGGATCGGGGAATCACCCAATCTCGATCGCCCCGAGGATGCATTGGCCAGGCGCAGGCTGCTCAAAGCCCACGGGCAATGGCTCGGGCTCGGTGATGTGGGATAGGCCAAGTAGGGCAAGCAAGCGGACAATGCGTCTGGAAAAGCACAGGAATGTGGATAGATCGGATTGGTTCTTGAAAAAATCGGGCGGACAAGAATTCCACATTTATATGGCCTGTTTGTTGTCCGGTTGTGCAGGAAAGAGTGATTGACTCAATATTGTGGCAATGGTGCATTTTTTGCGACTCGGGCGGGTTCGTTCGGGGTTCTGTAACCTGCCGAGCACCAAACAAAGTGAAGCATCTGCGGTATGCTCGGGCGATGAGCACGCACACACAACAATCCAGAACGCCACCGTCCTCGTCCTCGATCAAGAAACCATCACCGATGATGGATTTTCATGCCCGGCTCAGCGAAGCTGCTGGCGATATCTCGTTCCGCAAGCTGGGGCGTCTGACGGACACCCACCCCGAGACGGTTCGGCGGTACATGCAGGGGCAGGCACCCAGCGCGACATTCCTGACGAACCTGTGTTCGGTGATGGGAATCTCAGGCGAGTGGCTTTTGACCGGCAAAGGACCCATGCGATGTGCCCAGATGCGATCTCACGCCTTGAGCCAGGCAGATCCCTCGGAGTTGATGACCGCGGTGGCCAATACACTGACGGATTTGTGCGACCGGATGGATCGGCTCGAACGATTCGTCCAAGGGCTCGAAACCCGGATTCGTGGCGGGCTTTCGACAGAGAAACAGACCCTTCCGAAACCAAAAGCCGCCAAGCTGCACCCAAATCCGGATACAATCACTCAAGGTCTACACATAGCCGAGGGTGAACATGAGCGATCAACACAATCCATCGAATCCAAACCCGACACCCAGGCATGCCGCACACCCAAACGAACCAAGAAACAAGAAGTTTCAGGAGATAATCGAGCCCAGCGAATCCGGGACGCTATCGCCAAACGACCATCTTGAGTTGCTTATCGAGCTGATGCGCCCGAATTCGATCGAGCTGGCACGAAGATGGGTCAGCGTGCTGATGATGGTGCCCGAATCAGAACGCGAATCCATCGTACAGGCGGTCGAGGCGCAGATTGTGGCGGAGTATTGCCCCTAGGTCGTGTCTGATGGCTCGGGGCTCTTCCTCGCAAGGTGCCCCGTCGGGGAGCCGTCTTGGGCTCCTTCGGGCTTTGGGGCTCTGTGATCGATCCCGATAGGAGGATAAGAATCCTCCGTCGGGCCACCCAGACGAGTCGGCAGCCCCCCCCC
>WFPK01000103.1 GCA_015487555.1 Phycisphaerales bacterium
AGATCCAACATCAACCGTGCCGGATCCTCAATCGCATCCTTGATCGACACCAAGAACTGCACCGCCTCGGCCCCATCGACAATCCGATGGTCGTAGCTCAGTGCCAGATACATCATCGGGCGCAAGGCGATCGTGCCAGGATTGTTGGGGTCTTCAGCGGGGCGCTTCTTGATCCCATGCATCCCCAGAATCGCGCTCTGAGGCGGGTTCAAAATCGGAGTGGACATCAACGAGCCGAAGATGCCGCCGTTGGTGATGGTGAAGGTGCCACCCTGCATTTCTTCGAGCGAAATCTTCCCATCGCGAGCACGCAAGGCCATGTCCTTGATCGTCGATTCGATCCCGGCAAAGCTCAGTGTCTCAGCACTACGGATCACCGGCACCACCAAACCCTTGGGCCCAGAGACCGCAATCGCGACATCGTTGTAGGTGTGCTTCTCGATCACGGGCTTGCCGTTGTCGCCTTGGGTGATGTACGAGTTGATCAGCGGGAACTTCTGCAACGCCTGCGTTGTCGCCTTGACAAAGAATGACATGAATCCAAGATTGATCCCGTGTTTGTCGGCGAAGGCTTCTTTGTGCTCCTTGCGAAGTTCCATCACCGCGCCCATATCGACTTCGTTGAAGGTCGTGAGCATGGCAGCCGTCTGCTGGGCTTCGACAAGACGCGACGCGATCGCCTGACGCATCGGGCTCATCCGCTCGACCGTCACTTCGCGGGCGGTTCCACCCGAGATCACCGGAGCCGATGACGCTGCGCCGTCTTGATGCGATTGGAGATACGCCAGCACATCCTGCTCACGGATACGCCCTGAAGCCCCGGTGCCTGCGATTGATCCAAGATCAAGTCCTTTGTCATCGGCAAGTTTACGAGCCAAAGGTGTCGCCTTGACATCGCCGTTGGACGCCGGGGCAACTGGCGCTAGAGGTGGTGCCGGAGTTGGAGCAGCCGGCGGAGCTTCTGGTGCGGGAGTGGATGCCGGAGCCGGAGCCGGAGCCGGTGCGGGTGCGGGAGCTGCATCGCCCGCGGGTTTCGCTGCCGACTCATCAATCTCCCCAACCGCAGCCCCGACATCAACCTCGTCGCCTTCGCTGGCGATGTGCTTGACGATTCCCGACGCCGGCGCGGGGACTTCCATCGTCACCTTATCGGTTTCGAGTTCGAGGACGGTCTCGTCGCGTTCGACATAGGCGCCGTCGGCGACGGTCCACGCGGCGATGACGCCCGAGGTGACTGATTCGCCGACATTGGGGATCACGATCTGTGTGCTCATGGTGTTCATCCGTATCTCGCTTGGCTTTGGTTCGTGTTCGTCCTTGACACTTACGCCTTGGCTGCTGCCGGTGTAGTCGCGGGCGATTCGCTCGTGGGCATGGGCCCGATGGCATCGGTGAGAATCTGTTCCTGCTCGATCGTGTGCTGTTTCTTCGATCCAGTCGCAGGCGTGCTCGATCGTGCCCGCCCGATATACTCCGGGCGATCCCAACCGAGTTCCGTCTGGAACATATCGCAGATATGCAGATATGCTCCCGCATTATAAGTTTCTTCCTGCACCCACACCCGTGGGACAGCCTTGGGATATCGCGCATCGAGCTCGCGGATCAAATCAACATGGAACGGATACAACTGCTCGATCCGCAGAATCGCCATATCACGCTGATCGCGCTCAACCCGGCGTTTGTCCATCTCATGATAAATCTTGCCCGAGCAATAGATCACCCGCGTCACCTTGCTGCGATCCCACCCGTCTTGCTCAAAGCGTGGATCGTCGAGCATCTCCTTGAACCCACACTCGTAGAGCTCGTTGATCGGGCTTGTCGGAATCCGCAACATACTCTTGGGGGTCATCACGATCAAAGGCTTGCGATAGCCCGCCTTGACCTGACGCCTGAACATATGGAATGCCTGGGACGCGGTCGATGGATAGACGACGAGCATGTTGTCGTTGCCGCAGAGTTCGAGGAATCGTTCCATTCGACACGATGAATGCTCAGGGCCCGCCCCCTCATGCCCATGAGGCAGCAGCATCGTCAGCCCGCTCCACCGCTCCCACTTGGCTTCGGCCGAGGCAATAAACTGATCGACAATCGCCTGCGCCCCGTTATAAAAATCGCCGAACTGCGCTTCCCAGATGACCAGCATCCCCGGATCGCCCAGCGAATATCCATACTCAAACGCCAACACCCCAACCTCGGACAAAGGCGAGTCATGCACACAAAAATGCGCTTGGCGTGCCTTGCCATCTTCGCCAATACTCCCCGGAGGCGTCGCCGTACCCTCTTCACCAACCTCACGGATCGAGTTCAAAGGCGTATAAGGCTCGCCGGTCTCAAAGTCCCGCACCACCGCATGGCGATGCGAGAATGTCCCACGCCGACAATCCTGCCCAGACAACCGCACCGGATGCCCCTCAGCCAAAAGTGTCCCATAGGCCAACTGCTCGGCATCGGCATACGAAATCATCTCGGCGTTGGGCAGATCCCTACGATCCTTGAGCAACTTCTTGAGCTTGGGATTGAGCTTGAATCCTTCAGGCACCGAACCAATCGCCGAGGCGACTTCTTCAACCTGCGCCTTGGTCACCGCAGTATTGACAGGCTCAAAGCTATACGCATGCGAAAGCCCGTCCCACCGCGCACTTCCGGGATCAATCGTCGGATCATTGGGCGTGTGCTGCGCCGATTGCTGGGCCTTTTCGAGCGCTTCGTTCAAGCGATGAATAATCGACTGACGATCCGCCTCGGCGATCGATTCCTCCGCCAACAACTTCTCGGTATACACCTTGAGCACCGAAGGCTTCTTCTTAATCAGATCCGCCATGATCGGCTGGGTGAAACTCGTCTCGTCCTGCTCGTTGTGCCCATACCGGCGATAACACACCAGATCAATAAACACATCGCGCTTGAACTTCTGGCGATACTCCGCTGCCAGCTGCGCCACCGTCACCACCGCCTCGGGGTCTTCGCCGTTGACATGGAAGATCGGCGCGTCGATGAACTTGCCGATGTCTGTGCAGTACCGCGATGAACGCGAATCCTCAGGCAGCGTTGTAAACCCAATCTGGTTATTCACCACCACATGCACCGTCCCGCCCGTGGTGTATCCATCGAGCTGCGAGAAGTTGAGCACCTCTTGCACAATCCCCTGCCCGACAATCGCCGCATCGCCATGAAGCAGAATCGGCGTCACGCGATCGCGCTCGGTATCACCGCGCAGGCGTTGCTTGGCCCGGCATCGACCGGCAATCACGCCATTGACCGCTTCGAGATGGCTCGGATTGCTTGCGAGCGCAAGGTGAATCATCCGCCCGTTGTTGAGTCGTCGAGTACCCGAGTAGCCGCGATGGTATTTCACATCCCCGCCCCCATCAGCGAACCCCTCGGACCAGTTCCCCTCGAACTCGGTAAAGATCTGCTCGAGCGTCTTGCCGATCGTATTGTGAAGCACATTGAGCCGACCACGATGCGCCATCCCGATCACGATTTCTTCCGATCCAAGATCCGAAAAGGACTCGATCATGTGATCCAGCAACGGAATCAACGACTCGGCCCCTTCGAGACTAAACCGTTTCTCGCCGGGATACCGCCGACCCAGGAAACGCTCGAACGATTCCGATCGGGTCAGGTGCTCAAGGATATTGGCCTTCTGCGCTTTGCTCAGATCGAGCTTGCCCCCGATGTTCTCATAGCGTTCAATGAGCCATGCCCGCTGTTCGATGTCGGCCACATGCATGAACTCGACCCCGATCGTCGAGCAATACACCGACTCAAGCCGAGCAATGACATCCCGAAGCGGAATCTGTGATCCAAGCCCCATGCTCGTCCCATCGACCTTGCGCTCGAGATCCGACTCGCTGAGCCCCTGATACGCAAGGGTAAGCGAATCTGGACGAGCCCGTGGACGACCAAACGGGTCGATCTGAGCGCACAAATGCCCTTGATCGCGATACGCGCCGACAAAGTCATCCACGATCGCTTCAAAGTGCGATGCCTGCCCGGCGGGGCGCCCGATTGTCGGTGTGACTTTGATCGGCCCGCTGGCAACAGGCGCAGTTCCTGCCGAATCAGAGGCAGAAATACTGGTCGCCGACCCATCACCAAAGAGTCTCAACTCCTTGGCGTGCGCCAGGTCGAATCCCTGGAAAAATGCACGGGTTTCAGGATCAATCGAGGAAGGATCAGCCAAGTAGGCCTGGTACTGCTCTTCGAGGTACTGGGCATTCCACTGGTTAATCGACGGCACATTCGGTTGGGGCACAGAGCTCATAGCACTCCTCAGTCAACCCATTTCCAGGCTCTCCGCCCTGATTTGGGGTGAACTATCGGATGAAAAAACCGGGCCAACTTACCCAGCGACGATCGTAGTCCCTCTTATCGACCCGTGAGGATTTCAATCCACCAATTCCCGTACCTTTGGCAACATGCACATGGATTCATTAGACAAATCAGTCTATTCCCAAGCCCGCTCGGCCGCCGATTTTACCCGAATCGCCCGGAGACATAATGCTCGGTTTCGATCAGCGAAGGAGTCTGGAAAAGCTTGGCAGTCGGACCATATTCGACCAGTCGCCCCAGATACATAAACGCGGTGTAATCCGACACCCGGGCTGCCTGCTGCATGTTGTGCGTCACGATCAGCACGGTGTATCGCTCCGAGATTTCCGAGATCAGTTCCTCAATTTTGAGTGTCGCCACCGGATCGAGCGCCGAGCAGGGCTCATCGAGCAAAAGCACCTCAGGATCGGCCACGATCGCCCGGGCGATGCAGATCCGCTGCTGTTGCCCCCCGGACAACCCCAATGCCGACTTCTTGAGCCGATCCTTGACCTCATCCCAGATCGCTGCTGCCCGCAGGCTCTTCTCACACGCCTCTTCGAGCACCGATTTCCGCTTCTCACCATCAATCCGAAGCGGATACACCACATTCTCAAAGATCGACATCGGGAACGGGTTGGGCTTCTGGAACACCATCCCCAAACGCTTCCTCAATGAAATCACATCGACCGAGGGGGCGTAAATCGGCGAATCGTTGAGCGCGATCGCACCTTCGACCCGCACGCCTTCGACAAGATCATTCATCCGATTGATCGAGCGCAAAAGCGTGGACTTGCCGCACCCTGAAGGCCCGATCAGCGCTGTCACCGCCCCGCGAGGCACCCGCATCGTCACATCATGGATCGCCTGGGATTCGGAATACCACAGATTGAACCCCTGGATATCAATCACCGCCTGGGCATCAAATACCTCGGGGTGCACCGTCGGGTTGGGGGTCTCGCCTCGCCGAATCGCCTCGATGACCTGGTAGTCCTCGACCTGCCCGGCCCCATGATTGGACTGATACGCGACCGAGCGAACGACGGGTTGATTGGATGTTTCTGATTCCATGCTTTGTACCGAACTGGTCATACCGTAGGCCCTGCCATCTTGGCTCTGAGTCGTGATCGTATCATAATCGCTGCGAGATTCAGCGCAAATACAATCGCTAAAAACAAAAGCGTCGTCGTCCAGACCATCGGCCTGGCCGCCTGCGAATCCGGGCTCTGGAACCCGAGATCAAAGATATGGAACCCCAGGTGCATGAAACTCCGATCCGCGTGGATAAACGGCGCCTGGGTCGAAATCGGCAAATCCTGATTGAGCTTCACCGCCCCCACCAGCATCAACGGCGCCACCTCGCCCGCCCCGCGCGCCATCGCCAAAATCGCACCCGTCAGAATCCCGGGCATCGCGCCGGGCAAGACAATCCGCCTCATCGTCTGCCACTTCGACGCCCCGCACCCATAGCTCCCCTCGCGCATCGACCCGGGCACCGCAGCGATCGCTTCTTCCGTCGCCACGATCACCACAGGCAGCGTCAACAACGCCAAGGTCAACGAGGCCCAGAGCATCCCACGCGTACCAAAGGTCGGCGTGCCGTCGTGAGCGCGGGCTTCAAAGAATCCGTGGAAATAAGGCGTCTTGGTCACCAACACCACAACCAGCACCAAAACCACACCCCACACCAGCCACGACGCCCGCTGCATCCACACATTCAAACCCGATGCCGACTTGCCCGGATCGGGCTTGCTCCAAAGCTTGGCTGCGAACCCGAGCATCAACATCAATCCCGCAAACACGAACATCGCCCACCACGCAGCCGAGCTCAGCCGGGCCGATTCCGCAGCCCCCGTATCCACATACCCCCCGACCGTATAACAAAAGAATCCAAGCCCAAACACCCCATACACAATACTCGGCACCCCGGCCAAGTTATTGACCGCAATCCGGATAACACTCGTCATCAACCCCTGCTTGGCATACTCACGCAGATACAACGCCGCGACCACACCCATCGGCGTCACAAAGATCGTCAACAACAGCGTCAAAATCACCGTCCCGACAATCACCGGATATACCCCGCCTTCGGTGTTGGCCTCGCGCGGATTCGTCGAGAGATACTCCCACCAACGCGAAAAATACACCCCGATCTTCTCCCCCGTCGAAAGCGTGTTGGCCCGCACCAATCGAACCACCTGGCTCATATACATCGGCTCATCGGAAAGCGTCTGCGACACCGGCGCAAAGTGCCCGCTCGTGGGTTCAACCACCACCAATCGGAACTCATGATCCTTCGATTCGATCGCACGAATCCGCCCGAGCACCTCGTCGTACTCACTCAACAGCTCAGCTTCACGCTGAGCCACCGTCTCACGCAGCGCTTCGAGTTCCGATGCCGAGACCCCCTGCCCCTTCCAAGGCCCCGCGATCCACATCGCCAGGATCAACATCACAACCCCGATCGTTCCCGATGCCCGGATCACACTCCCCCGCCGAGCGTTTGCCGACCCGAGTTCTGTTCCATAGCTGCGAAGCCGATAGACCAGCCCAATCAATCCCGCAGCCACGATCCCCAGCCCGATCCAAATCACCCACGAAAACCGAAACAATCCCTCATCACCACGCGCAAGCTCGATCTCGCCCTGGCGCACATCCAACCGAAGCCGATCAATCTCGGCGTTGATCGAACCAAGCTCGCGCTTCTTCATCCGCTTGACCTGCGCCATCGTCCGCCGAGCGTCAGCGTGCAACGCATCGAACGCTTCAAAGACTTCATCGCCCCCACGCGCCAGCACCGTGATCTCGCCATCACCCGCTTTGCGCTCAATCGACTCGGGCACCCCAAACCACACGCCCCACGCTTCGCGCTCAAGCATCACCGCGTCATCAGGCGTTTCAATACTGGCAATCTGCGCATCATCCACCCACCGGAACGACTCTTGCCCGATGTCCCGATTCCCCACACGATACAGCGTCCGCTTGGCGGTCTCTTGCGTCTGCGCTTCGTGCTCGGTAGCGATCCCAAGCAACACCTCGCCATCGGTGAGCGTCACCCGCTCAATAGGGCCAGGCCAGAAGCTCTTAGACCCACTCACGACCACCATCGTCATCAACACCGCAATCATCGTCAAACAAACGACCAACGCCCCCCCAGTGAGCCAAACCATCGGCTCACCGATCGCACTCGGCAGCGTCCGCCGACGGGTCGCCGATTCATGACAACAGGCTCTCTCGGATTCACTCATAACCCAGCATTCCTCGCCCGCACCACACGCCGAACCAGCTCAGCAAGCGTATTAATCACAAAGGTCATCACAAACAACACCAACCCGCACAAAAACAACACACGATAATGCGTCTCGTCCTTGGGCGCCTCAGGCAGCTCCACCGCAATATTGGCAGCCAGCGTCCTGAACCCCGAGAAAATATTCCAATCCATCTCAGGCGTGTTCCCCGTCGCCATCAGCACGATCATCGTCTCGCCGACCGCCCGTCCGAACCCGATCATGCACGCTGAGAAAATCCCCGACGCCGCAACGGGCAGCACGATCCGCGTCGCGGTCTGCCAAGGCGTTGCGCCCGCGCCCAATGAAGCTGTCCGCAAAGTCATCGGCACCGCTTGGAGCGCATCTTCCGAGATCGTATAAATAATCGGGATCACCGCGAACCCCATGATGATCGCCACCACCAGCGTATTGCGCGGGCTGAATGATCCGAACACCGAATCCCGCGGATCAAACCCCATCGACTCGGCGATTGTCGCGCCGATCAACGCCAATCCAAAGCTCACCCCAAGCAGAGCAACAAACTTGCCCAGCACGACCGCGCTGCCCGTGAGCCCTTTTTTCTCCGCGATCAGCAGATCAATCCTTCGCCGAATGAACGCCGCCTGCCCGACCCAGACGACGAGGCACGCGAGTGGAAAAAACACCACGATCCATCCGGGTCTGGCCCGTCCATATTCGCCGTTGAGCCACCGCCGAAGATCACCCTGCCCGAGCCCAACCGATTCGAGCGCCTCAAGATGCAACCCGTCATCCACCGGGCGCACCACTACGCCATAATCAACCCCCATCCCCATCGCCCGAAGTTTGCGCACAGTCCTGGTGTTATAACTCGCATCCCCCGCCCACTCGGGCAGCTCATCATCAGGCACATCCTCGACCGCACCCGCAAGCATCGCCCCATCGAACGCATCGGGCGCAAACCACGACCGCACAACCGCAGGCCCGATCAAACTGCTCGCCCCTACCCCAATCAACGCAGCCAACCCGACAAGCATCAGATGATGCCCCGTTCGCGTGCGAAGCCGATACGCCAAGGGGATCAGTTGCCAGAGATGGGCCGCCGCCAGCACCGCGATGGGCACGACCACGAATCCGATCACAAACGAATCAAGATGCGTCGCGACAAACGGCGCCACCACCATCGCCGCGATAAACCCGAGCACAACCGAAGGCAGCGACGCCATCAGCTCAACCGTAGGCTTGACCTTCCGCCGAACCCGCTTGGACACAAACTCGCTCGAATACATCGCCGCCAACACCGCGATCGGAATCGCAAAGAGCATCGCAAACACCGTCGCCTTGAGCGTGCCAAAGATCAGAGGCATCAAACTCAGCTTGATCTCCGACGCATCATCGCCCGACGACGACTGATACACATACGCAGGCTCGGCCAACCCCTCAAAGTGCACCCGCCCAAAGAGCGCCTTGACACTGAACTCGGCGTACCCCTCTTCGACCTCATGGAATGAGTACGACCCATCGTGCCCGACCGCGATGATCCCATTGTTCTTGGGCGCGATCGCCACCGCCAAAGGATTTTCGATCCCCGTATCAATCCGCACCACCAGCTTCTCGCTGGTCATATGCCGAAGCTCGACAAATCCATCCGCAAACAACACCGCCACCGAGCGATCACGAATACTCGGCGAGATCGCCACCACCTCACGATGAGCAGACTCAATCCGATGCGACCGAACCAGCATCAACCCATCGCGCGTCGATCCGGTTTTGTCCTTGGCGACATGAAACGACGAGAGCGTGCCATCGAGCTGCCCGATCATCACCGTCTGCCCACCCAGGAGCATATTGGCCGCCGTGATCCTGCCATCGCCTTCGACCAGATCCACCGATTCAATCCGCTCGAACTTCCCCTTCTTCACCCGCGCATACCGATCGCACCGCCCATCAGCCCAGAGCCCCAGCACATGCGCCCCGTCGGCCGTCACCATGAACCAGTCCGGCTGATCGGTCGGATCGGCAAGCACGAACGACTTGGTTTTGAGCTTGATTTTGGGCTCGCCTCCACCGAGCGGGCGGATCGTGCGCACCGTGTTGACCAGCACCGTGCCGTCTTCACGCAAGGCCGCCAGAATCTTCTTGCCGGTAGGATCTTTGCGATAATCAACCGCCACCACCGCCCCATCGCCAGCCTTGAACGAGATCGGATCGCCGAACGATCGCTCAAAGACCACCCGTCGGCCGCGCCCGGGTTCGAGCGTCTCGATATATCCCAAATCCGTCGGCTCGATCGAATCGGCTTCCCGCTCATCATCAGATTGCACCAGCGTGATCGAGTACCCCACCTCCCCGAGCTGCACCTGCCCGTTGGCGTACCCGATCGCCACGACATCGCCATTGCGCGCAAAGCTCAGCACGGTCGGTTCCTGCGCTTCATCCGCCAGATTCGTCGAACCAACCACCTGCCCGCCTTCGACCACCACCGTCGTCGCCAGATAATCCGTCCCGATCACCGTCGCGCTGTGGGCATAGGGATCGAGCATGATCTGCGACGAGCTTGATAGCCCATTGGCCTGCCCATCAATCCCATCGCCGACATGCCCGCGCGCAAACAAAGGCACCACAACCCAGAGCAGGTACACACAAATCCCAAGCACCGCCGCGAGCACGACAAACCCGCCCGCGGTGACCACAAACTCCGCCAGCGAGTCCATCGCATGGAGCCGACGCGAAGCAGCCGATCGTGTTTTGGAATCGGAAGTTTTCATAAATGGGAAATCGAAAAAGAGAAGAAGCGAGGGAACAGATTCACACCCGCGCCCTCATTGTTCACACTTCCACTGGCTCTGCCGATGGAAATCACTAAAAATCGACTTCAATCTTGAGCCGCTCCAAATCCTCGCGGGCAACCTCAGCTGGCACCGGGAAATACCCGTCCTTGGCGACCACCTCTTGCCCCTGCTTCGAGAAAATCAGCTTGACAAACTCGATCCGAAGCGGATCCGTCAACCCCTTCTGCGGATCCGCATTGATATACAGATACAAAAACCGGGCAATCGGATAATCACCCGAAAGCGAGTTCTCCGCGTTGGGCTCATACGCCTCATCGCCATCAAGCGAAACCTTCAACGCCTTGACCCCAGCGGTTTTATATCCAAGCCCCGAATACCCAATCCCGAACCGATCGCCGGTGATCCCCTGCACCACCGCCGACGATCCTGGCTGCTCCTTGACCGATGCTTTGAAATCATTGCCCTGAAGCGCGATCTTCTTGAAGAACCCGTAAGTCCCCGACGCCGAGTTGCGCCCATAGATATTGATCTTGCGTGTGCGATACGCCCGATCCGTCACGCCCAGATCGCCCCAGGTCATGTCCGCCCCTGCAACCGAGAACACCTCGGTGATCTGCTCGATGCTGATCTCATCGAGCGGACAATCCTTATGCACATACACCGCCAGCGCATCAATCCCCGTCCGCAATGCGGTCGGTTTGTACCCGAACTTGGCTTCAAACTTATCGACCTCCGAGGATTTCATCGCCCTGCTCATCGGCCCAAACATCGCCTGCCCCTCGATCAACGCAGGCGGAGCCGTCGATGACCCCTTCCCCTCCACCGAGGTCTTCACCGATGGATAAAACTTGCTGAACTCCTCCCCCCAGAGCGTCATCAGGTTGTTCATCGTGTCCGAGCCGATACTGGTGATCGTCCCCGAGACGCCGCTGGTCGCTTCGTAAACCGGGAGCTCATCGCCAACAGCCTCCTCGTTCACCCCCATCGCCAACAAAGGCAACATGGCCAAAGCTGCGATCACCGTCAAAACGCTCTTTCGTCGCATGGTCATTCTCCTTCTGATGCCCGCGATTGGGCAAAGCCGTTTCCTTCTCTCCGAAACCTTCAACATTGAGAGAACTTTCTCACCCTCAACACCCAGAAGCGAATCCCAAACCGCTAAGGTTCTATGAAGATCGCCATGACCCGACCAACACCCCAACCCGCACGCGCCCAAATCCTCCAAAGGACTGTCCGGTTCTGTATCAACCCCGACCACTCAACACTCGGCGAGAATACCTTCGCTGGCAAACCATCCATGACCGGGCTCGGGCGATACGACGAAATCACCCTCGCCATCCAAGGACAGCCCGATCCACACACCGGGTACCTCATCGGCATTCAGGAAATCGACGCCATCGTCCGCGATCACCTCATCCCCATCATCGCCAGACAAATCGAAACCGATCCCCGCGTCCATCCCACCACGCTGTTATCCACATTCTGGAAAATCGCATCCGATCAGATCAATCACACACTCTGCGCCATCCGCTGGCAACTCACCCCATACCATACCATCGAGATGACTGACATCACCCATCCAACCAACCCAACAAGCGCTGTGCTCATCCGCCAGCGCTTCGAGTTCGCGGCAGCCCATCGGCTCCACACCCCGACCATGAGCGACGCCGAGAACAAAGCCTACTTCGGCAAGTGCAACAACCCCTCCGGGCACGGGCACAACTATCAACTCGAACCGGCTGTCCGTATCCCCGTCGCCTTGCTCGAATCGCGCGATTACCAACTCGACATCGAGCGCGCGGTCAACTCAACCCTCCTCGATCACCTCGACCACAAGTTCCTCAACATCGATTGCCCATGGTTCGACCAGACCCAAGGCGGCGTCATCCCCTCGATCGAGAACATCGCCCGCGTGTGCTACCAGCAACTCGCTCCCGAAATCGCCCAGATCGCCCCGGGAATCGAACTCGTCTCGATGACCGCATGGGAAACCCAAAAAACCTCCAGCATCTACCCCGCCGATGCACACTGACCCGGCCAATCGCCCGTTTGCAGGCAACAATACCCCCCGTGAGTGATCACAAACGCATCCTGCTGATCCGACCAAGCGCCCTCGGCGATGTCTGTCGATCCGTCTGCGTGCTCGCTGCGCTCAAGCAACGCTTCCCCGATGCCCAGATCGACTGGATGGTCCAAGACACCTTCGTCGAAGCCATCACCCATCATCCCGCGCTCCACAACCCCATCCCCTTCAATCGCAAACTCTTCGGCAAGCAATGCAAGAAGGGACGCTTCCTCCCGCTGCTCCGTTGGCTGCGCCAACTCAAGCACACCCGCTACGATCTGGTCATCGACGCCCAAGGGCTCGCCCGATCCGGGTTCTTCACCTGGGCCACCCGCGCACCTGTCCGAGTCGGCTATCGCGATGCCCAAGAAAACGCATGGATCTTCCTCAACAAGCGCGTCGATGCCCCGCGTACGCTCCACACCGTCGATCGGATGCTCAAGCTCGCCGAATCGGTCGGTGCCGATATCTCCAAACCCGACATGCGCCTCTACGCCGGCGACGATGAACGCTCGCAGGTCATCATCGAATACCCCGAGCGCTACGCGGTGATTGCCCCGACTTCGCGCTGGGCGGGCAAGTGCTGGCCGATCGAGCGCTTCACCGAACTGACGCAGCGCCTCATCGCCCGCCCCGAGATCGACCGCATCCTCATCGTCGGCGGCCCTGGCGAACGCCTGAGCTGCGCACCATTGCTCGAACTCGCAGAAAACCACCCCCACATCACCGATCGCGTCGGCTCGACCTCCATCGCCCAACTCTTGGCCATCATCTCCCGCGCCCAACTCGTCGTCGCCAACGACTCGGCTGCGATCCATATGGCTGTCGGATTCGATCGCCCGCTGATCGCCCTGCTGGGCCCAACCGAGCCCTCCCTCGTCGGGCCCTACCACCACGATCATGATGTCATCCGCCATGCCAACGACGACGATACCTTCCACTTCCGCGATCACAAAAGCGTGGAGATGATGGACCGCATCACCACCGACGAAGTCTTCGACGCCTGCATCGAGCGCCTCAGTGTCCCAATCCGGAACCCGGTCAACTAATCACTCTCTGGGTGCCACGACTCGCCCGAAGGGCGCAGTAGTGTCTTTGAGAACACAGAACACCGCACTACTGCGCCGAAGACGGCGAGTAGTGGCACCCAGAGAGGGGCACCCAGACGGATACCCTATTCAAAAACCCGGCCGCCTAAGCAACCGGGTTCTGAAATCAAACTCGCTTTGGATCAAGCCGTCGCACCCGCATGGGCGTGGGCAAAGTCCTTCATAAACGCCACCAGCGCCTCGCACCCGGCTTTGGGGAACGCGTTATAAATACTCGCCCGCATCCCGCCGATCGCACGATGCCCCGCCAGCGTCGTCAATCCCTTCGCCTCAGCCTCTTCGATAAACTGCGCATCGAGCTCCGCACTCGGGCACTTGAAGGTGATGTTCATGTCCGAACGATCTTCCGTAATCGCGTGAGGGGTGAAGAAGTCCTGCGAATCAATAAAGTCATAGATAATCGCTGCCTTCTCGCGGTTGCGCTCTTCCATCGCCTGCAATCCACCCTCAGCAAGGATCCACTTGAACACCTGCCCCATCAGATACACCCCAAAGGTTGGAGGCGTGTTGTATCGCCCTTCCTTCTTGGCGCACAATCCATACTGCATCATCTTGGGAAGCTCACGCACCGGATTGTCGATCAGGCTCTTCTTGCCGATCAAAAGCGTCACACCCGCCGGGCCCAGATTCTTCTGCGCACCCGCATAGACCAATCCATACTGCGAGAAGTCCATCGGACGCGAATAGATATTGCTCGACATATCCGCGACCAGGAACGCATCGCCTGGAGCCTTGGGGTTTTCTTTGAACTCGGTTCCCATGATCGTGTTGTTGCTGGTGAACTGGACATACACCGGGTTCTCCGAGTATTTCACCTGATCGCCCTTGGGGATGTGGTTGTAGTTGGATTCTTTGGACGACCCACAGATGTGGACATTGCCATAGAGGTGCACCTCGTCGATCGAATCATTGGCCCACTTGCCCGTCTGGAAGTAGTCGGCTGTCCGCCCTTCGGGCAGGAAGTTGGCGGGCACCATGTAGCACTGCGAGGTCGCTCCGCCTTGCATCCAGAAGATCGCCATATCGTCGGGGATATTGCCCACCGCTCGGCAGTCCGCTTCGGTCTCATGCGTGATGCGATCGAAGTATTTGTTACGATGCGAATGCTCGAGCACCCCGATCCCGGAATCAAAGATGTTCCAGATATCCTTCTGTGCCTGCTTGAGCACCGACTCGGGCAAGCACGCAGGCCCGGCTGAAAAGTTGTATACCCGATCACTCATCACCATACTCCTTCGAATCTACTGATCTTGTTCTTCTATCTTACGCCTTGGCCATATCCGAAACCGAATCCGTCAGCTGATCCTTGTTCACAATATGCTTAGGCGTCCCTGTTTCTTTGTACGCTTGAACAATCCGCACCATCTCCTGCGCCACTGCAACCTGCGCCTGATCCGTCGAGGCACCCACATGATGCGTCAGCGACACCCCGGGCAGGCTTGCCAGCTCCGGGCACCAATCGACATCCTTGCTCGCGGGCTGATTCTGATACACATCGAGCCCCACGCGGATGCCCTTGGTCTTGACCGCCTTGATGAGCTCGGCTTCATTGACGATCTCGCCACGCGAAGTATTGATAAAATACGCCCCGTCCTTCATCGCCCCGAAGAACCCGGGCCCGCACAAATCCTTCGTATCAGGCGTCGCAGCCACATGCACCGACACCACATCCATCTTGCCCAATGCCTCGATCAGATCCTCACGGGTGTAGGGAATCAGCTTGATCCCCAATGCCCGCGCGGTATCTTTTCCGAGTGATCTCGACTGGGCCGACACCTTCATTCCAAACGCCTGCGCCCGCTTGATGACCTCGGTCCCGATCGAACCCATCCCGACGACCAAAAGCGACCGCCCTTTGAGCCCGAGTGCCTTCGAGTATTTTTTCTTGTTCCAATGCCCATTGACCAGCTCATTGGTCTGCTCGGTGATCCGCCGATCCAGATTGAGCATGTGCCCGATCGCCAGCTCCGCCACCGCCACCGCGTTCATCCCTGGGCAGTTGCATACCGGGATTCCCCGCAACCCCGCAGCGGCGCAATCAATGTTGTCGTAGCCTGCGCCGCCTCGGATAATCAGCTTGAGCGAATTGGCAGATTCAATCACCGACGCGGGCACCTTGGTCGATCGCACCGCCAGCACCTGCGCATCGGTCGCTGCCAGTGCTGCCGGCAGGGTCTCAGGCCCAAGATCAGCATCAACATGCACCACGCACCCGAGGGCTTCGAGCCCTTCGATCCCCTCTGCATCAAACTTGTCCGCAACCAGCACACGAAGATTTTCAGTATGTCCCATATCGACCTCCCAATGGCACCGATGGGTGCCTGGGGAAGTCTATCACCACCATCGGCCAAAGTCGGGCACCGCCAGCACCGCGAAAGTCACGAAAGAAAGGGGTATGAAAGAAAAGGGTCACGAAAAAATCCGCCCGATCTCTCCACCCACCCCATCAAGGCTGACCGGTGCTCACCTCCGCACCACCAAAGTCAATCCCCCCAAGCCCGCCTCGCGTCCACCGGTAGTACCCCGGGAAATACTCAAACGGGCCACGGATCTGCTTCTTAATCATGCTCGGCTCAGGATTCGTCGGATCCAAAGGGCGATACCCCGGATTGGCATCGCGCGTCGCCCGCACCGAGACCGACCCATCGAACATCAAAATCGGTTGCTTCGCGTTGGGCTCAAAGTAGAGCGTCTCAGGCTCATCCGCGAAGTGGCGATCGTAGGTATCGAACATATACGCCTTGCCCGATGGATATCGCACCTGCGTGAACCGACGCGTCACCACATACACCGGCTCACGATAAAACAACGACCAATGGCTGTTGTGCTGATTGATCGGCCGAAGCGCCCCCTGAGCCCGATCAACCGAGTTGGCCAGCACCGTCGTCTCGTACGAGCTCTCAAACTTGCGCTTGATCGTCCCGGGCGTGTAATCCTCAATCGGTGTCTGAGTCCGCTCGACCTGCTCGCTATCTTCCGGGCACGCAGCAACGGGCTCTTCGGGGTTGGTGCTCAGATAATCCAGATAGGTCAGATGCGTAAACCACAGACTCGCAAACCAGTTCCCCGTCGCGTTGCGCGGGATGGTGGTCATCCCTGTTCGATCGCGAAGAATACTGATCGCCTGGTGCCCCACCGCAATTTTATCATTGCCCGCATTGCGAAGATCGTTGTACCGAGTCCGGTATCCATCAGCCTTCCAACTAAACGCCGGGATCACATCGCGGAACGATAAGCTGTAGTTGATTGCCCCCTGTCCCATCGAACGCATATTGGTTCGACACACCAGCGTCCTCGCCGAGCTCCGTGCAGACGAAAGCGCGGGCAGCAGAATCCCGATCAACAACGCAATGATCGCAATCACCACCAACAACTCGATAAGCGTAAACCCGTTCCTCACGAGCGTCTTTCGTGTGGGCCAAGGTTGGGCAGATTGAGTAGATTGAACAGACATCGCGATTGATCCAGAAAATATCCTGTGAGAACACACAACCAATATACCAGATTATTCGTCAAGTAAAACAGGAACCTGAACAGATTGCCCCCCGGATTACCCCCGGGATTACCCTTGATGAGCACCAACCGCCCCCAGAACCGCCCAAGTGATGGCGATCAGCGTGATAAGCACCGATATCCCCATAACCATCCATGCCCGCCTGCGCTGCATCTCCCACGCCAACTTCCAACGCCGAGCAAGCCTGGCAGCTTCCTCTGCCTGCTGATGAAGCGCACCAACACCGACGGCATCCCCCCCCCCGACCCCATCACC
>WFPK01000104.1 GCA_015487555.1 Phycisphaerales bacterium
ATCTGGGCACTCGCGTGGCCAAGGGCGAGTTGGGCGGCTTCGAGGCCGAAGGCTTTGCGGATGTCCGTCGCGGCGTTGTGCCTGAGCTGGTGCGGGTGCCAGCGGAACGGGGCTCGCCAGTCCTTGAGTTGTTGCTTCTGCTTCTTGCTCAGCCGGGCGTTCCACTGGGCAATCGTTTCATCGTCCCGCTTGCACAACGGCGGCGGTGGGGGAGACGCACGATCGCACGCCCGTTGGATCGCCGAATAATAACTCGGCGTGGTATACCGGTCGCCCGCTTGTTTTACGGGATTGGGTATGCGGTTCGTGCCGGTGCGGTTGCCGTAGGAGAGCGGGGTCTTGCGCTGGGCGGTGAGGGCGGCCCGTCGCTCGGCCTCGGCTTCCGATGGGCTGAACAAGAACGCATCGTCCGGGCGATCAGCCAAGAACGGGTTGATGATCGCCTGCGCACGCGGGCCGACAAAGATCACGCGGTCTTGCCCGCGGTACTGGTTCTTGTGCTCCAGCGGGCGATAGGTCCATACGCCCGATTCGTCGTCCATCCTCAGGTCGGCCTTCCGCATCCCGAGCAGCTCGCCGGGGCGTGCGCCGGTGAGAAGCTGGAGTTCGACAACTGCGCGGATCTGGCGATTGAGGAACGGGAGCGTCTTGTTGATCAGCTCTATCGGCACCGGCTCGACCCGCTTGCCCTCCTTGGCCTCGGTGCGTCCTCGCTTGAGCGATTCGACGGTATCGAGTGCTTGGTAGACACTTGAAGGCACCATCTCGTATGACGCCGCCCATCGGAACATTCGCCGAATGCGCTGCATCTGCTGGTTGATGTACTTGCGTGACCAAGGCGTTCGTGGCGGATTGCTGGATTGATCGCCGACGATCATCGCCTCGCGGAGATGCCGGAGCTTCTTGGGCCCGAACTGATCCGCCGGCAGCGATCCATAGTGCTCGCGAAGCAATCGAAGCACGACGCGGAGCGTGCCCGATTCATTGGGCTGGTAATACCGCTCGGCCCATCGCCAGTAATCCCGGATCAGGATGGTGATCGATGGGGCACTCGATTGCAGATAGGGAGCGTGCTGCTCGGCCCAGTCGGGCGTCGGCCAGCATCGGCGGTTCGCTTCCCACTCGGCGATGATGCGGTGGTACCGCTCCCGACTCTGAGGCGTGTTGTACTCGCCGAGCCAGAAGTCTTTTCGTTGTCCGGTTTGGGCATCGCGCAGCGTGACAAGCGCCTGGGTGTATCCCTTGCGCTTCCGATAGGTTGGTGTCTTTGTTGATGTTCGCGGCATCGGCGGAGCTCCTTGAAACGCTTTGCGCGGTGTAGCACCGCGCGAAATCAAGCGTTTTAGGCTGCTCCACCCGAGGGTGGGTTTCCGTATCGAATTTGTATCGCACGGACTCAGCGTGAGTTACGAAAAAAAGCGGGTGAACGGACTCGAACCGTCAACATTCAGCTTGGAAGGCTGACGCTCTACCATTGAGCTACACCCGCAATTGCCACATCGCCATAGGAATCGGGTGATCCCCAAAGCACTGGCATGGAACACAGTATAGGATTCACTTTCCAGATGGCAATCATCTGGAATGTGGAATGCAGAGTTTTTCATTCCCAGTGTACCCGTCCAAAATGACAGACATATACTGCATTGCAGGACTCATTCTTGCCAGGAGAAAACATGAAACGCACAGCTACAGCCGTCGCACTCGCCGCCACACTCACGCTCTTGTCAGGATGCGGTGGGGGATCAGAATCATCCGAAACCGCTGCTACACCCGCAGTGGATGCGAACGCATTTGCCAAAGCAAAGGGCAAGGTCATCTACAACAAGACCTGCATCGCATGTCATGGTGAAGGTGGCGTCGGGGTCGAGAATCTCGGCAAAAACTGGGTGGTTAGCGAGTTCATCGCCAATGCAACCGATGAAGAGCTCGTCGAGTTCATCAAAGTTGGTCGCCCCATCGACGATCCGATGAGTGCAGGAAAAGCACCCATGCCTCCCTACGGCGGCGACCCAACACTCACCGACGAAGACCTCCAGAATATCGTCGTCTACATGCGCAGCTTGCACGAATAAATCGACAAGCGAATCAAAAGCCTGGTTTTCAAAAGCCTGGTTTTCAGCAGCTTGGTTTTCGGCAACGGATGGCCAAGAACAACGGAATCTCACGCCGGGCGTGATTCTCCGCTGCTGCCCGTGGCCCGGGCTCGCTTGTCCGCTGGCTTGCCCACTCTTCGATCGCATCAACCACCAATCCGCTCTGGGCGCAAGCACTGATGTAGCGACTGATCGGGCGGTGATGGGTGATGGTGGTGATGGCAGGCTTGCCCTTGGACACTTCGCCCGGATTCATCACGATCGTGCTGGACTGCTCAGAGAGGTACTGATCGATTCGGCGGAACTGGACCTGCTGCCCGGTGCGCTGGTCCATCGTCCACCCCCAGGCGCTCCCTTGGGCGATGCGGAACGACGGGTGCGAGATGACGCACACGAATCGCCCGCCGGGTTTGAGCCGATCGTACACGCCTTTGAACACCGCATCGAGCTGTTCGATATTCATCATCGCCATGATGCAGGTCGCCGCATCGACGGGCTCAAGCTCGAGCTCGGAGAGTTTGCACGCATCCCAGACCTTGTACGAGGTGCGATCGGTCGCTCGGGTGTTGGCTGTTTCGATCAGCGCATCGGAGATATCCGTGCCAACGATCTGGGCGACATCGGCATGGCGGGCGATGTATTCGCTCATCACCCCTTGTCCACAGGCCACATCGAGCACCCGCTCGCCGGGCTGAAGGTCGAGCAGGTGCATCACCCCGGGCAGGATGATCTGCTGGTGATGGTCTGATCCTCGCTGGGAGATGAGTTGGTCATACCACCCGGCGACATGATCCCATCCCTTTTTGACTTGCGATGGAGCCGACTCTTCCGCGGCATTGATCGCAGCGTCGGGCGGAGGCGTGATGCCCATCGCCAGCCAGAAGGATGCCGGCGCGGGGCATTTGTATCGCATGGTCTTGTCTTCTTCGGGATGGGTGATGCGGAGCCCATTGGCATGGAGCCCGAGCCGATGCAGATCGTCGCGCGTGGCGCCGTGTTTGTGATCGCCCACAATCGGATGCCCGATCTTGGCCAGGTGTTCGCGGATCTGCTCGGGCAGATCAGGGCGTGCGCGCACGCGCAAAAGGCTCAAGCCATTCCCCGTCTCGACGACCCGGATGTGCGTGCTCGGCGTCGCACCGATCCCCGACGAATGCGCAACTGCCCCGGTGACGGTTTCGCCGACTCGGCTTGCTTCTTCGGAGAATACGCCTTCGACCAAAGCGAGGTAACTTGTCTCGGGATGGGTCTGTGTGCGAGGCGAGTCTTCGCTATCGCGCATCGCGACAAAGAGTACGATCCCCGATGCGTGGGCATCGAGCTCGTGGGCCACACGCATCAGGCGTTTGCGGGCGCCCGAGAGCTCATCGACCATATCGACAAGCGTGGGCGATTTGCCTTTGCGGGTGGCGATGCCTGCGGGTTTGTTGACCAGAAGCACGAAGTTGTCTTTTTCGATGATGTCGGGTTTGGGATACCGCACCCGTTCTTCGCGTGCTTGATCTCGCTCATCGCGTCGATTGGTTCGGTGTCCACCTCGATCTTCAGGGCGGCCGCTGCCATACCCGCCACCGCCTTGGCGTCCACCGAATCCACCTTGTCCCCCCCCTTGGCGTCCACCGAATCCGCCGCCCGGTCTTCCACCGGGTGGCCCGCTGCGTTGCCCGCCGCCGCCATATCCGCCACCATGTCCGCCACCATGTCCGCCACCATGTCCGCCACCATGTCCGCTTCCATGTCTGCCGCCGTATCCGCCGCCTTGGTTTGGTCGATTATCTGCCATTGGTCGTTGTTCCTGTCGGGGTGCCCATGCGTTGGTGTGTCAGCGGGGTGAGTTGTGCGATAAGCCATTGCGCGAACGCAGCTTTGGAGAGCAGGCCTGGGGTTGATTGCTGGTATGGTACCCCGCGATCGGGGTTGCCCAGAAGTGTTGCCTCGATCGAGTCAGAGTCCATCGTTTCAAGTGCATTGGCGACGATCAAGTCAATATTTTTTCGGCCGAGTTTGTCCTTGGCCGAGGCGATCAGTCTGTCTTTGGGTTCGAGGGCGAATCCGACGAGGAGCTGATCGGCGCGGGCATCTTGGGCACACTGGGCAAGGAGGTCAGGCGTGGGTTCGAGTTTGAGTACAAAGTCCCCAGCTTCACGCTTGCGTTTGCCATCGAGATCACCCGGGGAGACGATCGGACGATAATCCGCCACGGCCGCGGCCATAATCAGTGTATCCGACTGCAACAAATGGGTTTGAAGCAAGGACTGGAGGTCGGAAAAAGAGAAAAAACGAACGACCTCGATATCCGGATTGCTCGGTAAGATCGCATTTGGACCCAGCAAAAGGGTCACTTGCCATCCCGAAGCTTGGGCGCAATCGGCCAGGGCGCTCCCGAGTCTGCCCGACGAGCGGTTGCCGACGAATCGAACCGCGTCGATCGGCTCATAGGTCGGTCCGGCGGTGATGAGCAAGGCGGGAACCTTCGAAGGGGCAGCATCAGAAGAGGCAGAGGTTGCACGGTCGGCACACACTTGAGATATCCTCGGGGATTGATTCAGAGATGCAGTGGAACAGGGACGGACGCCCAATCGTAGAGTCTCGGCTGCCCGATAGGCATGAAATTCGAGAATCAGACCCGAGATCGCATGGGCCCAAAGGTGCATGTCCGGGATTGGTCTCCCTATAGTGTCCTCTTGGTTGAGATCACGCCGTTTTATTTCGCAGAGGATTGAGCATACCTATGGCTAGAAGTCGGAAGAAACTAGGACAAATCTTGGTCGCCCAAGGGGCAATCAATGCCGGGCAAGCCGATCAGGGCATCAAACATGCCAAAGAGACCGGAAAACGCATCGGCGAAGCCCTGATCGACCTAGGCATCCTCGACGAGATGCAGGTCCTCAAAGCCCTCGCGGCACAGTACGGCATGAAATATGTCGATCTCGCCAATGACAAAATCAAAAAACTCATCGACGACGAAGCACTCGATAAGTCCGTCATGAAAAAGCATCTCGTGCTGGCATTGGGGAAATCAGGTGGAAAAATGCGCCTGGCCATCCATGATCCGATGGACCTCGAGATGCTCGACAATATCCGGTTTCGCCTCAATATGGATGTCGAGCCCATGCTCGCCACCAAGTCGCAAATCCGCAACTACCTCGACGGCGGCGACGCCAGCGCAGACGGGGTACCTGGGGTTTCCAATGCCCCCTCGATGGTCGATGGCGAGTCGCTGGTCACCGATTCGATCGACCGCTCGATTGACCGATCGCTCGATCGCTCGATGGATCGGTCGATTGATGTCTCCTCGGAAGATTCGCCGGTGGTCAAGCTGGTCAACCGGATACTCGACGAAGCCGTCCGCAACCGGACCAGTGACATCCATATCGAGCCCATGGGCGACCGTGTTCGTCTCCGGTACCGCATCGACGGCGTCTGTATCGAACGCGACAACCTCCCCAAACGCATGCAGAACGCGATCCTCTCTCGACTCAAACTGATGGCCGGGATGAACATTGCGGAAAAGCGGGTGCCTCAGGACGGGCGAATCAAGATTCATGTCGATGATGTTGCGATCGACTTTCGTGTCTCAGCATGCCCGGCATACCACGGCGAATCGGTCGTGCTGCGTATTCTGCGCCCTGATGCAGTGCGGATCGGGCTGGTGAATCTTGGATTCGAGCAAGATAATCTCGACACATTCAACAAGATCATCCGCCGACCCAACGGCATCTTCCTCGTCACCGGCCCAACGGGTTCGGGCAAGACCACCACACTCTATTCCGCCCTCGATGTGCTCAATCGCCCGGATAAAAAGATCATCACCGCTGAGGACCCCGTCGAATACAACTTCGACGGGATCAACCAGTGCCAGGTTCGCGAGGGGATCGGGTTCGGGTTCCCTGAAATCTTGCGATCCATGCTCCGCCAGGCGCCCAATGTGATCCTGGTGGGTGAAATTCGAGACAAAGAAGTGGGGGAGATCGCGATCCAGGCCGCCCTGACGGGCCACTTGGTGTTCTCGACCTTGCATACCAATGATGCCCCTAGTGCAATGACTCGATTGATTGACATGGGGATCAAGCCGTTCCTTGTTGCCAGTTCGATTCAGGCGGTGATGGCCCAAAGGTTGGTTCGGGTGCTCTACAAGAGCAAACGGCTGGCAACTGCGGAAGAGCTCGACCATAAATACCTGAGCTTGATTGATCTCAAGCCCGAAGATGCCCTGGGCAAGGTGTATACGCCGGTCTCGTGCGAGGAAGCGCCCGGGGGATACAAAGGCCGAATGGCGATCTTTGAGATGATGACGATGAACTCGGAGATTCGCGAGCTCGCATTCAACCTTGCACCTTCTTCGAAGATTCGCCATGCTGCGATTGCTGCGGGGATGAAGGAGCTTGTCGAGGACGGGCGCATCAAGGTGCTCAATGGCGTGACGACCCCAGAAGAGATTGCCCGTGTGAGCCAGACCGAATAGGACATTCTACAGGAAGAAAAGCTTCGCGATGTGTGTGCAAAGAGCCATCAACGCGAGATTCGATACGACAGGAGAAGTGAACCATGTCTACCGTTCAGATTGACCGATTGCTCGATACGGTTGTCAAAACCGGGGGGTCTGATATCCACCTCACCACTGGGCGCCAGCCGACCATCCGCCTGCATGGTGGATTACGGAACCTGCAAACCAAAGTGCTCGATTCCGATGACATGGTTTCGCTCATGAAATCCATTACACCTGAACGCAATCAGCAAGAACTCCAGGAAGAGGGGGGGACGGACTTCGGGTTCGCCTATGGCGACGCGGCCCGGTTCCGTGTCTCGGTCTTCCGGCAACGCGGCGATATCGCGATTGTCCTTCGCCAAATCCCCAACCGCCTGTTGACATTCGATCAGATCGGGCTTCCCGATATCTGTAAAGACCTGATCCGCCGTCCTCGTGGATTGTTTCTGGTGACCGGGCCGACGGGTTCGGGTAAAACAACCTCGCTGGCGACGATGATCGATTATGTGAACCAGTACATGGATCGGCACATTGTGACGATGGAAGATCCGATCGAATACTACCACACGCACAAAAAATCCATTGTCAACCAGCGTGAGGTGGGCAACGATGTCCCCAGCTTTGCCGAAGCCCTTCGCCGAGCGCTGCGTCAGGACCCCGATGTGATTCTGGTGGGTGAGATGCGTGACCTTGAAACGATCGAGGCCGCGGTGCGGGCTGCGGAAACGGGTCACTTGGTGTTCGGGACGCTCCATACCACCGGTGCTGCCAAGACGATCGACCGTATGGTCGATGCCTTCCCGGTGACCCAGCAGAACCAGATTCGGGTTCAGCTCTCGACGGCCCTGATTGCGGTGCTCTCCCAGGTGCTTCTGGGGCGGATTGATACCAAGGGAATGGTCGCTGCCTACGAGTTCCTGGTCATTACACCCGCGATCGCCAACCTGATCCGTGATAACAAGAGTTATCGGATTGACTCGGCGATCCAGACAGGGAAGAAGTACGGGATGCAGCTGCTCGATGACCACCTCTGGTCGCTCTACTCCCGAGGGATGGTCTCGGCAGAAGAGATGGTCGATAAATGTAAGAATCAGACCGATCTGCGGAACAAAGTGCACCAGGCCGGGGGCGTGATCGGTCGACCTGAGCTCGATGATCCGGAAGCATCGAAAGAAATCGCGGGTTAGTTTTGGGATTTGCTCGGCATCAAAAAGGGCCGGCTGTCGTTTGTTTTCCACTTGTCGCATCGAATAAAGCGGCACAAATCGGTCTGTTTTCCGGAACGGACACCCTTTTCTCTGCGAATATCTTACCGTGGGCGATGCCCTCGGGCATTGGCGTACACACGCCTGGAACTGGAGTGATTCATGGAACCTTCTGAACTCAAAGGCAGGAAACTCGGACGCGTGCTGACCAAGCTCAAGGTGGTCACGCGCGAACAGGTTCATGAGGCATTGGGGGTCCAGAAGGGGCGTGCGACCAAGGTTCGGATTGGTGAGATTCTCAAAGAGCTGGGATACTGCACGGATCTGGATATTGATCGCGCATTGGCTGGGCAGGCGGGGATGGCGTATGTCGATCTCGCAGGGATCGAGCTCGATGATGAAACCGTTGGAGCGATTCCGGCAGAAAACGCCAAAGCATACCAATGCGTGCCTATCGAATATAACCCGAAGACTCGCCAGCTCAAGATTGCCATCAAGAGCCCCAACAACTTCCAGGCGGTCGATGACCTTCGGCTCCTGATGGGGGCGAAGGTTGAAGCGGTCGTCTCATCCCCGACAGCGATCGATGCCCTGATCGAGAAGTATTTCTCGAAAGGGGAATCGATGGTCGATGTGGTCAATGCACTGGCATCAGACAAGAATCTTCAAGAGCTCGGGGCCCATTCCGACCAGTCGATTGATCTTGATGCGGTGATTGATGCTGCGGGGGATAACCAGGTCATCAAGCTGTTGAATCTGGTGTTGCTTCAGGCGATCCGGGATCATGCGTCGGATATCCATTTTGAGCCCTTCGAGCATGAGTTCAAGATGCGGTATCGCATCGACGGGGTGCTTTATGAGATGGTGCCTCCGCCGAAGCATCTGGGGACGGCGATTACTTCTCGTGTGAAGGTGATGGCGAATCTGGACATTGCCGAGCGGAGGTTGCCTCAGGACGGGCGTATTGAGCTGACGGTGGGTGGGAATCCTGTGGATTTGCGTGTGGCGATTTTGCCGACGATTTATGGCGAGTCGTGCGTGATGCGTGTGCTCGATCGTGGGAATGTGGAACTCTCGCTCGATCGCGTGGGGTTTCGTCCCGACGATCTTGAGCGTTTTCGCGGGTTGATCACCAAGCCTAACGGAATTGTGATCGTCACCGGACCTACGGGGTCTGGGAAGACGACGACGCTGTATGCTGCGTTGTCTGAGCTCAACGATATCGAGACTAAGATTCTGACCGCTGAGGACCCGGTTGAATACGACATCGACGGGTTGTGCCAGGTGCAGGTGAACTCGGAGGTGGGGCTGACCTTTGCCAAGGCGCTGCGTTCGTTCTTGCGCCAAGACCCCGATGTGATTCTGGTGGGTGAAATCCGTGACCTCGAGACCGCCCAGATCGCGGTGCAGGCCTCGCTGACGGGTCACCTGGTGCTCTCGACTTTGCATACCAATGATGCGCCCAGTTCGATCATTCGATTGGTGGACCTTGGGATCGAGCCGTTCTTGTTGACCGCGACGATCGAGGGGATCGTTGCCCAGCGTCTTGTGCGGACACTTGATCCCAAGACCAAAGAGGCGTTCACCCCAACCGAGCAAGAGCTGATGGAGTTGGCGCTGCGTCCTGAGGATATCAAAGGTCATCAGTTCTATCGCCCCGGGGAGACGACGAGGGTTGGCGGTGGATACAAGGGGCGGATGGCGCTCTTTGAGATCATGACGCTCGATGATGAGATTCGTGAGCTGATGATGAACGAGGCGAGCACCAATGTGCTCCGCGACGCAGCGCGCAAGAAAGGGATGCGTTCGTTGCGCGAGAACGGGTTGATGGCGCTGTATGAAGGGTTGACCACCATCGACGAGGTGGTGAGCGAAACGCTCGAAGAGGAGTAGGCAACGAGTATGCGGGGTTGAAGCTCGGCAAAGAGAAGAATACGGACATCGACGCACGCAGCGGATTTGTTTGGCAAAGACTGTTTGGAATAGGTTTGAGTCGGGACGAGGAGTAAGGCAACATGGCGACATACACATACCAAGCACTCAACGCATCAGGCAAGACCCAGAAGGGGACGGTCGAGGCGGCGAGCTCCGAAGAGGCGATCCAGCGGATCAAATCGCAGGGGTACTTCCCAACCTCGGTGCAGGCACAGAAGGCGAAGAAGTCTGCAACCAAAGGCGAAAAGGGCGAGAAAGCTGCCAAACCAGTCAAAAAGAAGAAGGGGGGCGGGTTCTCGATTGGGGGGGTCAAGCCCAAGTACCTTGCACTCTTTACGCGCCAGCTTTCGACGCTTCAGGATGCGGGGCTGCCATTGTTGCGCTCGTTGCAGATTCTTGAGAGTCAGCAGAAGCCTGGGCTGTTGAAGAATATTCTCCTCGGCGTCACCGAGGAGGTCGAGGGGGGGAGCTCGTTGAGTGAGTCGATGGGCAAGTTCCCCAAGGCTTTCGATCATCTGTATGTGAAGATGGTCAACGCGGGCGAAATCGGTGGTGTGCTCGATGTGATTCTCCAACGGCTTTCCGAGTTCATGGAGAAGAGTGAGAAGCTCAAACGCAAGATCAAGGGCGCGATGGTCTACCCGATCGTGGTGATTATCGTGGCGATTTCGATTCTTGTGGGCATCATGCTGCTCATTATCCCCAAGTTTGAAGAAATCTTCTTGGACTTCGAGATCGAGTTGCCTGCATTGACGCAGGGGTTGATTAATACCAGCCGATGGGTCGCCGGGACTAATGCCGGGGCGACGATTCCCGGATGGGCGATTCTTGTCTTTGGCGGGCCGATCCTTTGGATATCGTTCAAACTCATCCGCAAGACGCCTCCGGGGCGTGCGGTGTTCGACACGATGATCCTGTGGGTGCCTGTGCTTGGCACGCTGATCCGCAAGACGGTGATCGCTCGGTTTACACGAACCTTGGGCACGCTGATTAGTGCGGGTGTGCCGATTCTTGAAGCCGTGACGATTACCTCGCAAACCTCGGGCAACTATGTCTTTGAGAAGGCGTTGACCAATGTGCACGATTCGATCCGCGAAGGTGAGACTTTCGCAGCACCGTTGCGTGAGTCGAAAACCTGCGATGCGATCGTGGTCAATATGATCGATGTGGGCGAAGAGACCGGGGAGATGGATGCGATGCTCCTCAAAATCGCGGATAACTATGACGAGGAGGTTGATGTGGCGGTGGCATCGTTGGTGTCGCTGCTCGAGCCTTTGATGGTGGTGATGCTCGGGGGCATGGTCGGGACGATCGTGGTCGCGATGTTCCTCCCGATGATCAAGATGCTCGAATCGCTCGGGTAATCGTGTACAAAGGCAGCGGGGCGAACAGGAAACGAAAGTAGCTTATGAAGGTCAATCACACACAAGATGCGAGCCAAGGGGATCGGCAGCCGCGTGCAGCGCGGCGAGGCGGGTTCACGCTCATCGAGCTGTTGGTTGTGATTGCGATCATTGCGCTGCTCATGGCCTTGCTGATCGGTGGACTCAATCAGGCGATGAAGAGCACCAAACGCTCGGCGAGTCAACGCTCGGCAGCAGCCTTGGCCCAGGCGGTCGATCAGTTCCGCAGCGAGTTCGGGTTCTTGCCGCCTTTGGTGCACGATGGTGAAGGAATCAGCACCGGCAATGATGCGTATCGCCCTAGACAGCTCGATTCTTCCGTTTCGCAGGTTGATGGGCCGATCTTTGAGCAGGTGGGCGGGGCCTATGAGTTCTTTACCGTGGTGGTCTGGTCGGAGGGGCTCGATTTCAACTTCTTCCGCAGACGGACAGGGTTGGGCAGCGATGAGATCGCGCTCGCGGGCGGGGCGACGATCTGGGATGATGAAGGTGCATGGGAAGACAAACGATATAGCAAGTATTCGCTCGCGTACTACCTCACCGGGGTGCTCGATCGAGATGTCGATGGCGTGCGCGGGCCTGGGTTTGCTCGCCCGATGATTGATGGTACCTATCTCGGGGTTGGGTATCCTGTTGGGTCTTCGCGCGATCGGTATGAGCCGTTGATAGATGTTGATCGGCGAGGGGTGCAGATCGCGATTGATTATGTGGAACCCAATGAGTATCCCGAGCATCTGCTGACAGGCGATCCGATGGATCGGGATGATGCGTACGGGACTTACGCTGATTATCAGCGTGATGCACTTGTCTCATTGGTCGATGCCTTTGGCAATGCGTTCCGGTATTACCGATGGGAGCAGGGTCGGTTTGTCAATGGTCAGCTGGTGGTGGAGAATGTGCTTGATCTCAATATCCCGCCGGTCTTGATTGATCCGGTGGTGTTGGGCAAGGTGATGAATGATCCGAGCCGTATTGATGAGGTGGATATCACCGGGGGCGACCCTCGGCTTCGCGATGCGCGGTACGCGATTGTCAGTGCCGGGCCCGACGGGATGTTTGGAATCGAGAGCATTGAAACGATCGCAGCGTTTCTCAGAGAGCCGTTGCCTGGCACGCTCGATGAGGCGGCGAGGTTGCGTCAGCGGGTCTGGGTGGACAATGCTGTGGAGGTCGGAAACTGATGAAACATGCTCCGTCCTATTTTGTTGATTCTCGTTTTGTTGATTCTCGTGGGGGCGCCTTTGGGCGAGGCTTTGCCCGTCGGGCGTTTACGATCGTTGAGCTGATGGTGGTGGTGCTGATCGGGTTGATTATCCTTGCGATCGCAGTGCCTGCGTTTCAGTCGATGGTGTATTCATCGAATCGTTCGCTGGCGGTCAATGCGCTCGCAGCATCGTCGCAGATGGCGCGTGATGTGGCGCTGAGCACCGGGCAAGATGGTGCGGTGGTCTTTGTCTATGACCCACAGGTGGGCAAGGTGCAGATTATCCCGGCGGTGATGGTGGGGACATTGCGTGAGAAGACCACGGCGGCGTCTGGTTCGGGTGGGTCGTCGGCGTTGAGTGATTCGCCATACTTTGATCGCGATGTGTTTGTTCCTGCTTCGGCGGGCGAGACACTCGAAGTCCCCCGGTATTGGATGGTGCGTGGATACGCCCCGCCTCGGTCGCTGATTGATCGTGATTCGGCGGGCAATGCGGCTGCCAACTGGTATACCTCTGATGTCTATGGGGGCACTGACCCGTTGGCAGCGGTCAAAACGAAAGATCATTGGGTATTCCCCGAGACCGGATTCTTCCCCGTCGATGCGCAGGTCGTTGGTGGTGGGCTCGATGGTGAGTTTGGCGCGGTGGACACCACGCTGCCGACGGCTCGTCAATCGTTTATGATTCGGTTTAGCGCACGGACCGGAGTGGTGAGCAAGAGCACGAACGCGGCATTGTTTATCAATCCGCGCAACAGCCGAAAGCGTCCTTATGGTGATCGCCCGACGCCACACGAGCAGAGTCTGCGTGTTGATATGGCTGAGGATTTGGGGATCTGGGCATCGCGGATCATCAACTCGGCGGATTTGACGGGCGATGGGATTGCTTATGGTTTTGATGATCTCGAACTTCGTGACCAGCTTATCGGCAATGCGTCGAACGACACGATTCTGGTCAAGCCGGTGACTCGGTTGGCGCTTTATGATGAGCGCAAGCTCGGGGTTGGGGTTGGTTCTCGTGGGCTCAATGAGCAGACGCAGACGCTGTATCTTCCTGCGGACCAAGACGATGCCGATACGCGCATTGGGCTTGATCTTTCACTGTTTTCGAGTATGAGCGAGGGCGAGCTGCTTACAAGGATTGACCAATGGGTTGATGGGGACACCAACTTCGATGGCGTTTTCGATCTGGATGACGAGCCTGAATCCCGGATGTATCTGATCCAGCCTTACACCGGGCAGCTGCAGGAGGTGCTGCGATGAATCCAGATTTACGGGCAGATTTATGGGCAGGTTCTCAAGCCGGTTCTTTTCGCCGTGGCTTTTCGCTTGTCGAGGTGCTGATTGCGATTCTTGTGCTGGCGATCGGTCTGCTTGGGCTTGGCGCGATTTTTCCTGCGGTGATCGCCGAGCAGCGCAATGCATTTGCAGTGATCGAAGGTGCGAACGCTGCCAGTGCTGCCGAGGCGTTGATTTCGAATCGTGAGCTTGTCGATTTCTCGATGATCAGCGAAGACTTCAATCGTCCATTACGAGGCGGCGTTGGGGGTGGTCCATCGAGTGCACTTGGGCCGCCGCGTTATTCGTATGAGTGGGTTGTGCCTCAGGATGGGGTTTCGTACTACAACTGGAGCTCGCCGGTCCCGAGTATGTATGGGTTTGCAAATTTTTCGACGGGGCTTTGGAGTTTTTATTCCAACGACGGCGGGCCTTCGATCAATCCGACGCTCGATATTGTCAAGACGAATCCGACGATCGCCCAGATTCCGGTTTCGGCACGGCTTTTCCCCCAGCCCTACTCGGGCAAGGATCCCAAGTATGTGTGGGATATCGCGCTTCGGCGTGAGCCTTCGGGGGATCGGTTGCAGGCGGCGATCTTTGTGCGCCGGATTGATGCCCGGATTCGTGTGCCCAAGGGATTTTCGCTCAGCGATGTGCTCACCGGGGGGACTTCGGGGAATCCGCTTCCGACTGATCCGGTGCTCCCCGTGGCGATCGATGGCGGGTCTGGACGCCCGGCGGTCGATGATGGTGTGAATCCGATGATGTTCTACGCCGCGATCCAGATGCTCGAAGTCGAGGTGCATCAAGAGCATCTTGATTGGCTTATATTTCCCAATGGGCGCAATCCGATGATTGATACTTCTGTTGGTTTTGCGACCCAGATTGGGCAGAAGCTTGTTGATAACACCGGGGTGGTGCGCACGGTTGTGGGCTTGCCGAGTGTTGATACGGATGATCCGCTCTTTGATATGGTGACGGGGCAGGGGCGTGTGGTGGTGGTCGATCCGCCGTTCACACTTCAGCAGGCTGGTGGCGATGATACGGATGAGGCGCGGTCGAACGCGACCCGGTATCTGACCGATCCGACCTATGACTCGAAGCGAGCGAGCTGGGTTCGGCAGGTGATTTTCACGCCGAGGACGCCGGTGACGGTCCGTGTGGTGACTTTGGAGGAATCGCAATGAACTCCAATCGAAGCAATCGTTCCTTGGTTCGCCGGTCTGGTTTTACCCGGTCTGGGTTTACGATGGTCGAGATGATCGTGACAATCGGCATCTTGATGGTGGTGACGGCGGGGATCGCGACGATCTTCAGCTCGGTTGGTGATACGGTCTCGAAGGGTCGCAAGCTCTCGGAGCTCAACCAGTTCGCTGCCCGGGTCGAGCGGATCATGCGCGAGGACTTCGAAGCCATGACCCGTGATGGGTTCCTGGTGATTGTCAACCGCAACGCGAACTTTGGGCGCGATGTGCAGCTCTTCCGAGGCGAGCAGACAAATATTGATGAAAACTTGTTTGGTGGGTTCTCAAATATGCCTGGGCGGATTCGGCGTTCGGATGAGATCATGTTCTTCACCCGAGGCGAGTACGAAACCGCCCGGCGTGCGATCTCGCCCGATATGATCGCGCGTTCATCGGAGGCGGCGATTTATTATGGGCACGGACAGAAACGGCGGCCTCAGCTTACTGGCTTCAATGGGATCAACAACTTCTTTTTCAATCCTGCGCCGTGGGATTCAAACTTTGATTTCGAGTCGGGGTTCAACCAGGCCGGCGTTGGGGTTACTTCGACTGCGGGGGCGCTCAATCCCAACGAGTTTGCGCGTGATTGGTCGCTGCTGCGTCAGGTAACGCTTTTGAGCACGCCGATCGGTGAATCGCGTAATGTCCCGCGCGAGCTCTTCGGATACAGCCGAGGTGTGGCGGGTCAGCGTGATTGGTTGATGGACTCTGATCGTCAGATCGCGCTTCAGCCTGCATCGCGGAGTATTTTTAACTCGCTGGGGTGGTCGGATCCTTCGCGTGTTCTGCCGGGGAGTACGGACCCGATTCGTTGGCTTGGGGATAATGCGATCAATCAGTTGAACCTCAGGGAGCTGCCTCAGTATCGTGCCAGCGGTTTGGTTGATATCGTGACCGAAGACATTGCGACGATTCGGACGATGATCCAATCGCTTCCGGTGAAGGTTTCGCCTTTGGATTATTCATTCTTCGATGCGGGGAGTGGGTTTGGCATGAATGTCGGAGCCGATGGCGTGATTCTCAATCGCGACCAGTTCGAGTTCGATTATTGGGCAACCGCATCGGATGCCGATGCGGTGATTCCGGATCCCAAGGATGCCGACGAGTTGAATCTGACGGGTTCGGCAGCTCATCGGGCGAACATTCGCCGGTGGATGATCGATGCGCTCCCGAGCCGATGGGACACAAGCGTGACTCCGCCTGAGCATCTCGCCGGTGTTCGGTACGAAGATATCCCGACGCGGATCATGTATCCCGAATCGCAGTTTGAAGTTTCCGATCGTGGCGATCTTCAGCGGGCGTATGCCGAGGCTCATCAGGAGATGCTTGGTTCGTCGATCTTTGTGCCTCGGTGTACGGAGTTTATTGTCGAGTGGTCGTATGGGTTCTTGCAGGACCTCTCCAACCCGGCGTCTCCGAACTACAAAGAGATGATCTGGTACGGGCTCGATCGGTATGTGGATTCGAATAACGATGGTGTTCTGAGCTCTGGCGGGACGAATCCTGACCAGCGTGCCGCGGTGCCGTATTCGCAGCGTGTGCTTGTGGGTGCTGCTGCGACGGATCCGGCGACGGGTCGTCCTCGGAATCTGGGGATGGATCCGAATCTGGTTGTTGGTGTGAATCGTCTTCCGGTTCTGGGCGGGCCGCCGCCGTTGTCTCCTGATTCTGTGGAGATTGCGACCTTTGGTTTTATGGATCCCAGGGGGACTCCAGCGGTCGATGACGATGTCGAGTGGCTTTGGCCCAAGTTTATCCGCATCACGATGAGCCTTGGGGATCCGACGGACCCAGAGATCGAGCAGACTTACCAGGTGATCTTTGAGCTCCCCGAGCGTGAGTGATCTGGCGGGAGGATATTGAAGTCGTGGGGGCATGAAGAATAGGACGCCGATGGGGATGGGTAGGTTGATGGGAAATCTGTATGCACCGTGCAGATGGATGACGGGCCGAGAATAGATGGAAGTCATGGTGCAATCGCCCGGCGGAAGGGCGAGGAGATAGACATGAAAATCGAACAGTCAAACACACCCTTCGTTCTTGATGCCCGCATTCGTGCGCGTGCTTTGTCACAGCGTTCTGAAGCTTCGCGCAAGGGGTCTGCGCTGTTGATTGTGATCGGGACGCTCGCGCTGATGTCGGTCTTTGCAGCGGTGTACATCTCGGTGGGGCGGACAGATCGCAGGGCGGCCAATGCGGTCAAGGCTCGCGTTGCCCAGCAGAATATCTCCCAGAACTTCGGCGAAGCGTTGAGCACGGTTATCGGCAACGATCGGCTCGATGCGTTTGTGCAATGGAACGGCATAGATCCGCAGGACCCCTTTGGTCTGCGCGAAGTTACCGATGCGCCCTATACGGATTGGACACGCCGATCCGAGTCGCTCTTTGTCGATGGGCGTGATTTGTTTACCCCGGTTGGCGGGCCGTTCTCGATCCAGAATTTGAATCAGGGCAATGATTTTAGTGTTGCGTCTGATCCTTGGTTGGCCTCGACAACGCCGGTGTATCTCGGGAATCCCGGCAATGCCAGCGCTGGGATCACGGACAGGCCGTTCTCGACTTATCTGCCGTTTGAGACGAATTATCCCAACGCCAAGAACTTCCTTGACAATCGGGACTGGCTTCAGATATCGAACTTTGCGCCCGATGGGCGGTTTGTGAATCTGGTGAATCTGCGCCCCAATAGCTACTCGGGTTTCGATGGCTTGGTTGATGGGGATATCGGTGGGTTTTCGGCGCAATCGGGTACGGGTGTTTCAGAGGATCCGGCCGACGGGCGTCGGATCCGTCGGATGAGCAACTATCTTTCACTCTGGAAGATGGCCGATCCGACGAATCCGGAATCGTTGATCCAGACGCAAGACCCAGCCAACGGCGGGTTCATCTGGTTTCCGGGGCAGGATCAGAATAGTCCGGTGACGGGGATTCTCCCGATCAATGAGATCGCCAACACGCCTGCGGTGTGGACGATGTATCAGCGGTTTATGTATATGCCGATGAATCAGCCGTTCCAGACGCTCAATCGCAATGGGCAAGTTTCGAGCTGGGCCGATCCGGATTATCCAGCGTACCAGTATGCCGATGCTGATGGTGATGGGATGGCGGATTCGCGGTGGTTTGAGCTGACCGCTGCCAGGGACAAGGTGCAAGGCGACTCAGATCAAACCCGCACGGATATCGAGGTGATGTACGATCGCAAGGACTATCGGTTCTTCCTTGCTGCCCGGGCGGTTGATTTGTCTTCGATGGTGAATGTGAATACCGCGACGGATTTGCTGGTGCCTCCGACCAGGGAGTATCCGTTGGGGTTGACGCCTGCGGATGTCGATCTGCGTCGGCTTTTGACGATGCAGGACGCAGCGGGGGACTACACCGCCAACAACACGCACAACTTGCCGTTGTCTTATGCGCAGCTGCACCGCCCGTATATCGGTGAGGTTGGTGTCGAGCCTCGGTTCGGGCCTTGGATACCCTCGGCGGCGACTGGTTGGGAACAGCGGAACCTGAACCGGAATGTGACGGATTATTGGCTTTATAAGCACGAGTATGACCGGGCAGCTTCGGGTGGATCGGGTGATCTGCGTGAGCTTGAAAACAGCTCGACCTCGATGCTTGTCGGGCGCTATGCCTACGACGCGCTTCGTCAGGGGATCATGCTTGGGAACTCGCTTTCGGGTGCGTATGAGGGGTTTGATTATGCGTATCAGATGCCCAGTGAGCGCCAGCATTTGCTGCAGTATGAGCGAGACCCGTCTGATATCGGGATGATTCCGGCGCGGATCACCGCGCAGAAGCGGATCGAGCAATATCGGCAGGTCGGACAACTCGATCCGACGAATCTGGGGACCTCTTTGGCGCGAGGGACAGACTTTGGTTCCGGGCTCTATGGCATGGATGATCTGGTTGAGCTCTTGACCTTCCACGGGCTCAATGATCCTGAGGTTACGACCCGTCTCGAGCGGGTGACGACCGGGCGGTATAGGAGCCCCAACGCCGATACGCTCCAGACCCAGAGGTTTGGGCCTTTGATGAGCAATCGCCCGTTGTCGCTCGATCGTCAACAGCACGGGATGGCGCTGATTGACATCACCAATGATCCCAGCACCGCGCCGAGCGCAACCGATCGTGAACTCCGGGCGCCTAACGGTCGCATCTCATTCAACTCGATGGCTCACATGGCGCTCACGCCTCGCAATAAGCTTACCACGATCAGTGGGGCGGTGCCTTTGGTGCCCACAGGGGTTGTCGAGAATCCGTCCAGGCCTGAAGCATTGACTCAGCTCTTGGCTGCTTCGGATTTGGCGGGGATACTCTCGAATGCGAACCAGCTCTTTGGGTTGTATACGAGTTCGCTTGCCGGGGCGCTCGATACGCCTGAGACTTTCTTTGCCGACGCGACCTATTGGCCTACGGATGTGAACCTGTTCCAGAATCAGCTGACCTCGACACTTTTTTATGGTCATCGTGGCCCAGAGCTCGCGCTGCGCATCGCAGCTCATACGGCGGTGAATATGGCCGACATGATGGACAGCAATACCGACCCAACCATCGCGACGGTGATTGTTGATAACGATCGGGGGCAGGTTGTTCGTGACTACTTCAATAATGATCTTGCTTCGGGTGGGGGCTTTGATCCTGTCACCGACCCTGAGTACACGCTTTATCCGGGGATTGCCGATGGGAATCTCTTTGATCCGGGTGTGAACACTTTGCCCAATGGGAACCTGCCTGACAAACGCCAGGCGGTCAATGTCTATGGGTTCGAGGCGATGCCGGTGCTTACGGAAGTCTCGGTGCTTTATGCCTACACCGACGCATCGGATCGGGGTGGCGGCGGCGACAAAGACTATTTCGACTCCGTTCCGATTATACGAAGAGGGGTAGTGATCTATCCGCGTCGTGAGGATATTGATGAGATTTCAATCAACGGCGATGTTTCGCCGGGGAACGCTGATTTCCTGATTCAGGTGCTCGCGTTCCAGTTGCACAATCCATACGACCAGGACATCAGTCTGGGCGGGTCGAGCTATAACGGTACGCCTTTGGGGGGCGATGAGCCGTTGACTCGTCAGCGGGCCTACCAGAATGAAGAAAATGCGATCGATCCAACATCGAACTATCAGTTTGACTACTACATCGAGTTTGCGGGGCGGTTCTTCAAGGTTGCGAAATACATCGAGTGGTATCCCACCGTGAATAACGCAGAAAACTACACGGTTGTCGATGCGAGCTCGGCTGCGTACACCTCGGGCTCTGTTCCGAGCCCGGAGGTTGATTTTCCTCTTGGGCACACTCGGATGGAGCCCGGGACGCAGACATCGGCGGGGGCGACTCCTGGCAACTACACGAACCAGGCACCCTACAGCGATTTCATCACGCGCAATGTTGTGCTCAGAGCGGGCGAGACGCGTGTGTTCTATGTGATCGCGGACAAGCGGTTTGATGATGCCACGCCGGGCAATCTTACTGATGGGTCGAATCCCGATGATCGGTGGGCAAGATCGCTCGATGCGTGGGAGGCGGGAATCCCGGCGGGGTTCACGAATCTTGTGCCTGGCAATGACCTTGATCTCGATGGGCTTCCCGATGGACCCGGCGGCGATCCGCGCGGGTGGACTGGCCCTGCGGAACAATGGGTTGAGCATCAGTTCCGCGTGATGAATGGGGGGACGGGGATCGATCCGGTGATGATGATGGAGTTTGATCCGCGTGACGGCAAGCTGCTCAACGAGACGGGCTTTGAAGACCTCACGACACCGAGCGCATCGCCTTTGTTTCCCGCTCCGATTCTCGGGCGTACAGATGCGCTCGAGGTTCGGCTCTGGAAGAAGATCGTCACCCGAGGCGAAGAAACCGTCGAGCTTAGCTCGGCCGATATTCCCAATCCGACGAAGCGCAATGTGGTCGCGAATGATCTGCTCGTCGATCGGATGATACTTGGTGAATCACTCGCTTCGCCGATCGCTTCGGGCGATTTCAAAATCGTCGATACGGTTTCGTATCGTGAGGACTTCCCTGTTCCGGGTTCGGAGATGGACGACTTGGGTGTTCGCAATGACAACACCGGCGTGACGATCGCGGCGTGGAAGACCAATCGGCGTGCCGATAGCGATACGCAAGAGCCGCCTTCGATCGGCGAGGTTGTGCCCTGGATGCTCCGCTCGTCTGCTGCTCCGGGAATCACCCGCCAGAGCCTTGTGAGTTTTATTTCCGGGACTCCTGTTGCCAGCGATATCTTTGATGGCGACGATCTCGCCGATCCTGCCGAGGCGGTGACGATTGCGGGTGACTTTGAGATCAGCCAATCGCTCCTCGCGTTTTTTAATCTCTCGTTGGCCAACGGTGCCAACGCGATTATCCAGACGATCGCCCTGGCGCCGCATCTCAAGAACGATGTGACCGCCCAGGCGTTTGTTGAAGATGATGCGGCGAATGATTCAATCGGCAAGTTCCCGCCTTTGATCCTGACGGTGCAAGACCCCGCCAACGATATTGTGCCTGAAATCCTGGTCAATGGGGCAACGATCAAAGACACCCCACGCCTGGCGGACTTGCTCTTGGCATGGGGGATCGGGCCTGCGTTCTCGCCGAGCCCTGTCCGTGTCAATCGGCTTGATTATGTCCCTGAGGAGTGGATGACGGGCCCAGAAGCCATGGCGACGGCGTTGGGGATCAATGCGCCCAACCCGGCGGGCCCGTTGTTCGATGACATCGACAGCATCTGGAAGGACACTTACGATCTTACCATCGGCGATGTCGTCCTCGATAACGGACACCTGGCGATTGATAACTATGTGTCGTATGTCAATACAGACCTCAACATCCCGCCGACCTTTGATCCGGTGGTCGATATCCCGCGTGGAACCGGGGTGCCGATGGCCCTTGGGGTGATCGACCATGCGCGGGCGATTGCGCCGATTCCTCAGGTTTCGGATCCATCATCTCCAACCCCAGATCAGATACTCCGTATGGCGCTGGGGCGGGCGACCTTCGGGACGGTGAATATCAATACCGCCCCGATCGAGGTGCTGCGTTTGCTTCCGGGGTTGACACCAAGCCGAGCGCAGTATATTTCTGGCGGCATGGCGACCAATGCGTGGTGGGGCAAGGACTTTGCGGGCACCAAGCTCCCGCCGTTGACCAATCCGCCGCTTGGATCGGGCACACTTGATGATTTGGCGGACAACCCGGATGTGGCTGCAGCGATTATCGCCTACCGGGATCGGACCTATGGCATCCCCAACACGGCGGCACGGCCTGAGCCCTATGGACTGAACTTCTACGACAACGCGCCGATGAACTTGGGGCCGACCGATCCCCAGCTCTTTGCCAACAACATGCGAGGGGAGTACCCAACGATTCTGCCGTTGCCTGTAAACTCGAATGCGCCAGTCGATCGCAGTGCGATGACTGGGATCGACGGCATCCGCTCAACACCCGGATTTGGCTCACTCGGTGAGTTGCTCGCGGTGCGGATTGACCCCGCTTTGGAAGTGACTGATCCCACTCGTTGGAACATCCTCAAGCACCTCTCGATTCAGCAGTACGGATTCGACGAAGAGGCATCGGGGATCGAATCGAATGTGACGATCATGTCGCAACTCTTCAACGGCACCAGCACGGGGACGACCAAGGATGACTACGCCGAGAAGATTTCGATGGCCAACTCGGTCCTCAATACGATCTCAGTGCGGTCGGACTACTTCGCGGTCTGGTTTGTGGTGCACGGGTACCAAGAGTCAGATGTGAAGAATCTCCGCCCGGAGGATCCCTTGGTGCCTTCGATCAAGAAGCGGTTCTTGATGGTTGTGGATCGGACGAATGTGATCGAGCCGGGCGATAAGCCCAATATCCTGGTCTTCAAGGAGCTCCCGTATTGAGCTGAGCCATGAATTTGCTGGATCGGGAGGTGAGATTTGTCGATAGGCGGGCTAGAGTAGTGGCCGCAACAGGGTGTAGCTCAGCTTGGTAGAGCGTCTGGTTTGGGACCAGAAGGTCGCAGGTTCAAATCCTGTCTCCCTGATTGATCTGATTGATCCGGTAGGATCGCACAAGTGGTAAAGAGGCCTGTGCATTGCACGGGCCTTTTTCGTGCGCTTTTCTTATGCCTTTTTCGTGTGATTGGATCATTTTTGTTTTCCTTTGTCAGCCGAAATCTGGTGCTGCGGTCTCCATGCACTTGCGTGATTGGATAAGGTGTGTGCATGGCGATGCCGGGGCGGAAAAACGATGAGCCAGAATCCATCAGCGCGATCCGTGCGCCCCACCGATCACGGGATAACCCGCTGACTCGATCTATCGCTGGGATGCTTGGGTTGGGGGTGTTGGCGGTGATGTTTGTTGCGTGTCTGGGGTCATTGCCTTGGACGCTTGGATCGTCAGCAAGCTCGACGAGTCAATCGGTCGGCGTGCCCAGATACGATGCCGGATCGCCCAAATCAGGTCGGCTTCCTCCGCGTTGGTGGCGGTATGACGAGCAGGATATTGAACGATCGACCCGGGCGATCGAGCCCGGTGTCCTTGAGCAGATCGCCCGGGACAATGGCGTCGAGGTCGATGAGCTGCTCGATGCCCGTGATGGTCCGATGCTCGAGCTCGTCGAGCCGCACTGGCCTCGGTTCTGGTTTGGATCGGATATGCTCGGGCGTTCGCTTGGGGTTCGCTTGCTCGCCGGGGGGGGGATTTCGCTGACGATCGGGATCGCAGCGGCACTCATTAGCGTGAGCATCGGGACGCTGTATGGGGCGATCGCAGCGTACATGGGTGGCAAGGTCGATTCGGTGATGATGCGGGCGGTGGATGTGTTGTATGGGCTGCCTTATATCCTGCTGGTGGTGCTCCTGGCGGTGGCGAGCGATGCGATGGTCGATGAGTGGGTGACGCACAACAAGGCCAAAGCGAAATGGATGCAGCAGCGGGTTGTTGAGATGCAGTCGCAAGATGCTGGGGAGAAGATATCGAGGGGCGATGCTCGTGTGATTTTGAGTGCGGATCAGGCGCTCGCTGACGAGTTGATGGCCCAGGCGGTGCAGATTTACCCTCGGCGAGAGCTCTCCGCCCAGACCCGCACGATGCTCGATGTGCTGACGCTTTTGGTGGCGATTGGTGGGGTGAGCTGGTTGACGATGGCGCGGGTGATCCGTGGGCAGGTGCTGAGTTTGAAGAATCAGCAGTTTGTCGAGGCTGCGCGGGCGATTGGTGGGTCACCGACGCGGATCTTTGTTCGGCATTTGCTTCCCAATCTGGTAGGTGCGATCGTGGTGTATGCGACGCTGGCGGTGCCTCAGGCGATTTTACAGGAAAGTTTCTTGAGTTTTCTGGGAATTGGGGTCAAACCACCTTTGCCGAGCTGGGGGAATCTTGCTGCGGAGGGTCTTGGGGAGCTCAATACCTACCGGAGTCACTGGTGGCTGTTGTTTTTTCCGTGCCTGTTGCTGGGGGTGACACTTTTGGCGATGAACTTTGTTGGAGAAGGGTTGCGGGAAGCGTTCGATCCCAAGCGACAACGCTGATCTGGGATGATATTGTATAGCCCCCCGTTTGGAGTGGGGGAACGATGGGTGGGTTGCCCATCGAGTTCGGTCGAGGCCAGATAGAGGCAGGTGCAAATGCAGAACAAGTTCGGTCTGAAAGATTTCGTGCTCATGGTGCTTGTGGTGTTGGTGGGTGTGTTTACGCTCATGAATATCAAAGAGGGCGATCGGCGATGGGAAAAGACGCAAGAGCTACTCAACAAGGTGGGGACGGTCGAGCAGCAAGTCGCCAAGCTTGATCGTAATCTTCAAGAAACTGAAACGGCGATACAAGAGGTCATGACCGGGATCGCAGCGGTCGAGGGGCGACTCACTAATCTCGATGATCGGCTTTCGAGTGGTGCCTTTAGCGTGAATGTTGGGGCAGGCTCGAACTCGAATACGGGCAGTGCCAATACGGCTGGCAACGCGCGAGGAAGCTGGGCGCGCCCCGGCAGCGTGCCGATTCAATGGCAGCCTCGGGTGGAGTTTGCATCTGAACCCTACGATATGGAAGGGTATCGGCTCGGCGGCGAGTTTACCGAGGTCTTCCCCGCTCAGTTGAGCAAGCTCACGCCGGTTTTGGCCGAGGATACCTATGCACGAAGGGTCAACGATCAGATTTGTGAATCGCTTGGCGATCTTGATCCGGTGACACTCGAAATGAAGGGGTTGCTCGCCGAGGCATGGCAGTATGATCCTGAGGGGTACTGGCTTCGTGTCAAGATTCGTGACAATGTCAACTTCTCAGACGGTGTCGAGGTGACGGCTGAGGATGTCCGCTGGACTTTTCACGACTATATCAACAACCCAGAGCTCGAAACCGAAGCACTGCGTTCGATCCTGACCTCGATCGAAAAGGTCGAGGTGATCTCGGAGAAGGTGGTCGAGTTTACTTTCAGGCAACCCGATGCGTACAACCTTCAGGCGGCGTTGGGGTTTTATATTCTTCCCAAACATTTTTACACCCAGCTCACCCCAAGCCAGATCAACCAAAGCACCGCGTTGTCGATGGGATCGGGCCCATTCAAGCTCAACAATCTGGATGTGGATAACCAATGGGCACCGGGCAAGGATGTGATTCTGGTTCGCAACGAGCAGTATTGGGGCCCAAAGCCCGCAATGAAATCTATGCGTTTCAAGGTGATCATCGAGGATATCGCCCGCCTGACCGAGTTTCGCAACGGCAATGTGAGCATGATCCCGCCAAGCTCGCCTCAGTTTTCAAAGGTGTCGCGTGAGGAGGGTTGGGATGATTTTGCCTACTCGCTCAACTGGGCGAACATGCGTTCGGGGTATGGATTTATTGGTTGGCAGTGTGGCCCGCGCAATGGCAAACTGACGCCGTTCCATGATAAGCGTGTTCGTCAGGCGATGACTTTGATCATTGATCGTCAGCTGATTATCGACGATATTTTCAACGGCATCGGGAGTGTCGCAGTTGGGCCCAACAATCCACCTTCGCCAGCAGCCAATCCTGATATCGAACCTTGGCCCTATGATATTGAGCGGGCCAAGATGCTGCTGGCCGAGGCGGGGTGGGTTGATATCGATGGCGACGGCATCTTGGAAAACGAACGCGGGGACGAGTTTACTTTCGAGTTCACCCGCGTTGCCGGGTCGCAGACGACCGAACGGATCGAGAAGTATATTGTGGATCAATGTGCAGCGGTCGGTATCCGGTGTGAGCCTCGGATCGTTGACTGGTCGTTGTACGATCAAATCTTGAAGAACCGTGATTTCGACGCGATCATGATGGGGTGGGCTGCTTCGTCTCCCGAGTCTGATCCCAAGCAGATCTGGCATACGGATTCGATCCAGAACCAGGGGCATAACTTTATCCAGTGGGATGCCGGTCAGGATCGGTATATTGATAAGATCAAGTTGACGCTGGACTTTGACGAGCGGATGAAGGTGTTCCACGAGTTTCATTCGTTGATCCATGAGGAGCAGCCTTATACCTTCTTGCGTGTTGGGCCTTGGCTTCGGTTTATCAACAAAGACTTCAAGAATGTGCATACCTATCCCAAGGGTTTAGAGCAACGCGAGTACTACTACGCGCCATAAGCTGGCTCAATAAGCACAAGGAGCGCTTGAACCCATGGGTGTCTATATTCTCAGACGATTGTTGATGATGATTCCGACTTTGCTCGGGATTACCTTCTTGGTATTTATGCTCATCGCGCTGAGTCCTGGTGGGATTGGTGCATCGATGTCTGCTGGCGATGGGCAGATGGAGGAGACAAGCCGGGCGATCAAGGAGGCGTATCTGGAGGACCGGTACGGGCTCGATGCGTCGGCTCCGGTGCAGTATGTTCGTTGGCTTGGGCGTATTTCGCCGGTCAAGTTTGGCAAGCGTGATCAGATTGATCCGACGGGCGAGTTTATTCAGCCGCCCAAGGAGGTGAAGGTTCCGCCTTTGTGGCAGTGGTATGTCGATGAACTCCCGGTGCCGCAAGCTGTCGAACCATATCAATGGGCCAGCGATGCCACTCCCGAGAGCAAGTCCAAGGTGTACCGCCGACAGGCGAATCTTTATTCCAAAGCCCGCGCCAAGCTGATCAGCGGGCGGGCCTTGCTCGATACCGAGTTGGGCAAGGCGATCGACGATCTTGGGATCAAGCACGCCCGTAATAAAAAGGGTAAGGTCAAGCATGAAGTCATTGATTCGATGCGAGCTCAGATCGAGCAGACGCCGTATATTGATGAGATTGATCGGCTCGGTACTGATCTCATCGGGTACTACCAAGATGCGGTCAATGAACGCGAAAAACTGATGGCGGTGTTCGACGCCAAGCCGTATCCGGAAGCCGGGTTTGGGATTCTTCCCGGGATCAGTATTTCGAAACCCGACATGGGGAAATCGTTCTCGAAGTCTCGCCCGGTGATGGAGTTGATCTCCGAAGCGATCCCCGTGACGATCTTGCTGAACCTGATCGCGATCCCGATTATTTATTTCATTGCGATTCCCTCGGGGATGCTCGCGGCTGTGCGTTCGGGGGGGATTTTTGATCGCGTGAGTGGATCGTTCTATATCGCGTTGTGGTCGTTTCCGATTCCGCTCGCAGGCGTGCTGATGATCGGGTATATGGCGGACAATAGCTATTGGCTTGGCAAGTTCCCCGCCAGTGGTTTGCACTCCTCGGCAGCGGATGGATTTACCTATCTCCCGACCTACATTGATGGCGTTTGGCAACGGGGATACCTGCTCGACATGCTCTGGCATGTCGTGCTTCCGGTGTCGTGCCTGGTCTATGGCGGGTTCGCGGTGCTCTCCAAACAAACCCGGGCAGCAATGCTCGATAACTTCAACATGGATTATGTTCGCACCGCCAAAGCCAAGGGCGTGTCGTATAAAGACATCGTGTTCAAGCATGTGTTTCGCAATAGCTTGCTGCCCTTGATTACGATGTTTGTTTCGATCTTCCCAGCGATGCTCGCCGGCTCGGTGGTGATCGAGAAAATCTTTACGATCCCTGGCATGGGGAACCTGGTGATCGAATCGATCAACCTCAAAGACCGGGAGTTGTTGTTGGCCAATACCATGATGATCGCGGCGGTGAACCTGCTGGCATTGCTGCTGGCCGATATTTTGTACTCTCTTGCTGATCCGAGGATTTCGTACAAATGAGTAGCGCAACGAAACAACCCGAATCAGTCACCGGCGTCCAACTCGCCCAAGGAATCGGACATCAACCCGCAAAGGGGTTCTGGACAGAAGCCTTCGGGCAGGTCATCCGAAGACCCGCTGCGGTGCTTGGGCTGATCTGGATCGCGATCGTCGCATTCTTTGCCATTTTTTCGCCTGTGATTGCTTCGGGGCATCCGATTTTGATGTGGGCGATCAACGAGGATGGGTCTCGCGGGGCGATGACCTCGCCGATGGTGCGTATGTTGACCCTTGCCGATGTCGTGCTCATTGTCTGGGGGCTCTGGGCACCGGTGCTGATCTTCTTGCCGATCAAGAAGCTTAATCTTGGCGAAAAACTCCGGCTCATTGTTGCCGGTGGGATTCAGATGGCGATCGTTGTTGTGTTTGTCGGGATCGTGTCGAGCATCTTCGGCGCCCGCGATGCTTCGGATTGGATGCGTCGATGGGAGCAGTGGGGCGGGTTCCCCTGGGTTGCCTCGGCAGTGATCGCTCTGATGGGCTCGGTTCCCTTTGTGCTGATTTCGATCGGTGTATATAAGAGCACCTGGCGTGTGGTGTATGTCGGGGCGATTGTGCTGGTGATGGTTGTTTTGGGCGGGTGGAAATGGTCACCCAACACAAGCACCTTTTTTTACCGTGCCCAGCAATCGGCCAATGAGATCGAGGCTGCATATACCGTTGTGCCGTTTTCACCGAACCAATCTGAAACGGCGATGTATAACCGGGCGCCGGGATCGACGCCTCTGGATTCGATGTGGGATAAACTGGCCGACAAGGAACGAATCAATGCAGGTCAGCGGGCGACATTTAATGATGAGCAACTCGCAGAAATCCCCGTGACTGAGAGAACATTTGTTGAACTTGGGCAAATCGCTCGCTCAGTTGATGACCTGGTGTCGTATCCGATCTCGGATTTGATTCAGGGGCTCGAGACAAGCTGGCGAGATGGGCAGATCGTTTCGCTTCTGGACCTCAAGAACGAGATCATCAATGAATCTGCGCCTGTTCATGTACTCGGCACTGACACGCTCGGGCAGGATGTGTTTTCTCAGATGCTCCATGCGTGTCGCTTATCGATCTCGATCGGGTTTGTCTCGACGGGGATCGCGGTGGCCATTGGCGTAACGATCGGGGCGCTGATGGGCTACTTTGGTGGATGGGTCGATATGTTGCTCTACCGCGTGGTCGAGATTTTCATGGCCATCCCGGTGCTGTTCTTGCTGATTGTCGCGGCGAGTGTGCTGCCTAGAAATATCTACTTCATGATGGCGATCATCGGGTGTTTTACATGGACTGGTGCTGCGCGCTTTGTGCGGGCGGAGTTTATGAAGCTGCGTGAGACGGATTATGTGCAGGCGGCTAAGGCGGTCGGTTTGCCCTTGTGGTCGATCCTCTTCAAGCACATGCTGCCCAATGGCGTGACGCCGGTGCTTGTGGATTCATCGTTTGCGATCGCGGCAGCGATCCTGATCGAAGCGATTCTCTCGTTCCTTGGGCTTGGCCCATCGGGACAGGCGAGCTGGGGCAAGTTGCTCTCGAACGCATCGGGCGAGACCTCTGATTTTATTTGGTGGCTTGCGATCTTCCCCGGGGCGGCGATCTTCCTGACGACCATGGCATACAACCTGATCGGCGAGGCGCTCCGCGACGCGATCGATCCGAAACTCAAGAAAGCACGCGTCTAGCTTTGGCGTGAGGAGTAGATATGACTGAATCAACGATCGAACAACCCAAGCCCTCGGCAAAGTCAGTTCTCGCAGAACAGCCAATCATGCAGGTCAACAACCTCGCGGTATCGTTCGACAATGGGTCGGGCCCACGCATCCAGGCGGTCGATGGGGTGAGGATGACGGTCTATCCTCGTCAGACATTGGCTGTCGTTGGTGAATCCGGGTGTGGTAAATCGGTGACGGCGATGAGCTCGATGCAGCTTGTCCCTCGCCCGCCGGGGCGGTTCGATCGTGGCGAGATCCGGTATCGCATGGAGGACGGCAAGGTCGTCAACCTCATCGAACTGAGCGAGGCGGAGATGCGCCATATCCGAGGTAACGAGATCGCCATGATCTTCCAAGAGCCCATGACCTCGCTCAATCCGGTCTACACCGTTGGTGATCAGATCATCGAAGCGATCACACTTCATCAAGATGTCGGCGCCAAAGAAGCAATGCGGATCGCGATTCAGGCGATGGATGATGTCGGGATTCCCGATCCGGCAGGACGCATCAAGGCCTACCCGCACCAGTTCTCAGGCGGGATGCGCCAGCGTGTGATGATTGCCATGGCACTGGCGTGTCAACCACGCTTGCTCCTTGCGGACGAACCAACGACGGCCCTCGATGTGACGATCCAGGCGCAGATTCTTGAGTTGCTCAAGTCTCTCAAGTCCACCCGTGACATGGCGGTGATGCTCATTACCCATGACCTTGGCGTGGTGGCCGAGAATGCTGATATTGTGTGTGTGATGTATGCCGGGCGTGTGGTGGAGTTTGCCAATGTGTACGATCTCTATGCCAATCCGATGCATCCTTATACGCGTGGATTGCTCGCGAGCATCCCGACGGTGCGCACCAAGCTCGATCGGTTGACGACGATCACTGAGATTGTTGGCAATCCCGAGGAGTTCAAGAAGTTACCTGGTGCCGATCAGGGGATCACGCCTTGGTGGCCTTGGAATGATGCGCCTGCGGATTTGTGCAAACGCGACGAGCCCGCGGGCGATTATGTGTTGCGCAAAGTTGCCAAGGACCACTGGGTAGGTGTATGGCGGACGCAGGCAGTGAAGGATGACGAATCGTCGCCACCGGATCTGACCTTCCGTATCACTGACCAAGAGTCTTCCTAAAGCCGATTCGCCCCGGGGAAATGTGAGGGTGCCATGCGCGTGCTGATCCTAGTCGATGCCCGGTTCGCCCTGCATGAACGAGCGCTTGTCGAGCGGGTGCTTGTCGGGCTTGCCGACGAGGGGATCATGGCCCAGGTCGTGCTGCCACAGGGGCGTCGGCTTGAAGAAAAGGGATTCGATCTGATCAGCGAACCAATCTGGTACGCCGATCGCGGTTTGGCATTCACCCGCCATATTCGCGCAAGTCAAGTCGCACGCCAGGTGACCAAGGACTGCGATTCGACCATCGGCGTGATCGACATCGTGCATGTCTTTGGGGGGGCAGCATGGTCGATGGGGCGAGAGCTCGCACGGATTCTCGGCGCTGGAATGGTCTTCGAGCTCTGGCGGGCGGGATTGATCGATTCGGCCAAATCGCTTCATCTCGATGCGTCGGATCGCGCGTTGTTCCTTATTCCAGAGCGCCCATTTGAAGCCGGGCTCAGCAAGGGGGGGCTTGGGCAGCGGGTTCATCTGGCCCAGTGGGGGGCGCAGGTCTCTGCCGAGCCGGCACAGATTTTTCATCAGGACAAAAACACCTCGATCGTGCTGATGAGTTCGGGGCGTCAGAAGGACCAGTGCATCGCAGCCTTCGAGGGCATCGCCGATGCGATCGAATCGCACCCGCAGGTCATGGTCTTTGCCAATCTCGAAGTAGTCCAGCGGGCAGATCTGTGGGGGCGCGTGCAGAATCGAAAGCTCGAGGATCGGTTCACGATTATTGATCGAAGTGAGGATCGGCGGGACTTATTGCTGCGTTGTGACATGATGGTCTATCCCGATACGCTCCATGAAGAGCGCACGCTGCTGCTCGATGCGATGGGCATCGGTATGGCGATCATCGCGGGCAATGACGAGCACATCACCCCGATTCAGGAGTCGGCTGGGATTTCGATTGTGGATCGTCCATCGCGAAGCTCATGGGCAGCAAAAATCGGCGAGCGCCTCGCCGATCCACAGGCAACACGAAGGGCCGGGCTCGAATCCCGGGAGTATGTCACCAGGAACCGACGGGTGGGGATGTATATCACCTCGATCCTCGACGCCTACCACGCATTAGTTCGTGAAGATGAGCCTGCAGATTCTGTATAAAGGTCCGAGAGTATCGGTTCTTCGGAGCGCCAGGTTCATATCGAGGGGGCGAACCCTCATAATCGGCGAGATTTATAGGCTCAAACGGTTATCAAACTGGTGTATTAGCGGTTTTCGTGCACACTTGAATCATGCAAGGCAGTGACGCCGGGCATACGCGCCATTGGATTGATCTCAATGGCCAAACAACAACCAAAGAATGGAGAACCGATATGATGCTTACCACAGTAATCGGTGCAATGACACTCGCTGCGTTGGGACCAAACCATGCGAACAACTTCTATGTCAGTGATCGAATCACCACACCCGAGATCGTCGAAATCCGGGCGGGCATGATCGACACCAACGCGGTCGATCGCGGGCAGATTCGTTTCTCGAATCAAACCCGAGGCTCCGTCGTCGCCGTCTCCAACCCCGACGGATCAATCCAGTGGGACAACCCCACCTCCGATCGCGAAAAACTCGGTGGAGAAGACGCCCCGGCATTGATCTACATCCAGATGTTCGATGGCGTCTTTGCGATTGATCCATTCGTGCCACTCCCGGCAGCCAACGACTCAACCGCCAGCATGCTCTTCCGAGGCACCACTCTCGAAACCAACCGGGCGCAGTATGGACGCCAGGAGATTGATCGCACAAGAGAGTTGTTCAGCAAGCTCGAGCAAGCCCGGATCAACTGGTTGCGCGACAACGGGTTCTATGGCGTTCGCGTCTATACCAACGAACGGGCAGAAGCACAAAGCAATGAGCAGGCCAAAGCCGACGGGCAGCCAAAGCCCTCAGCCGTCTTCGAGCGCCCAGCCGATGTCCCGCGGATCAAATCCCGCGAGCAGGTCCAGGCAGAGCGTAAGATGCCAGGCGTCGCAGCGATGCTCACAGGCGACGAGCCGATCCGCATCTCCCTGCCTCACAATATGGCTGCCGATGTCGTTGCTCGTGTCGAAAAAATGAACAAGGCGCAAGAGGAATCCGCCGAGGTGGCACTCGATCGGTAAGTCACAGGGGTGCAGCAGGTGACCAATGGGTACTTTGGCCATATCGTGTAGATGTGACCGGACGACTCCCATTCAATCCTGATCGAATGAAAAGCAAACAAACTGGTGAGAGAGCCGGCGCGAGGGACAAACCGTCCCTTGTGTCGGTTTTGGGGCAGGGCAACGCCATCACCGTCTCCCAGCTCGCGGTCAGAATCGACCATGCGATCAAGGCGGGGCTCCCCGATCGGTTCGAGGTCGTCGGCGAGATTAGCTCGCTCTCGCATCGCACGCACTACTACTTCTCGCTCAAGGACGATCGCTCGGTCATCAGCGCGGTCCTCTTCGCCTCCTCGGCCCGACGCATGCCCTACACCCCGACCCATGGCGACTCGGTCATCGCCAAAGGACGCATCGAGTACTACGCACCTTCCGGACGCATCAGCCTGATCGTCACCTCGATGACACCGGTGGGCGCGGGCGATCTCGAAGCCCAGTATAAACAACGCTGCGATGAACTCCGCAAGCTCGGATGGTTCGATCCGGCGACGAAACAAACCTTGCCGACCTTCCCGCGTCGGATTGCAGTGGTGACGAGCAAGGACGGGGCTGCGGTCGCTGATGTGATCGACACGATGGGCAAGCGATGCCCGAGTATCGAGTTGGCCATCGTCGATGTCCGCGTCCAGGGCGAGTCGGCCAAGGGGCAGATCACCAACGCGATCATCAAGCTCAATGCGCACGCCGAGGCGCTGGGGATCGACGCGATTCTCCTGACCCGAGGCGGCGGATCGCTCGAAGATTTATGGGCATTCAACGAACTCGAAGTCGCCCAGGCGATCCATGATTCAACGGTGCCGATTGTCGCTGCCATCGGGCACGAGACCGATACAACCATCGCCGAGTTGGTCGCTGATGAGCGCTGCGCCACGCCCACGCAGGCAGCGATGCGCCTGGCGCCCGATCGCCAGGCCCTGCGCGAGCAGCTCAGCTCGCTGCGCAGCCGACTCGACCGGACGGTGCGATCGGAGCTGCGTTACGAAAAGCAAAGGCTCGACACCATCACTTCGTCGCGTTCGATGTCCGATCCGCGCCAGGTCATCGCCATCCACCGCGATCGGCTCGATACATTTACCGATCGGCTCACGAGCGCGACCACCTCGGCGGTTGCTTCGAGCCGATCGAAGCTCGATCGCATCGCCCTTCGACTCGCCCGCCATCAACCCGCAGCTGCCCACGCCCGGCGCGAAGAACGCCTGGCCCAGCTCGGCGATCGGCTCGGACGCGTCATGGGGCGAATGATCGCGGCCAAAGCCGACGAGCTCGACGCCTTCGCCCGCGAGCTCTGTGCCATCGGGCCCGCCCAGGTGTTGGCCCGAGGATTCACTGTAACCACAGCTTCGGATGGGTCACTCATCCGCTCAGCAGCGGACACTTCGCCGGGGCAGACGATCATCACCACCTTCGCCGACGGCAAGGTGCGATCGAGTGTCGAAGGCGGATCGGGCCCGTCCGACCCTCGGCTTGCCAAAACGCCCATGCCCAAACGAAAAGTCAAAGCCAATAACAAACCAAACCCCGACCAGCAAGAACTCTTCTGACGAAAGGCGTATCCTTCATCGTGCCCAAGAAAACACCCCAAGCTGACGAATCCGCTGAGCCCCGCTACGAGGAGCTGATCGATCAGCTCGAAACCATCGTCGATCGCATTGAATCCGGCGAGATCGGGCTTGAGCAATCGATCAAAGGGTACGAAGAGGGCATCGAGCTCATCAAGCGGGCACGGGCGATTCTTGATCGGGCCCAGCAGCGGATTGTCGAGCTCAACGCTGACGAGCTCGATGCGGATTCTTGAGTGTTGGTTGTCGAGCGATTTGACCCGATCGGCCGATGAATGAACGATGCCCGATTGGTTGATTTACAATCTCCCCTCCATCACGATTCTGCTCTTTGTGACTGCGGTCGGTGCGTGCATCGGGTCGCTGACCAATGTGCTTGTCTATCGCATCCCCCTGGGGCTCGATGTTGTGACGCCGACCTCCCGGTGCCCCAAATGCAATCAGAAACTCACCTGGCGCGAGAATATCCCGATCTTTGGGTGGATTCTTTTGCGTGGCAAGTGCCGATTCTGCAAGGCCAGGATATCGGCGGAATACCCGATCGTTGAAACCATCGTCGCCCTGCTCTTTGGCACCATCTACGCGCTCTGGTACATCGTGCCCGATGATGCGATTCTGGGCTTGGGAAAGATCGCACCCGAATGGGCAGCCAACGGCCCGGCACTGACCTGGCCTGCGATGGTCGTGCTCTTGGTGCTGGTGGGGTCCATGGTCTCGATGACCATCATCGATGCCCGCACCTCGACGATCCCGCTCGTGCTCACCTGGGTGCCGGCATTGGTGGCCTTATTTTTGCACACCGGGCACGCGATCTGGTTCCAGACCAAGTATGGCACGCCTGAGATGATGCCCTCCGGGCTCGAAGGGCTCTGGACGGTCGAAAACCTGCGCGCCAAGTGGATCACCGCCCCTGGCGAGGTCTGGACGATCGCCACCGGCGGGCTGACTGGTTGGCGATTCATCGGGATCGGGCTCGGCGGGTGCCTGGGGCTGATCCTGTCAAACCTGATGCTCAAGTTCGGTTGGCTCACCCGAAGCTTTGCCGACTTCGAGCAGTGGTATCAGGCCCATCACGAATCGAAGGCGGAAGAGGCTGGCGAGGACGCAGCTGCTGAAACCGAACCTGAAGCTGGGGAAACAGAATCTGAATCTCTCGAGGATTGGCTGATGTATCCTTACGCCCGGCGTGAAATGATCCGCGAGCTGGCGTTTTTGTGCCTGCCTGTGCTCCTCGGACTCGGCGGCGGGTGGTTGATGGTCCAGCTCTTCGGGCAGTGGACAACCGACCCCGAATCCGGATTGGCGATTGCCCCTGCCGATGCTCCGCTCTGGCTCGTCGTGCTCGGCGGGGTGTTGATGGGGTATCTGATCGCGGGCGGGGTGGTCTGGGCGGTCCGGATCGGCGGGACGCTGGCGTTTGGGAAAGAAGCGATGGGATTGGGCGATGTGCACATGATGGCTGCGGTGGGGGCGTGTCTGGGATGGATTGATCCGACGATCGCGTTCTTCCTCGCCGCCTTTGTCGGCGTGGCGTATGCGATTGTGGCGCAGATATTTAGAGGAAAATTGAGTCGGGCGATGCCCTATGGCCCGTTCTTGGCGGTGGCGACGATGATGGTGATTCTGGGCAAGCCGATCGTGGAGATTGTGCTTGGTTGGATATTCAAGATGCCCGGAGCTTTGAACTTGCCTTAGGTCGATTTCGACCAAGATGATTGATTCTGTTGGGCGCGTTGCCCACGCCGGTGGTGGAACCGGATAGACTGTGGATGGACGACAACAACTTTGAACCGGGAGGTGCATGGATGAACACGCCGAGACTTGTATTGATCGCACTGGGTGCCCTGAGCATAATCATACTGAGTGGATGTAAAACCATTTCCCAGCGTGACTATGACGCGGCAATTGATGAGAATACCCAGCTTCGCGAACGCATCGCGGGGCTTCAAGAGAATATTCGCCAGGCCAATGATGGCAATGACGCATTTCGGCAGCAAAATGCCGAACTGCGGGCCGAGAATCAGAGGCTTGCATCTCAGCTCAACGAAGCGCTCGCTCGCCCGACGACAGGTTTCGAGGGAATCAACGGCATCGATGTCGGCATGAGATCAGGTGGGGCGATTGTCGTCGGGGTTGCAGGCGATGTCCTGTTCAGCTCGGGCTCGGATGAGCTTCGCAAAGATGCCAAAGCAACCCTCAACCAGATCGCCAAAGTGATCAAATCAACCTACGCAAGCAACGAGGTCCGTGTTGAGGGATACACCGATTCAGATAAGCTCGTCAAGACCAAGAAAAAGTGGGGCACCAACGAGAATCTCAGTGCTGCCCGCGCACTGGCAGTCGAGCGATATCTTGTCGGCAAGGGGATTGATAATGACCAGATCTACTCCGCAGCTTTCGGTCCATCGAATCCCAAAGGGACGAAAAAGGAGTCTCGACGGGTCGAGATCGTGATCCTTGGTGAATAAAGAGGTGGATAACGCGATTCCGGACGGATCGACATCAAACATCGAGAGATTTGTCGATCCCCAGGCGTGTTGTATTTGCATTTCCGAGCTTGGAGGATACAATCCTCCCGCTTTGGGCTATTGGCGCAGTTGGCTAGCGCACCAGTATGACACACTGGGGGTCACAGGTTCGAGCCCTGTATAGCCCATTTGGGAAAATACGGCCTCGCTCTATGCGGGGCCGATATTTTTCGGACTGTTCGACGATTCGGGAGAAATCCTGAACAGGCGGACGACATCTGATCTATGCCACCTTAGCTCAGTTGATAGAGCAGCTGATTTGTAATCTGCAGGTCCTCGGTTTGAGTCCGAGAGGTGGCTTTGAGGCGGTTTTTGGATCGTCTCGGGACACTTTGGGCGTGTATCCAAGTGGCCAAAGGACGGGGATTGTAAATCCTCTCGCATTCGCGTTCGGTGGTTCGAATCCACCCGCGCCCATTCGAACAAGCCCGATGCAAAGCATCGGGCTTGTTCTTTGTTTATACTTTGTTTGCAGACGAGGTGTCCGCTTGCCATCTGGCAGGTCCGAAAAGGGGTCACATGGGCAACGGTTGGCATATTGGGTTGATGCGGGGGACGAATCGACCGATATCCGGCAGGTAAATGGCAATTGCCATGGGAATCCTGCTTATGACCACACCCAAGACGCAAAGTCGATTCGGTATCCAAAGGTTCTTTGTTCGTGGCGAGTCACTTGTCGCGACGACGGGCATGGCGTTTATCGCTATTTTGGCATTCGCTGTCGGCGGGGTGGTGTGGGTTTCTGCGCGGACAATTGATGAATCCGTTCTCGTGCAGAGCGAGGAGCGCATTCGTGAAACGAGTGCGTTGATCGCTTCGCAATCCGAGCTTCGGCTCAGCGACGCAGACCTCTCGGGTCTGCGCCGGTTGATGCTCGATGCGGTTGCGTCGGGGATGGTCGAAGAGTGCGAGGTCAGCATTTCGAATCTTGGTGTGATTGCCTCGTCCGATGCTTCGCAGACGCTTGTGACCGAGTTGCCTCAGACATGGGACCCATCGCCCGGGGTAGAAGCCAATATCATTCACAATACCGAGACCCACCGTTCGATGATCCACGAGCCTTTGACGGTTGATGGGCGGACCGGGGTGATGCTCAGTATGGTGATGAATCAGTCGGGGCAGGTTGTCGGGTCGGATTCGATCCGTGCCTCGTCGGTCGGGATCATGAGTGTTGGGTTGATTCTGATGCTTTTGGTCTATCGCCGATTTCGCAATCGGCTTGGTGCTTTGGCGGGGATCGGCGATGCCCTCGTTGCGGCGGCCGAGGGAGAGCGCCGAATGGCGTGCCTGGTTGTGGGCGAGCAGCTTGGTCCAGAAGCCAAGGCATGGAATACGCTGCTCGCCGAGCGTGAAGCGCTCGAGCAGATCGAAGCAACACGCGAAATCGTCGAGGCATCAAGTGGCGGCGGGGTTGAGTCCAGCGGCTTGCCCGCTGCGTGCAATACCCTGACCCAGGGCGTTGTGCTCGTGGATTCTGATCTGAGCGTGGCCTATGCCAATGGCGCTGCCTGCGTGTTCCTGCGTGTTTCGCGTGAGGAAATGGTCAACTCGACACTCGATGGCGTGCCCGGTTCGGAACAGATCATCGAAGCGACACTCGCGGTACTCTCGAACCATGGGCCTGCTCGACAAGTCATCGAGCTGGGCAATATCGAGGAAATCGAATCGCAAGGGGCGATCCTGCGCGTGGTGATTACTCGCGTCGAGGAGGAAGAGGTTCCTCGGGCGATGATCTTTATCGAAGATGTGACCCAGCAACGCCTGGCGGATCAGTCACAGGGCGCATTTATCGCCCAGGCAACCCATGAGCTTCGCACGCCTTTGACGACGATCCGTTTGTATGCAGAAGAAGCGGTCGAAGCCGGGAGCGATGACGAGCAGATTCGTGACAAGGCGCTCAATGTCATCAACTCGGAGACGCGCCGACTCGAGCGGATCGTCGGGGACATGCTCTGTGTGGCCGAGATCGAAGCGGGTTCGCTCTCGATCCGATCCGAGACGATGCGGACCGAGTCTTTGTTCGCCGAGCTTCAGGAAGATTACGAGATGCAGGCCAAGGAGAAGTCGATCGAGCTGGTCTTCGATTTGCCTCCCAAGTTTCCCTCGATCCAGGCCGACCGGGATCGTTTGGGTCAGGCGCTCCACAACCTTGTGGGCAACGCGATCAAATACACCCCCGCGGGCGGGCGTGTCGAGGTGAAGGTCAACTTTGCCGAGGATGATGCCATGACTGTTTCGGTGATTGACTCGGGGATCGGCATCGACGAGTCGCAGCAGGAACGAATTTTTGAGCGTTTCTGTCGAGCGGATGATCGGCGGATTGCTCAGGTAACGGGTTCTGGGCTTGGTCTTGCGCTCGCTCGCCAGATTGCTCGTCTTCATGGCGGGGATGTGCATGTTGAATCCGAGATTGATCAGGGGAGCACATTCACATTCATGATCCCGGGTTCGCAGGAGATGGCCAAAGCCGCATAAGAGGAGTGTCGCAGGTATGCGCATCGAAACGAATCGACATGGAGCGGTGACGGTGATCAAGCCCGGCGGCCCTGTGATTACTCAGGAGGACGCGACGCAGCTGCGCACGGAGTCTTTCGAAGTACTGGGCAACACGCTCGGGCGGTTTATCATTGATGTTTCTGAGATGACCTTTGTCGACTCGACCGGGCTCGAAACTCTTGTCGATATCACCGACGAGCTTGGTGCATCCGGGCAATCGCTCAAGCTTTGCGGGCTTAGCGATACGCTGCGTGAGATTCTGGCAATTACTGAGCTGACCTCGAAGTTTCAGCAGTTTGAGGATGTGCAGACCGCGGTAAGGAGTTTCTTATGACTTCGCCTCAAGACAATCATCCGCATCAGGGCATGCGCAGGTCTCAGCGTCCTCGGCTTGTCGGCGAAGTGCTCATCACCGATGGGCATATTACCGAAGATCAGCTTTCCAAAGCGCTTGTGGATCAGAAAACCGCCGGGCGGATGCTCGGCGAGCTGTTGGTCGATCAAGGGATGATCTCGGGGGCGACGCTTGTCCAGTCTTTGGCCAAGTGCCTGGGTGTGCGTGGGGTGCAGCTTCGCCATGGGCTGATGGATCCGAACTTGCTGAATCTCATCGGCGTCGAAGAGGCCGAGCGGCTCAAAGCGATCCCGCTGTTCCGTGTGCATGATACCCTGACTGTTGCGATGTGCGAGCCTCAGAGTTTGCCGACGATTGATCGGCTTGGCGAACTCACCGGACTCGAGATTCGCCCGGTGCTGGCGCTTCAGGATAACATCCTCGAGTTTGTCCATAAGTACGCCGAGGGCGATGTGGATGTCGATGCGTTCTTGACAAGCCTTGCCGAGTCTGATGTTGAAGTCGTGGAGCGCGAGCAGGTCGATGAAGGTCCGACGACGGACCTCGATCATATGGTCGAAGGCTCGCCGATCGTGAACCTCGTCAATGTGGCCTTGCTCACCGCGGTCAAGGATAAGGCATCAGATATCCACATCGAGCCCAACAAGAACGGCACACGGGTTCGGTACCGGATTGATGGAGCGCTGCGTGATCTGATGAACCCGCCCCCGGGGATGCACGCAGCGATTGTGTCGCGCATGAAGATCATCGGGAAGATGGATATCGCCGAGAAACGCCTGCCTCAGGAGGGGCGCGTGCGGATCGTGGCTGAGGGACGCGAGATTGACCTGCGCGTGTCGAGTATTCCTACGCTTCTGGGCGAAAAACTGGTGATCCGAATCCTCGATAAGCAGAACCTGCATGTGCGCATGGAAGACCTTGGGTTCCGCCCCGAAGCGCTCGAGGGCTTCCAGAGAACACTCAGGCTCTCGCATGGGATGGTGCTTGTGACAGGCCCGACGGGCTCGGGCAAGACCACCACACTCTATTCGGCACTTGATCTGCTGCGGAGTCCTGAGCTCAACATCGTGACCGTCGAAGACCCGGTCGAGTATCAGCTTGATTTGATCAATCAGATTCAGGTGCACGAAGCGATTGGGCTTGACTTTGCGCGGACGCTGCGCTCGATTCTTCGCCAGGACCCCGATGTGATTATGATCGGCGAGATTCGTGACCAAGAAACGGCAGGCGTTGCTGTTCAGGCAGCACTCACCGGGCACGGGGTGCTCGCGACGCTGCATACCAATGATGCGCCAGGTGCGGTTGCCCGTTTGGTGGATATGGGTATTGAGCCTTATCTTCTCAGCTCCGCGATCAATGGCGTCGTCGCCCAGCGACTCGCCAGAACAATCTGCCCATCATGCACCATGAAATACTACCCCTCCGAGATGGTGCTTCAGGATGCCATGATCCCCGAGATGACCGGGCGGGCTTTCCGCAAGGGCGCCGGGTGTACGAGCTGTCATGATTCGGGGTTTCAGGGTCGGATGGGGATTTATGAGTTCATGGAGGTGACACCCGAGCTTCGCAGATTGATCTATCGTAACGCCCCGACGCATGCGCTTCGTGGATTGCTGCATAGTCAGGGTCAGCTTTCATTGCGCGAAGAGGGTGTCCGTCTGGCGATCGACCAGCATACGAGTCTTGAAGAGATTATCCGCGTCACGCAGGTCGATGATAACGAGGGTTCGGGCGATGAGTTTGCGGGGGAAGTTGGGGTGGCTGCATGAACCTGGGCTACACCGCTTATGACAAGTCTGGCGCCTTGCGCGAAGGGGTGATCGAAGCTTCGAGCAAGGAAGAAGCGACCGAGATACTCCGGAAGAAGGGATTGTTTGTCTCATCGGTCGAGTCGTCGGGCAGCAAGGCAGGAAACAAGAAGTCATCAAAGACCTATAGCCGAAAGAAAAAGGTTCCTGCGAAGATTGTCGCCGGATTTGCCCGAGAGCTTGCGGTGCTGGTCTCGACGGGCACGCCTTTGATTGATGCGATGTCGTCGATCGAACGCCAGACGACCAACGAGGCATGGGCGCAAGTGCTCGGGCGTGTTCGTTCGCGTCTCGAAGAGGGCGATGCGCTCTCAGTTGCCCTAGAGGGTGATCGGCAGGCGTTTGATGCGGTGTTTCGGTCATTGGTCGCAGCGGGAGAATCGTCTGGGCATCTCGATGCGATGCTGATGCGTGTGGCGGTGCTGACACGAAAGCAGGCGCAGATCCGATCCAATGTGCTTGGCGCATTGATGTACCCGATTCTGCTGATGGGTGTCGGGATATTCGTGGTTGGATTATTGATTGGTGTGGTGTTGCCGAGATTTTCGGGGATGTTCGAGACACTCGATACTGCGTTGCCGCCTTCGACCGCGGTGCTGATGGCGATCTCGGAGTTTGTTCGATCCTACTGGTGGGGTGTGATCCCGGTGTTCATCGCGACGATCTTCGGGATTGTGTGGTGGGTCAAAAGCCCTGCGGGGCAGCTGATGATTGGTAGTGTGGCGTTGCGGATTCCCCAGCTCGGCGATATTCTCCGCTCGTTTATGACTGCTCGAATTACGCGTTTGATGGGTGTGCTGCTCGAAGCGCGTGTGCCGATGCTCGATGCGATCAACCTTACCCGCGAATCACTCGGGCACGAGCGATACCAGAACCTGATGACGCAGGCCGAGCAAGCGGTGACACGGGGCGAGCCGATCAGCACCGCCTTTGGGTCCGATGGGTTGATGGTTCCCTCTGCGTGCGAAGCGATCCGCAACGGCGAGCAATCCGGACGATTGGCCGAGGTGATGATGCATGTTTCTGATTACCTCGACGAGGACAACGAGACAGTGATCAAATCGCTTTCATCGCTCATCGAGCCGGTCATTATGATCGTGCTTGGTATCTTAGTCGGCTTTGTCGCCATCAGTATGTTCTTGCCCTTGTTTGATCTCACAGCAACCGCAGGAGTCCAATGATGCTTGATATGATTCGCACACGATCGAAACTCTCAGCGATCGGGCTCACAATTGATGCCCATGAGTTTCGCGCAGTTCAGCTGATGCAGACCACCAAGGGGATCAGCACGATTGCGTGGGCGGTTTTTCCTCGTCGGGATGATATGGGATATGCGGATCATGCCCGGCGTGCGAGTTTGCCCGAGCCCGATGAGCTGCGATGGGCTGCTGGGATTCTGGAGCGCAGGGGGTTTATAGGGAATGCCATTTCGATCGCACCTTCGACCGCAGAATGCAGCTCGCATGTGATCGAGCTGCCCCCGGCCCGAAGTGGTGTGCCGGTCGATCAGCTCGCCAAGATGGAAGTTGCCCGCACCAAAAAATGTGGGCCTGAAGATTTCGAGCTTGGATATTGGGCCTTGCCCGCCAAGGGACGCACCCAGGAGACCCTCGCGGTGGCGTGTCCTCGGCAGGTGATCGACGACACCATCGAACGCTTTGAATCGGCAGGCTTTGTGCCTGTGGGGATTGACCTGCTCGAGCTGGCGATCAACCGGGGCGGGCAAGATGGAGCGGAGGAAAACGAGATCAACGCATCGCTTCATATCGGGTGGAGGAGTTCGCTGGCGGTGCTCTCACTTGGCGAGACGGTGATCTATGTTCGTCGCATCGAACATGGCGCAAGCGGTGTTTGGGATATGGCAACAGGACGCTATGGGCTCTCTCCTAGGGGTGCCGATGCGGTCATCGATGACCAGAAGCTCGCGGATGGATCAAGGGGGTACGCAAAGGTCAAGCGGGCAACCTGGTCGGTGCTAGCTGCCGAGCTCGCCAGGGAGCTCGATGTCACCATCGCATATGTTGCCCATTCGTTCCGGACTGCGCCGCTTGGGAAAATTTTCCTCTCGGGGTATGGGTCGGTGAATCCTGTGATCGACGAGCATCTCGATAAGGTTCTCGGGATTCCGATCGAATGCGCAGCACCTTCTGCCCTGGTCAAGGGGATCGGATCAGGGCAGGAAATCTGGTCGCTGGCGTGTCGATTGTCCACCGCCTACGGGCTCGCTGCGAGGTTTGACCGATGAAAACGACTCCGCCACCAATGGTCAATTTGATTCCTCAGGAGTACCTCGATCAGCGATTGCGCTTGCATTGGATGTCACGGTGGGGTGTTGCGATTGTATCGACCGCGATCGTCATTGGTATCCCCGGGGTGTATGTTGGCGGGTCTGCCGCGTTGACCGATTCGGGGATGTCCGAGCAGATCGCTGAGACGAATATGGAATATGCCCGCCATCAGCAGGCGATTCCGATCCTGCGCGAGCAGCTTCGATTGCTCGCTGCCGAGCAGGAGGTGCTTGACCTTGTGGAGAATCGGATCGAGTGGCGCACAGTTTTTTCGGTGCTGATCAAGACCGCCCAAAGCGATGTTCGGTTCCGTAGAATCAGTGCTTCGGGGGGCGGGGTTGAGGGTGATTCTCCCATCGAGATTCATATCGAAGGATTGGCTCCGACACAGACCATTGCCAGGTCGTATGTGGTCGGTCTTGAGAAGGCCAATATCTTCGATACAGTCGAGCTGGTCGAGACAACGCGCGAGCAGATCAATGAAATCGAGCTGATCCGATTCCAGATCGACATCACGGTGTTGGGAAGCACGATTCAACCGGAGGGAGCAAACGATGCCGGGTAATCAATCTTCGGGAAATCGTCTGTTGGGCATCCACTTTGTGGGCGGATTGATCTGCGTGCTCATCGCCGGGTCGTCGATTTACTTTGCAGGCAGCTCGATTTCCAAACGCCGGGGGCTCTTCTTTAGCGCTCGTCATGAGTTGGCCAATGCCAAATCGCAACTCAACGAGTCGATCAAACAGCGGACATCGCTCGCTGGGCGGGTGCAGGTGCTCGAGCAGGAGTCGGCGACCAAGCTCGAGCTTGTTTCGGTCAAGGAGCTCAACGCCAAGACAGCAGCGATCGTCGGCCTTGCAGAGTCACTTGGCATCCGTATCGACTCGTTACAACCCGAGGAGCGCATTTTAGACAAACGCGTCCCGGTGCAGCCTTTGCGGTTCAAAGGGCTGTCGGATGCGGACGATGTTTTCGCGTTTCTTGGACTGATGAGTGAACGGATGCCCGATATCCATATTCATTCAATCGACATCCTGAGCAGCACGATGGAATCGAGCGAGGTCCAGATCGAGATGCAGATGTATTGGTTTGTCGATCCTGCCGACGCAGGAGCATAAATTTTCGCAAACTCATTTGCACTCCTCTGGAACGCAATGGTTACTTGACTCCATGGGACTCACAACAGAACGCAAGGTATTTCTCGGATTGGCATGTGTGGCGGGGTTGGCGCTGGTGATCGACCAGGGATTTATGGGGCCAAAGCAGGCTTCGGCAGATATCGCCCCCGCAGACTCATCGCCCCCGGCATCTGAGACTGTCAGTGTGCCTACCAGTGCGCCCGCAGGCAAGCCCGCTGCGATGGTGCTCATCGACCGGCTTGAATCATTGGCTTTGTCAGATCAGGGCGAATCGTTGGGCGCATCATTCTCGCTCACCAAGCTCGTCGAGCCTTCCATCGGATTGCCGATAACCGACGGGACAAGCACATCCGAACAGGAAGAAGACTCGACAGCAAGTTTCCCATTGATCGCACCCAAAGCCAATGACTTGCCAATCCTCTCATCGGTCATGCCCGCCAAGAACGGCGGCGGGGCGGTCCTGGGCGGGAAACTGCTCAGGGTTGGACAGGTCGATCCAAACGGATACCGACTTGTGCTTGTCCATGCGCGATCGGTGCTTGTCGAGCGCGATGGGGTGCAATACGCGATCGAAATTCCGACCATCTCGGGTCATGAGTGAGTTTGCCGATTGTGTCGCTTGCCTGCCGGAAAAGTATCTGCGCATGGGCATTGGGCCTGAACTCTGGGCGGAACATACCCGATTCGAATGATGTGGACTCAATGGAGCAGTCTGTATCAGAAGGAGAATCAACATGTTTGCACCCCAAGGCGTTGCCCACCCCGTTCGTGCTCGTAGAGCGTTTAGTCTGATTGAGCTTGTAATTGTGGTCGTGATCATCGGGATCATCGGCGCGATTGCGATTCCTCGTATGAGCCGAGGTGCAGCAGGTGCAGCGGATTCGAGCCTTATCGCAGATTTGGCGGTGATGCGCAGTGCGATTGACCTCTACAAAGCAGAGCATGGCGGAACGCTTCCTGCATTGGCCACATTCGAAGAGCAGCTTACGACATACACAAACGATGCAGGCACCGCCAACGCATCGAAGACATCAACTTACTACCTCGGTACCTATCTTCGAGAGATTCCCACACTCAAGGTGGGGTCCAACAAGGGTAAGAACGCGATCGTTGCCACTCAGGGCGGCACAACCGCCGGGTGGGTCTACAACGAAACCACAGGTGCGATCAGTGCAAATCTGCCCGATACCGAGCTTGATGTTCGGGGTGTTCAGTATAACTCATACTAATCAGACCTTCTGATTGGATAGTCCACTTTCGCCCCGGTCTGTAAAAGCAGGTCGGGGCGTTCCCGATTCAGGAGCACGCGAGATGGACACCGGGGATTCAACAATCACACGCGGGTTCTCGCTGATCGAGCTGGTTTTGGTGATCGCGATCATCGGGATCATCACCGCGATCGCGTTGCCCAAGTTCGCCCATGCCGGTTCGGGTCGCAGGCTCATGGCTGCAAAGAGCACGCTGCTCTCGGACATCGAGATGATAACGCTCCGCGCCAGGGCGAGCTCGAAGGTGCATGTGATCAAGTTTTACCCTGACGAGAACAGGTACATCGTTGCGGAAGGTGCTGTGATTGATCGTGAGTCGGTGATTCTGAGCCGTGACTTTGACGATGAGCCCTACACGGTGGGCATATCGAGGACGAATCTCGGAGCCGACCAGTCCGTGGTCTTTTCGGTCTATGGCGACATCAGCCCAGGGTTTACCGTTGGACTCACAGACGGAGAAGTTGAAATCGCAGTTGTGGTCGGCGGGGTCGCGAGTTTGGGGATCACAGTCACCGATGCGATCAGCGCCGATGAAGCAAAGGCACTCGATGTCGGGATCGGCGAGGTGGGGTTATAATCATGGTTCGATATTCCAAGATCGTACACCCTCGTTCTGGGTTCACACTGATCGAAGTCGTGACGAGTCTTTCGATCATGTCTGTCCTGCTGCTCGGGCTCAGCGGAGCGGTGATGGTGGGCTCTCGTGCAATCCCCAGCGCCACTGACATTGGTCAGAGTGACCAGGTGCCCATTGACGCCATCAACAGGATCCGAAGCGAACTCCGCGAAGCAAGTGCAATTCGGTATCAAGTCGGGGCGAATGAGCACGAGATGAAGATTCAGATCAAGGATTCGGGCGCTTCTGGAACACCCAGTGTGATCGTGTATAGATACTCACTTGCTTCTGGAACACTCATGCGTAAGGCCGATGCCCAAGATGCGGTTACGCTGGTTTCGGGGATCAGCTCGCTTGTCATCGAGATTACAGATGATGGGGCAGATGCAAGTGTCGTGTACCTGAGGATGACCGTCGAGGGAACCATCAAGCAGGTCTATGAGATGCACGCCCTGCTCCCAGACAAGCCGAGGGTAATCTGATGCGTAGACACTTGACACATCGGCGTGGAATATCAATGGCCGAGACCGTGATCTCGATCCTGCTCATCGGGTTTGTGCTGGGTTCGACGCTTCAAATTGTGGGCCCAATGGCCCGGTCAACATCGGTCCATGCCGACAGGTTGATCGCTGCAAATCTTGCGGCTGAACTCACCGAAGAAATCGCAACCAAACGGTGGGCGTCGCCTTCGGCTGGGGACCCAGACCTGATCGGCCCAGATGTGGGCGAAATCAGAGCAACCTACGATGATGTCGATGACTATGACGCATGGTCCGCAGCCCCGCCGATGCTCTCGACAGGGGTGCCCAATACCGCATTGGCAGGGTGGTCACGCAGGGTCAATGTTGATCATGTCCTGGTGAGTGATGCGTCAACAATCTCGGGAACCTATACCGGGCTCAAACGGGTCACGGTCACGGTATTCAAAGGCGATATTGAGCTTGCCCGAGTTGAATCATTGCACTCAGATAGTGCTGACTTGCTTGGGTTTATTGTCCCATGAGGAGTAAGCGATGAGCAGATATGCAGACTCATCCAGGCGTGGTTCGATCTATCTGATCACACTCATCACCGTCGTCGCCATTGTCTCGATGGTGCTCATCGGCGTCTCGCTTCGATCATCGGGGAACACCAGGTCGGCGTTGATCGAGGAGATGGCCAAAGGGGGCAATGGTGTGCTCGATGCTTCCGAATATGCGATCAAAGTCATCGAATCAGACCCCTTATGGAGACTCGCGGCACAATCAGGGAAAGTCTTCGAGAAGATGGCAGTGGGGGATATGAGCTATTCTGCGACAGTGGTCGATGGGGGGACTGGAACAAAGCCGGTCTACACCACATCCACTTACCGGGTCATCGCAACCGCAGAGAAAAGCACAGCGAAATCATCAGCATCAATCGAAATACTCGCAACAGAGATGGATTATGCGGCATACCTGAGGACAATGGGCGCGGTCCACTACTGGGCGCTTGATGAATCTTCCAATCCCCCTCAGGCGATCGATCAGATCGGTTTGTACCACGGCTCATATCTGAAACCATCGGTCGCGGGCGCAGGTTACAACGATGAAGCAGGGCTTGTACCTGTATTGGCCGACGATAATGATTATGTCAGTGTGCCCTGGGGGGAGAGCTTTGAAATCGAGAATGGCACCATCGCGATGTGGGTGAAGTGCACAGGGGCGAGCAAGTGGTCAAACTACAGCTTCCTCGGGATGGATTATAAGCTCAATGGCGTGCCTGCGATCAATATGGCAATTTGGGGGTATGGAATCAAGGTCTACATCAATGATGAGGGGGAGTATCGGTGGAGTTCGGCGCTGAGTACACCACTCGATACCATCGCTCCAAATACCTGGCATCATGTCGCAATGATCTGGGGCGATAAAGGGCTCGCCATCTATATCGACGGGGTAGAGCGGGCGAGCAAAGGGTCGAATACCAATGGACTTAAATCGGCCAAGGCAGGCGACGGCGGCGAGCAGCCATTGCATATCGGCGCGGGATACAACACGAGTGTGCCGAGTACGCCCGAAGATGGGTTCGATGGATCGGTCGCTCATGTTGCGATCTTTGATGTCCAGCTCAACCCGGCCCAGATCGCCGAACTCGCAGCCATCAAGCCCGACAAGCTCAACTTGAGCCTGGTTGAAGACTCATGGGTTCGTGTGTTTGAATGATTCGATCAGGCAGCCTGCTGGACTGGAGATTGGGCTTTGTGCTTGGCAACCATTGTGTCATAGATCGAAAAGTCCAATGACAAGAATGGTTCAACAAGATCAGGGTCGAACTGCGTCCCGGCACATTTCCTGAACTCGGCAAAGACCTTCTCGCGAGGCATCCCCGAGCGATACGCACGATTCGAGCTCATCGCATCGAAGGTGTCAGCCAGCGCCATGATCCGCGCCATACGCGGGATATCTTCGCCCGCGAGATTCTCAGGATATCCCTTGCCGTCCCATCGTTCGTGATGATGGAGTACCCCGGGAAGGATGTCACAGAATTGGGGGATATCTTTCATGATCTCATGCCCGATCCGTGGATGGGTTTTGATGATCTCAAACTCTTCATCGGTCAGTCGGCTTGGTTTGCAGAGTACCGCTTCAGGCACCCCGATCTTGCCCACATCATGGACAAGTCCTGAGATGCGGATTCGCTCGGCTTCTTCTTCCGAGTATCCCACCTTGAGGGCAAGCAGTGCCGAGAGCATCGCCACGCGTTCGGAGTGCCCTTGGGTGTATTGGTCCTTGGCGTCGATCGCTGCGGAGAGGGCGTGGATGGTGCCAATAAAGGTTAGGTGCTGACGGTGGTAGAGCTCCGCATTTTCCATACACGCACCGAGCATCCCGGAGATGGATTCCATCAGTTTGGTTTCATGGCTTGAGACCTGTGGGTCATCGCCGTTCTTTCCCCCAGCGATCAGAACCCCGAGCAGCTCACCATTGCGGTCGATCGGATGCACCAGAATCTGAGGCTCAAGATCGGGCGTCGACCGATCAACAGGGTAAATCTTGGTCGTGTCCGCCATGCCCAAAGGCTCGGTTGTCCGGATACTCTCGAGCACCGAGCCGATCTGTTCGTCATCAAAGTGCATTGTCCCGGCCTGGTGAATCTCGGTGCCGATGACCTCAAAGATCGTATGTTCTTTATTGATTACGCATGCGACCCAGTTGTAATCGAGCGTGGCTGCGATCTCGGTGATCCCATCGAGGATAATCCCGCCAGGTTCATTGAGTGAGCCCATCGAGCGTCCAAGGTCCTGAAGCGTGGTGACGACTTCGTACGAGTCGCCGAGTTGTTCGGAGAAGAGTTCGATGGTCTCATCATTGCGCTTGATCGTGCGAAGATCATCGAGCATCCAGGCAATGGTTGAATGGATATTGGGCACATACTCATCGACGAGCGTCGCACGCTCTTTGAGCAGGTGCTTGAGCGCAGAAACCTGAAGCTGATTGCCCGCACACCCCTCCTCGATGTGCTTGCTCTCGAGAATCTCAGGTCCAAACCCGATCGCGACAAAGTACCCCGTCCGACGATCCCGATGCTCTTCAACAAACGGAAACACCCAGAGCCCAGGATGGATTTCCTTGGGCTCGAGTGTGTCGTGGGCAGCCCAGATCATCGCGGTTTCGGCCATCAGCATCCGGATCGGACGCGAGCTGAGCCAGAGCCCGAGCATGCTCGGCGCGATCGGGTCATTGACCGGCATCCCGTTGAGATCAAGACGCCAGCAGGCGAGTCCGAGCTCGAGGCACCGGTTGAAGAGCGCACCTGGGATTGGATCGTGTTGCTTGGGGGCTCTGCGGATATTCATGCACATTTTCCCTTGGAATCGGTGCCTGCCTCGATCAGTTCGGTGATATACCCAAGCAGGTCTTTGGCGCTAAATGGTTTCGAGAGCAGCTTGCGAATCGAGGGGAGCTTCTCGATTTCGCTTTCGATTGCATATCCTCGGGCGGTGAGCAGGATAATCGGGATTCCTGCGCACTTCGGGTTCGCTGCGAGCTGCTCGGCGAGCTCGATCCCCGAGAGGTACGGCATCTGGAGATCGGTGACGATGACATCGGGGGTGCGTTCGATCGCTGCTTTGAGCGCCATCTCCCCATCTTCGACCACGAGCACCTCCATCCCCGCTCGTTTGAGCTTGTGGGCGATGATGTGCGTGATATGAGGCTCATCGTCTGCGAGCAGGATCAATGGTTGAGGCATGCGGTACTCCAACAAAATGGGGGGAAAAGAAGAGGGCCCCTCATTGCCCGGTATCGGAAAAGACGGGCCCGATCTTGCCCAAACTTTGCCCAGATCATGCGGATTGAGGGCGTTTTGGACTGTACGCTCACACCTGCGAGCATAAAGTTGAGCTATCGGACGCACGGTGTTCGGTCAGGCCAGTGCCCAGGCCGATACCGATGTTGTTTCCGTTGGCATAAGGGCGAGCGAAACGCTCCCAATCGTGATAGAGTGCAGGCATGAGTCCACAAGCTACTGAATCCGTACATGCCGACCCGCACATTGATTCGCATGCCGACCAAACGCCGATCAAATCCGCCGGGCAGGTGGATATCCGCGCGCTCTTGCCCGGGATCGAAGCGATGTTGGTCAGCTCCGATCGCCCACTCAAACCCGGAGCAATTGTTGATGCGTTGGCTTTGCATCTCGATCAACCGATCGTGGCCAAGCTCGTCGAAGAGGCGATCGCTTTGCTCAATACACAGTACGACGAGCACCATCGGGCATTTCGGATCGAGGAGGTCTCGGGTGGGTATCGCCTGATGACTTGCCCAGAGCATGCGCCGATTGTCGCTGCGATGCACCGATCGCGCGCGACGACCCGGCTTTCCAAACCCGCCCTCGAAACCCTCTCGATCATCGCCTACCGCCAGCCCATCACCCGCGCCGAGCTCGAATCCATCCGAGGCGTCGCCTGCGGCGAGGTCGTGCGCACACTCATGGATCGCCGATTGGTCAAAATCACAGGCAGGGCAGAAGAACTCGGACGCCCCATGCTCTACGGCACCACCCGCCAGTTTCTCGATACATTCGGGCTCGCATCGGTCAAAGATCTGCCAAAACCAGAAGAACTTGCCGATCAGATGGAACAAACACGCTAAACGGATCGCATGATACAGTGTCTGCCCACAGGCACCATGCGGCGAGGACATCAACAACGGAGGTCGATGTGAACACAACGCACGGACAGCGTCGCAGCTGCACAAATCAAATCCCATCCACCCGCACCAGCATCCCGTTCTTTGCGATGGTGGTCGTTGCGCTTCTCGCCGTTCCCATGCTTGGCGTGGGCGGGTGCGCATCATCGGCCAAGAGCATCATCAAAGGGCGCGTCATCGCAGGGCCTGTCGGACAATCGGTCGCTGCTTCGGAGGCAGATCAACGATTCGATGAGCCCGGAATCCCCGATGCCAAAATTACCATCCTCCGCAAATCCGGAGGCAATAAATCACGCGGGCGAGGCGTGTATACCAGCGCCACCTCCGATGCGTTCGGCAACTTTGAGCTCGTCTTTGCCAATGGACAATACCCCCGTGATGCGGTTCAGGTCCGTGTCGAAGGCGAAGGAATCTACACATCAAGATCACAGACATTCCTCCCCGACGATGGCGAGGAGATGCTCTGCGTTGTGATAACCCGCCCTGGGTATGTCATCCCTGAGCCGCCTGAGGATATGAAGAAGAAGTGATCGAAAAAGAACGATTCAATCAGCGCAGCCAATCGTGATATGAAGAGCGAGGTTGATAAGAGACGCTGCCGATAAAGGATTCGATGAGTGCATTTGGGCGTCAACATACCCGAGAGGATCAACAGGGGCATGCGCTCTGGGCTGAGCCAACAGCCCAGGCGTCTGCCAAGCGGGGTCTTGAGCATCTCGATCATTCGATGCGGGCATCTTCCAAGCCTGCCGGGCGAACATCAAAGATCACATTCGGCGGGCTTATCTACATCGGCGTCACCATTTTCCTCGCCATCGGCGCGGTCAACTCGCAGAACAATCTCCTCTTCTGGCTCTTTGGCGTTTCGATCGCCACGCTGATCGTTTCAGGGCTCTTCTCGGGCAGCGCTCTGATGCGGGTTCGGCTCGAGGCCCAGGCGATTCCCGATGCGGCTGCAGGCGAGGCCCTTCGGGTGCATTATCTGGTGAGCAACCACTCAAAGTTCTTCCCACTCTTTGCCGGGTTGATCGCCGAGCTGCCAGGTGATGAGCATCCCGATGCCCGGTTTGATCCCGCAGCGATCTTGCACCTGGGCCCTGGACAAGAGATCAAGGCTGCGGGCTCGTTCGTCCCCAGAACCCGAGGCCGATACAGCCTCGAACAAATCCGACTCTCGACGCGGTTTCCCTTTGGGCTGCTTGAGAAGTCACTGGTTTTCCAATGTCATCGCTCGGCACTGGTTTTGCCCTACCAGCTTGAGATCAAGCCCGAGCTTGTCCGCATCGTCCAAGGGCACGGCGAAGAGGTCCGCAAGCATACCGTTTCGAGCGGTTCGAGCACCGAATACTGGGGGCTTCGTGAGTATTTGCCGGGCGATCCCAAGCGGTCGATCGCCTGGAAACAGAGCGCCCGTCATGGCCAGTTGGTGGTGATCGAGCATGCGGTGTCGATCTCGACCAAGCTCTGGATCTGGATCGCTGCCGAGTGCTTTGAATCGTGCGATGATGATCCGTCAGCTCCCGAGCGGGCGATCGCGCTGGGGGCATCATTGGTGACCCAGGCATCGAGGCGGGGAATCCCCGTCGGGCTCTGGGTTCCATCGCGTGGGATTCGGATGTCGCCGAGCACTGGCAAGGCGGGGATGATGCGGAGTCTGCGTGCTTTGGGGGCGCTCGATCTTTCGCTCGAGGGCCAGCGAGAATCGTTGCCCGGGGCTTCGAGCACCGATGATGTGATTGTGCTCAGACCCGGGCAATCTTCGTCGGCTGCTCCTGGTGCTGCCCGGGTGCTCGATATTGATGACCCATCGTGCTGGTTGATCGACCCATCAACCCTTCCGCCTGCGCTCTGCTCGGTGGGGATGGGTGTATCTGGGGAGGGGGATGTATGAAACGCAGTGCTGCCCGATCCGCCACCCAGTTGTTCACTCGCTCGATGCTCCACGCGGTGTTTGGATCGGTGTTGGTGTTCAGCATAGCCGACCAGAATCCGGTGTATTTTCTTGTTGCGATGCTCGGCGTGGGCATGGCCTGGGTGTTTTCGGTCGGGCCTGGGCGTCCAGCGCCCCGGATGGTGATTAACTCGATTCTGCTTTTGGTGATTGTCGTTGCAGGTATCGAGATGCTTCGGATCGGCGTGGGGGTCAACGCATTTACGATCTTCGTCACACTTTTGATGATCGTCAAGCTGCTCGATCTTCGGACGCCCAGAGATGACGGGCAGGTCATTGTGCTCTGCGTGGCGATCCTGATCGCAGCGGTGCTCACGAGCAACTCACTGATGACTGGGATTCTTATGCTTCTTGCGATCGCGTTGATTCTCCGCGCGGTGGTGCTCTATCAGATTCACGATGTGCTTGAGCGAGCCGACGCTCGTACCAAATCCATCGGCCAAAGGGCACGCATTGATATCCGGTCGATGATTCTCGCGACCGGATTCCTTTGTGCGATCATCGGCTCGGCGGTCTTCGTCGTGCTCCCGAGAAACATCGGCACGCAAGCGTTCGGGCAGTGGGGCAACGGGGAATCGGTAAGTGGTTTTTCAGATACGGTTGAGCTGGGGCGTCCGGGGTTCATCTCCCAGTCATCGACCCCGGTTTTAGATCTGACCATCACCAATCGAGATGGGCTCAATATCGGGAGCGAAGATACGCCTCCGGTCTATCTGCGCGGTGCGGTGCTCAGCGAATACGACGCTGGGCGATGGAACCGGAGCCCGGTGATGCGTGCTCCACTCGAAAGCCGAACGGCACTCATCCCCCCCAACACCTCGCTGCGTCCGCGAGGGCGGGTCGATACAACCCAATGGGATCAGCAGTTTGCAATCTCGATCCGCTCATCAAGCAACGGCCCGTCCTACCTCTTTGCGCCATGGAAGACCGTCGAGTTTCGAGTAGGAGACGAACCGATGCGCGTTGGGCTGGACTTTGAACGCGGAATTTTTATCAAAGACGGAATCGGAGGCAAGCTCGATTATACAGTCCGCTCGATGAATACCAAGTTCGACACGATCGACTTTGAATCATTCGATCGCCGATCCCCAGTAACACCCACACCGATCGAACCAGAGATCGCCCAACTCGCCAAAGACATCCTGGTCGAAGCCGAGATCGAGCCCGACGCATCCCTACGCCCGATCAGTGATGATCGGATCGCCCTGAGCGTCATCGAACGGCACCTGCGATCGCAGTATACCTACACGCTCGATGCCCAGCCCGTTCCCCCCGGCGAGGACGCGACCAAGTGGTTCCTCTTCGAGCGCCGCGCCGGGCACTGTGAGTATTATGCGTCGGCCTTGGCGTTGATGTCACGATCCATCGGGATTCCCGTGCGCGTGCTCACCGGGTATATCGTCTCGGATTACAACGCCATGACCGGGCAATATGTCGTTCGCGAGAGCAACGCCCATGCATGGGTCGAAGCCGAGATTGCTCCAGGGCATTGGAGAATCTTCGATGGTACCCCGCCGGCGGTGTTCCACTCCATCCATGAGCCCGATCCGAGTCTGTGGCGATCGATGGTGAAAATGTACGAATCCGTCGAGTTCCTCTGGGTGCGATCCGTCGTCGGGTACGACTCGGCTGCTCGCCAGAACATTGTGGGTTCATCTGCAGCGGGCTTTGGGCTCTCGGGGTTGGGCGATTCATTTCTGAATCGGCTCGCAGCCGGGCGGGGTCAGCTTGTTCTTCGTGGAGCGATTGTCGCTGGGGTTGTCTTTTCAATCTCGATGCTCATCGGGATCACGCTCTTGAGATACAAGCAGATCATCGCGGGGATACTCCAAGAGCTGGGCGCCTTGGTCAGGCGTGTTCGAGCTCGGCTGGGCGCGTCTCAATTGGCAGCAGGAACCGACCCAAGGTTCGACGAGCTCGAAATGCTGGTCGCTCGGAACCTTGTTGGTTTGGGCATCCCCAAGCCGAGCTCGGTGCCGCTCAAGTCGCATATCCGTGCGCACTTCTCCGTTGGTGATTCAGCCCCCGAGTGGACCCGCGAAGCGCTCGTTGAAGCCTCGTCGGTGCTCTATCGGCACCGATTCTCGGATGATCCAAACGGGATCGTCCCCGAAGAGCTCTCGAAGCTCGAATCCAAACTTCGAAAGTCCGAGAAATGTATCGCCAAGCGATCGTGGTCCACATCTGCGAGCAAGGCATTGGGTCGTCCTTAAGACAGGCCTATTTTGATCCGAAGAGGGTGGGGTATTCGTATAGATCCCCTTTGAAAGGACGGATTGTGCCTGCAAACCGATCAAGAACAGACCGTTGGCGCCAGAGTCTTCAGAAAATCTACGAGCGAGGCGGCGGGCTTGAGTTTGCGATCGATCGGCACGAAGATCAGGGTGCTGTCAAAGATCTGGTCTGGCGTGTTCGTGTGCTCGATCTCTCCGAGACTGAGATCATCATCGAACAACCCGGGGCGATGGGGCAGTCATTCAAAATCAACGAGGGCGTGGAGCTCGTCGGGATCATGGCTGTGGGGCAGAACAAGTGGATGTTCAACACCACAGTGCTGGGAACGACGCTCAATCAAACACGATCGGGTTCCTTCCCTGCCCTGCGGGTGGCGATGCCCGAGAAGGTCGTGCGGTGCATGCGTCGTCATGCCGACCGGACTTCGATCGCCCATATTAATCTTCCCAATGTCGAGTGCTGGAAGCTGCTCGATCCGATGAGCGCGGTGCCCATCGAGGTTGCCAACCGAATCCATATCGAAGAGCTCGTCGCCAAGGGGCAGACCGCCCAAGCGGTTGATGATCAGATAGCGCTGCCTTCGGTTGGGCCCAAGTTCGAAGCCAGTCTGGCCAACCTCGGCGGCGGCGGCGTCGGGCTCGTCGTCCCACGCGAATCACGGGCGGGGATCGACTCGGGCAAGGTCTTCTGGCTCAGGCTCGATCTGCGCCCCACGATCCCTGCGCCCATCGTGCTCACCGCCAAGCTTGCGCACTCACACATTGATTCTTCGCAGAACACCTACGCGGGCATGGCTTTCGACTTTGGGATCAACAATCAGCACAAGGACTTTGTGATCAAGCAGATCGCCCGGTACATCAACTCGGTGCAGGAGTTCGAGAGGAAGGCAGCCTGATCGAACGGTGGTTCGCATTGGCAACGATCAACCTGGTATGAGAAACGCCTCGATCTTCATCGAGGCGTTTTTGTATTGTGTGGTGATTGTATTGTGTGGTGAGGGGATGCTTGGCTTACCTGGTCTTGCCCGATGAATACATCACCGGGTTCTCGACGACCATGACAGTGGCATCGCCATCTTCGGTACGAAGCCGAATTTCGTTGGTGCCATCGTTCCAGATACCTGTCCAGTGTCCCTTGGCAGGCATGGAGTGGTTGACGATCCCGTATCGCGAGTTGAACGAAGTTTTCCCGCGTGGAGCGATGAGTTCGATCGTGCCTGCTGACTCTGGGCCAGTGACGAGGGTGACATGCCCGTTGTTGGTGGTGGCGTGGATGGTTTCGAGCTGGGAGAGGTCCGTACGGATTTCGATGGGCCCACCTTTGCGGATGTTGGTTCCTGATTCGACATTGATGACGCCGGTGACGCCGACGATGATGACTTTTCCGCCCGCATTGCGGACTTCGATCCCGTCACATTGCGGGATATAGACCGTGAGGTCCACCGGCGGGCGGTAGCCTTCAACGGTGAGATCGGTCGGGGAGATGGTCAGGGTGCTCAGTTCGCCGGTGTTGGTATGGACTGCGGTGAAATATTCGCCTGTGGGATCAAAGTCAAGCCCCATCCGGGCAGCTCTCCACCGGAGCTGGCGTTCTTTGTGGACTCGGAAGTAGATGTGGGCTTCTTCGTGTGCGGGTTTGGCGTAGACCTTGACCTTGCCGTTGGGATTGTCGATGACGATGGCGTTGAGCCGACCGACGGTGATGGGGTCGCCGACGATGGGGACTTGGTGGGCGAGTTCATTGGCTGCCATGCGTGCCCGGAGCCCACCCATGCGGGTACACCCGGACAAAATCACCGAGCCGAGCGTGAAAAGCACGATCAATGGAATTAGGGTCTTGGCGCTACGCATGGTGGGCATTCCTCGGAGTATCTGGTGATTTGGCCGATCATTTGGATGTTCGATCGTGTGGATCATATGGCGGATTGGTTTCTCTTTTGCCCCAAATCGTACGATTTGAGTGCCGGTGAGTTCTCGTATCGTTGCAAAGACATGCTAAGATAGGTCATTGTCGTCAGATCGGGGGGCCGATCTGATGGAAACATACGCTTTTCCACCCATCCGATCGAAACGCGAGCGTTCGAAAAGAGGGTGTCTGTCGGGTATATCGGTTCAGTAGCAGCTTTATTTGCACACTCGTTGTTCAACTTTTTGATTCATCTGCTGTCTGGACTTGTGGAAATCTGCATATTTTTATGGATCGTGCACCTTCTGCGCACCCGAGCGACATTCCGTCGAATCCCGATTCGCTGCCGAGATGGGTTTAGAATGGGTCGTCCTGCCAACCCGGGCAAGGATTGACGCTGAGGGGTTCCATCTGTGGATACTCATTTTTTCGCTCAAGTATTTGAATCTGCACAGCTTGCATCTATTTCGCCTGGTCAGGGAGGAGGCGGGGAGAACCCGCTGATGCTCTTGATTGTTGGGTTGGTGGCCATTGGCATCGGGATCGGGCTTGGTGTCGTCCTTGCCGGGGTGCTTGGAGGCAAGAAAATTGAACGCCTGCGCGCCCAGGCCGATTTGCTCGCAAGCCGGGCCAAGGACGATGCGGCCACGGCTGCGGAGAAAATCCTCCTCGATGCCGAGCGCAAGGCCCTTGATTGGAAAGAGGCTGTGGATAAAGAACTCGAAGCGGCCCGCTCCGAGCAGCGCGCAGTCGATCGCCGATTGGCCAAGCGAGAGGACAACCTCGAACGCAAGGAAGATGCGCTCGCAGCCCGTTGTGACCAACTCGATGCGCGCAAAGCAAAGCTCGCCGATCGGGAGAGTGAGATCGATGCGCTGGTCGAAAAACAACGCCGAGAGCTCGAGCGCATCGCCCAGATCGACCGCGCCCAAGCCAAGGAACTCCTCCTTGAACGCGTCGCCGAGCAGGCACGCGTCGAGATGGGCAAAGTCACCCGCAAGATCGTCGAAGATGCCGAGGACGAAGCCAAGGACGAAGCCAAGGAAATCCTCATCAACGCCATCCAGCGCTACGCCAACGAGCACTCCTCCGAATCCACCGTCCGCACGGTGGCCATCCCATCAGACGATATGAAGGGACGGATCATCGGACGCGAGGGACGCAATATCCGGGCGATCGAGAAGGCAACGGGTGCCGATGTGATCGTTGACGACACGCCGGGCGTGATCGTCGTCTCGTGCTTTGATAAAGTCCGCCAGACCATTGCGGTCCGGGCGCTCGAAACCCTCGTCACCGATGGCCGAATGCACCCGACCCGGATCGAAGAAGTCGTCGAGAAGGTCAAGTCCGAGATGCAAGAGAAGATTGTCAAAGCGGGCAAAGATGCAGTGGTCGAGCTTGGGCTCAAAGGGATTCACCCCAAAATCATCGAAGCGATGGGGCGATTGACCTATCGCACCAGCTATGGGCAAAATGTGCTCAACCACTCGATCGAGGTGGCGTATCTCTCGCAGATCATCGCCGATCAGCTTGGGCTCGATGGCAAGCTCGCCCGCCGATGCGGATTCCTCCACGACATCGGCAAGGCGATGGACCATGAGATGGAAGGCGGGCATCCCAAGATCGGGATGGACTTCGCCCGCCAGTATGGCGAGAAGAACGAAGCCGTCCTCAACGCGATCGGTGCCCATCATGCCGATATGCCCGCGACCACTTGGTACACCCCGATCATCATGGCTGCCGATGCGGTCAGTGCTGCACGCCCTGGTGCTCGGCGCGAGTCGATGGAACGCTACATCCAGAGGCTCAACGACTTGCAGGATATCGCCCTCTCCCAGCCCGGCGTCACCGAGGCCTATGCGGTCCAGGCGGGGCGCGAGGTGCGGGTGATGATCAACGCCGATCGCGTCACCGACGACGAGGCCTTCCTGATCGCCCATGAGATTGCCAAAAAGGTCTCCAACGAGATGACCTTCCCCGGTGAGATCAAGGTGACGGTGCTTCGTGAAACCCGTGCGATCGAAATCGCGCGGTAAGTTTCGCTATCGCGCAGCGAGTTTCGCAGATACGCTTATGCGTTGGCGACGAGCTTCTTGCCATTGCAGCATGGGCAGGGGATGGGATGTCCCGTGGAGGGTTGGAGGGCCGCGACGCCGTTGAATCCAAGCGTGCGGACTGCAACGGTCTGCTGGCAGGGGACGAACCCTCTGCCTGTGCAATATGGGCATTGTTTGAGTTCGAGTTCGCCGACGAGTTGAAGCGTTGGTGTGGTTGAGTGTGTGTCCATCAGAAGGCTCCTGGTGTTATCTCTATCGGCTCGATGGGGGACGAGGATGAGTGAAAGAGCGCAATGGGCAAGAGAAGCCCCTCGCGTCGTCCTTGCTCGGCACTGGTCGAAGCAGGGGGCAGGTGGGGCAATGGGCAAGGGGCAGGTGAGGGAGATGTGTGCTAGGATACATCCATGAGTGATGCGTATCGTGTGCAACTCGAGAGCTTTGAAGGGCCAATGGACCTGCTGTTGTACCTCATCCGCAAGCATGAGGTCGATCTGCACGATATCCCGCTGGCGATGATTGCGGATCAATACATCGGGTTCCTTGATGATGTGGATCGGATTGATATTGATCTGGCCGGCGAGTTTCTGGTGATGGCCACCACGCTGATGGAGCTCAAGAGCCGGATGCTCGCTGCCCAGGCCGACGCAAAGGATGCGGGCGAGGTTGACGGTGACGACCAACCTGGCGATCCGGGGGTTGATCCGCGCATGGAGCTGGTGCGTCAGCTGCTCGATTACAAGAAGTATCGTGATGCAGCCGATGCGCTCGATGATCGACGCAAGACCTGGGAGCAGCGCTACCCGGTCAAGGCGGCTCCGATCGACGACGAATCCGTCCGTCAGGCGATGGACGAGATGGGCGAGCTCGAGCTCGAAGATCTGGACCTGTCCGATCTGGTCGAAGCCTTCCGTCAGATCGTGGCGAGTGTGAACTTTGATCGTATCGGCGAGCACGAGGTGATGACCGATGAGACGCCGCTCGAAGTCCATGTCGAGCACATCATCGAGCATCTCCAATCGAAGATCGAATCGGGCAAGCCCGGCTCATCGTCGCTTCGCTCAATGCTCACTGGCAAGACCCGGGCCGAGATGGTCGGAATGTTCCTCGCGATTCTGGTCTTGGTGCGCGATCAGCGGGTGGGGGTTTCGATCGCCGATGGCGAGGTGGAGATGGAGCTTCGGACGGATGTCGATCAGCCGACGGATGCTATTCATCGAAGCGTGGCGGTGGATGAGTTTGATTGAAGGGAGTTGAGGGTGTCACGGCTTGACCGTCTTCGGCAGGCCGTGCTCTTGGATCGTTCGGAAGACACGGCTTGCCCTTCGGGTCAAGCCGTGGCGCCCGTGCGTTAGCTCAACCCCTCAACAAATCCCTTGAACCGATCCATCCCCTCGTTGATCTGCTCGTCGGAGCAGGCGAAGGAGATGCGGAGGTGGTTGGCGGAGATGCCTCCGAAGTCGTCGCCGGGGACGAAGGCGATGTGGGCTTCGTCGAGCATAGCTTCGGAGAGGCTTGGGGCATCGGTGATTTTGGTGCCTGCTTTGCTGGTCTTGCCGAAGAGTGCGGAGACATCGGGGAAGACATAGAACGCCCCGGTGGGGGTGGGGCAGGTGAGGCCTGGGATTTCGCTGAGCCGATCCATGATGAGTTTCGCTCGCGACGCAAAGGCCTGCCGCATCGTCTCGACCGTCTCGGCGACGGCTGGGTTGGTCAGCGCTTCGCGGATGGCGGGGTAGTTGAAGCTGGTGATGTTGGTCGTCATCTGCCCTTGCAGCGTGCCCATCGCTTTGATGAACTTCTTGCCGAACTCGCCGGGCATGGCGACATACCCGATGCGCCATCCGGTCATGGCGTAGGCCTTGGACATGCCGTTGAGTGTGATGACGCGGCCAGCGATCTCGGGGATAGACCCGATCGAGAAGTGGGCGTGCTGGCCATAGACGATTTTTTCGTAGATTTCGTCGGTGAGGACAACCAGATTGGGCGCGATGTCGATGGCTTCATGGATGACCTTGGCGAGTTCGCGCAGGTCGGATTCGCAGTACATGGTGCCGCAGGGGTTGGAGGGGGAGTTCAAGATCAGCAATCGCGATCGCGGGGTGATGGCGTCGGCAAGTTGCTTGGGTGTGATGCGAAAGTCGGTCTCTGGGCCGGCGTTGATTTCTTTGACCACCCCGCCGCTGAGTTCGCAGATGGGGCGATAGGAGACCCATGCGGGGGTGGGCAGGATCATCTCCCAGGGGTCTTCCATGGGGCGGTGGAAATCGAAGAGGCACTGCATCGCTCCATAGAGCACATGCTTGCCTCCTGCGCCGATGGCGATATGTTCGCCGGTGAGTCCCTGGATGTTGTTCTCGGTTTCGAGCTTGTCAGCGATGCACTGGCGGGTTTGCATATCGCCGAGTGTGGGCATGTACTTGGTTTGTCCATCGAGCATGGCCTTGATGGCGGCGTCTTTGATGGGGCGAGGGGTATCAAAGTCGGGCTCGCCAGCAGCAAACCCGAGCACATCGACGCCCGATGCTTTGAGGGCTTTGGCGCGGTTGTTGAGGGCAACAGTAATCGAAGGCTTGAGCCCCGAAACACGACGAGAAAGCACAGGCGAGAGGATGGGCGTGGTCATGTCCAGACTCTAGCACAACCGATGCCCGAGCCCCATCCTCGATCCGGACGAATCTGATGGGAAGGGATGGATCATCAGGCCGAAGTTTTCGCCGGGTCTCTGCGAGGCTGCCAGGCCTGCGTATATCGGCCCGGCAACCTCGCGTGGCAACGCCCGAATTTGGGCTTCAATGTCCTTTTGGGCCCAAGAATCATGCTCTCTGGGGCAGAATCCATGCGAAACACGCCCCCCGGCGGGCTACTATCTGGGCACAGGCCATCCCGGGGTGGTCTGCACGATTTGGTTGGCGGCACAAGCAGCGGGGTGTTCCTGCTTCAGTGTCCGCGACGGAAGGAAGAAGAACCATGCCATTACCGACAGCTGAGAAAGCGCAGATCATCAAAGACTTCGCACGCACCGAGGGCGATTCGGGCTCGCCTGAGGTCCAGATCGCTTTGCTGACCGCCCGTATCAAACAGGTGGCGACACACCTCAAAGAGAACAAGCAGGACATGCACAACCGCAGAGGATTGGTCATGATGGTTTCCAAACGAAACCGCCTGCTCCGCTACCTTGCCCGCAAAGACCGCAACGCGTATCTCGATACCATCAAGCGTCTTGGCCTGCGGAAATAGAACGATTGATCGCCCCGCGTGTCTGGAAAGATTCGCGGGGCTTTGTTGTTAGGGGCTTTGTTGTAAAAGTTTCTCGTAAAAAACAGTTGGAAGACCAAGAACCATCGGCCCAGAAAACGACCATCGGTCGTGAGTGAGGATGGAGCCGAATCTGTTGGCGATCCGTGCGAGCGCATCACAGTGATGTATCGACGGATCACGCGGGCACCTCGCACCCGCGCACAGTATCGCCCTATAGATCAATAGGAATACTGCTTATATTGGAAGGCAAAGAAGAATATGACAGACTCAAACACACCTACCGTCGTCGAAAAAATGATCGGCGGACGCATGATGCGTATGGAAACCGGACAGATCGCAAAGCTTGCATCAGGACATGTCCTCGTATCCCACGGCGACACCACCGTCGCGGCATCACTCTCAAGAGCTGCACCACGCCCGGGGCTCGACTTCTTCCCCATGCAGGTCGACTACCGCGAAAAACTCTCCGCGGGAGGTAAGTTCCCAGGCGGGTTCCGCAAGCGCGAAGGTGCACCAAACGAAAAAGAAATCCTCACCATGAGGATGATCGACCGTCCGATCCGCCCGCTGTTCCCCGATGGATTCATCGAGGAAATCCAGATGCAATGCTGGGTTATGAGCCACGACGGTGAGAACGACGCCGATGTCATCGCAGGCACCGCGGCGGCGACCGTCCTCTCGATCTCCGATGCGCCGTTTGAAGGCCCGCTGGCCACCGTTCGCGTCGCACGCATCTTCACCGACGACGGCGTCAAGCACATCATCAACCCAACCAACGCTCAGCTCGAATACTCCGATATGGACATGGTCCTCTCGGGGCATCGCGATGGGATCAACATGATCGAAGTCGGCGCAGCCGAGGTTCCTGATGATGAAATCCTCGAAGCCATCGAGTTTGGGATCAAAGAGGGCATCGAGCCCATTCTTGATCTGATCGACGAACTCGTCGCCAAGGTTGGCAAAGAAAAACGACTCGGCGATCACATGAACCTCATCCCCGATGAGATTATGGACGAAGTCACCAAGCTCGTGGAAAAAGACTTGACCCAAGCCCGTCAGATCAAATCAAAGAACGAACGAGGAACCAAGGTCGCCGAGATCAAATCGAAGATGCTCGAAGAGCACTTCCCCATCAATGAAGATGCCACCCCCGGCGAGTTCGAAGCATCAAAGAAACGCAGGGGACAGGCCAACGAGGCCTTTCGCAAGCTCGAGAAGAAGATCACCCGCAAGCTTATTGTCGAGAAGGGGCTCCGGGCCGACGGGCGAGGATTCAAAGAAATCCGCCCGCTCTACATGGAAGTCGGCAAGTTCGCACGAACCCACGGCTCGGCGCTCTTCCAACGAGGCGAAACCCAGTCGCTCGTCACCACCACCTTGGGCACCGGACGCGATGAACAGGTCGTCGATGGACTCATGCCTGAGTATTCCAAAAAATTCTATCTCCACTACAACTTCCCGCCATTCTGTGTCGGCGAAGCCGGGCGAATCATGGGCCCAGGGCGGCGAGAGATCGGACACGGCGCATTGGCCGAGCGTTCCTTGGTAGGCGTGCTTCCAAGTGCTGAAGATTTCCCCTACACCATCCGACTCGTCTCCGATATTACCGAATCCAACGGCTCATCGTCGATGGCATCGGTCTGTGGCGGGTGCTTGGCACTCATGGATGCAGGTGTCCCGATCACCAACACCTGTGCGGGTATCTCCGTTGGACGATTCACCGATGAAAACGGCGAGAATGAGGTCTTCGTCACCGACATCATCGGCGAAGAAGACTTCTTCGGCGATATGGACTTCAAAGTCTCAGGAACCCGCGATGGGATCACCGGCATCCAGCTCGATCTCAAAGCCCGAGGGCTCGTCCTTTCGCAGGTCGAAGAAATCTTCGCTCAGGCCAATGTCGGACGCATGGAACTCATCGAGCAAATGGAACAAGTCATCCCCGCCCCACGCGAGAAGACTTCCAAGTACGCCCCGATGATGATCCAGCTCAATATCGAGGTTGAAAAGATCGGCAAGCTCATCGGCCCCGGCGGTAAAACCATCCGCGCATTGCAAGACAAATACAATGTCAATGTTGATGTCGAAGATGATGGCACCGTGATGGTCTCCTCGACCAACCGCGAGAATGTCGAAAACGCCGAGGCCGAGATCGCGGCCCTGTGCGAAGATGTCCGCGCGGGCACCATCTACGAAGGCAAGGTCGTCTCGGTCAAAGACTTCGGTGCCTTCATCGAGATCGCACCAGGGACCGACGGCATGTGCCATATCTCAGAACTGGCAGACGGGTTTGTGGATAATGTCCACGATGTCGTCTCGTTGGGTGATATGGTCAAGGTCAAGGTGATGCTCGTTGACGACCAGGGACGGATCAAACTCTCGATCAAACGCGCTGATCCGAACTTTGAAGAAAAGCCAAGGGGCGAAGGAAGAGGCGAGGGTGATCGTGAGAATCGAGATGGCGGAGGTGGTGGAAATGACAAGCCCCGTCGTCGCCGTGGTGGAAAATCTCGACGCAATGAGGAAAAAGCCTCTACCGAATGATTTTGCCCGGTCTGGGGGCAAAATCGCCGATTTCTGAATAAAAAATAGCCCGGTGGGACAGAAGTTCTCATCGGGCTATTTGACGCGCTTGCATATTTTGGTATGCTGGGCATATGACACGCCGAGTTCTCGTGGGCGGTCGGAGCAGTTTCTTTTGTGAGGGTTGCTCATATTTCAGAACCACCAGCCATCCAGGGGACTCAATGGATGAATCGGTTGGGCTGAGCGCATGATGGGGTATTGTGCGTTCGACGGGTATGCGACTTTGGTTGCGTGCTTCCTGTGAAGGCATCGTTGCTGGGATGTTTTGTGGAAAGGTCCGGGTTCGCCCGGGAGTATGACATGACGGACGATTCCAAACAGGGTGCAGGTCAGGGTGCAGGTCAGGGTGCAGAAAACCAAGGTACAAACCATTTGCGTGAAGTTCAGGGGACGGTGAAGTGGTTCGATCCTCGCAAGGGGTTTGGGTTCATCATCGGCCCCGATGAACAGGACATCTTTGTGCATTTCACAGTCATCGAAGGCGACGGATTCCGTGTGCTCAAGGATGGATCGGGGGTTTGCTACGACGCGGAGGAAAACGAGAAAGGGTGGCGTGCGACGAAGGTGTATGCGATCGTTGAGGAAGAATCCCAAGATGGAGCGCCCGAGGTCATCGTCCCGCGAAGGACTTATTCGCGCACACCAAGGCGGTGAGCCAGGCTACAGAGGGACGGTACAGAGGGACGGTACAGAGGGATGGCTGCAGAGGGGCAGCGACAGACGCAGTAGCAGACGGACGGCTGGCTACAGAGGGGGGCTACAGAGAGATATGCTGACCGATGCGCATGCGCCGGTTGGATTTGGTTCGTTTCGATTCATACCATCAGCCGATCCTATTTTATTGACCCAATGGGTATTCCCGCGCCGGGTGGGAGCTTGGATGTCTATCAGCGTTTGCTGATGTCGATGCCGGGGAATAAGTCAGCGGGTCTGTTCGGGAGAGCATTGTGGTGATGATCTGGGTGGGGGTTGCGCTCGTCGCAGGGTTGGTGATTGGAAGCAGTGTTGCCTACCTGCTCGCCGCTCGTCGTGTGCGCCTCTCGATCGTTCGTGTGCACAATGCCCGCAAGCGGGCTCAGGCGGCTGAGCACCTTGCCGAGATCGGTTCGATGACCGGCGGCTTAGCCCACGAGATCAAAAACCCGCTCTCGACCATCGGGCTCAACGCCCAGCTTCTGAGTGAAGCCATCGAAGATCTGCCGATCGAAGAGCAGGATCGGTCTCGATTGGTGCGTCGGATTGATGCCCTCGGGCGCGAGACCGAGCGTTTGCGTGGGATTCTTGAGGATTTCCTCGAATACGCCGGCGAGCTTCGGCTGAGTATCACCGAACATCCGGTCAATACCATCGTCGAGGAGCTGGCAGATTTCTTCTCCCCGATGGCCGATGGGGCCGGGGTGAGGCTGCGCGTCGAGCTTGATCCCCAGAATCCGATCGTGCCCGTCGATGCCGATCATCTCAAGCAGGCGATGCTCAATCTGATGCTCAACGCCCTGCACGCGATGGAGCACGCCCAATCACCCGCCCGCGAGCTGATCCTGCGGGTGGAATCGAGTGAAGACGAGCACGATGGCGAGGTCATCCGGATCCATGTCATCGACACAGGCCCGGGGATCGACGACCAAGCCCGAGCCCGGATTTTTCACCCGTACTTCACGACCAAATCCGGAGGTACCGGGTTGGGGCTTCCCACCGCCCGCAGGATTATCCAAGCCCATCACGGGCGACTCGAACTCCACACCGAGCCGGGCAAGGGGACAGATTTTGTGCTCACGCTGCCGATACAAACCCCGGCTCATTGAACTCGGGGACATATACTGGATTGACCGATTTCACACGATCCGCCCAGAAACAGGACGCCGAGCATGAACCCAGCAATGAAAATCGCATTCTCCACCATCGCCTGTCCAACATGGACGCTTGAGCAGGTCGCTGCCAAGGCTGCCGAGTTTGGATACCTCGGGCTCGAGCTTCGGAGTTTTTATGACCGGAGTGTCAAGATCAGTTCCGAACCATTGGGCCTCGAACCTGCAACGATCGAATCGGTCTTTGCCGATGCGGGTGTGACCGCGGTGTCGTTGGCAACCAGTATTCGGTATGACAAAGCGATCGACCCGCCGGTGATGGGGCGGATGTGTCAGGACGAAGAAGAGGGCGTCTCGGATACCAAGGCCTATGTCGATCTGGCGGATCGCGCCGGGATCGAGTTTGTGCGTGTGTTTGGCAATCATCTGCCCGCAGCCGAGCCCAGGACCTGGTCGATGCGCCGGGTGAGCGAGCGGCTCAAGCTCGCAGCCCAGACCGCCCGCAATACCAAGGTCCGTGTGCTGATCGAGAACGCCGGGTCGTTTGCCAATAGCGATGCCCTGCTCGAGCTCATCAACATCGTCGATTCGCCTTGGCTCGGCGTGTCATTCAATGCGCTGGCATCGCACCAGGGTGGCGAGTGTCCGATCGAGGGGATGCGGAAGCTGGCACCTTATCTTCAGGCTGTGAAGGTCTGCGATCTGGATCACGATGGCAACCCGGTCAAGCTCGGGCAGGGCATCATGCCGACCCATGAGATCATCGAGGCGCTGGGGGCGATGGATTATGCCGGGTGGATTGTGTATGAGTATCCCAAGCTCTGGCAGATCAACGACGACGGGCTTGATTCGGACGAGATGCTCAAGCACGCAGCCGACACACTCTATCAATGGATGCCCGCCACGCCGGCGGGGTGCTGACCCTACGATTCCCTTGTGGATCATTCACCATCGCAACAACTCGGCGCTGAGCTGATCGAGCGGGCCCAATCGCTCGGCTTCGCGCTCGCCGGGATCGCAGGCGTTGAGCCCAGCGATTATGCAAGCGGGCTCCGCCGATGGCTCGACGAGGGCATGCACGGGTCGATGCTGTGGATGGAAAACTACACCGACAAACGCACCGATCCCGGCAAGCTCATCGACGATGCTCGATCCATCTTGGTGGTGGGGGATGTCTACGCATCGCGCGAGGATAATCAAGACCCGCCGATTACACCCGGACGAGGCAAGATTGCTCGGTATGCCCGAGGCAAGGATTATCACAAACTGATGAAGAAACGGCTGATGGCGTTGGCGGATGAGCTGCGAGCGATGCATCCCGAGGCGGCGTTCAAGGTCTTTGTCGATACCGCCCCGGTGCCCGAGCGCGAACTTGCCCAGCGAGCCGGGATCGGATGGGCTGGCAAGCACACGCTCATCATCCACCCCAAGCTCGGAAGCTACATGTTCATCGGCGGGATCGTGATGACCCTCGACGCATCAGCACCAAGCGATCAGCCCACCATCACCAACCACTGCGGGTCATGCAGAGCCTGTATCGACGCCTGCCCGACCGACGCCATCACCGAGCATCAGGTCGATGCCCGCAGGTGCATCAGCTACCTCACCATCGAACACCGAGGCGAGATTCAGCCAGAGCTGGCAGCGAAGATGGGCGATTGGTTGTATGGATGCGATATCTGCCAGGAAGTCTGCCCCCATAACTCACCCAAGCTCGATGCGGGGCTCGCCAACCCGGCGTACCGATCCCAGCGGTGGAGCTTTGATCTCTTGGAGGTGATTGGGTGGGCTGAGGATGATCGGCGCGAGGCGTTCATTGGTTCAGCGATGAAACGCGCCAAGCTTGAGATGATGCACCGCAATGCCAAGATCGTCGCAAAGAATCAAGGCATCGAACTCAAGAAGTAGGGTGCCACTACTCGCCCGCAGGGCGCAGTAGTGCGGGGTTCGTTTGCTCAAAAGACACTACTGCGCCGAAGACGGCGAGTAGTGGCACCCGGCGAGGAATCAGGGGATTGAAGTATCCGAGTAGGGTGCCACGCCTTGACCGTCTTCGGCAAGGCGTGGCTTCTGAACTTTGTGAATGACCGAAGACACTGCTTGCCGAAGACGGTCAAGCAGTGGCACCGGGATGGGGAGCCGTTGTCTTTTTTCGCCCTGCCAGAAGCACCATCGCCCCCAGCGCCACGACCCCGACTCCGGGCACCAGCCAAATGTTCTCACGATCCATGAACCCGATCCAGAACATCGGCATGGCAATCACAATCGCGATCCATGCTGCGGCCGGGCTGATTGGTTTGTTGTCGGCTTTGAACTGAATGAATCGGTAGGTGATGAAGGTCGGGAAGACGAGGCCATAGAAGCCCATGAACGAGCGGTAGACGATCTCGCCTCCGGTGAGCGAGGCGTAGTCGGGGAGTTTCATGGCTCCAAGTCCGATGAGCCCAGCGATGAGCATGACAATGAAGAGGATCGGCTGTTTGGATTGAGCGCCGGGGATGGTGCGGATGTGATGGAGATGCACGCGGACGGTGAAGACCCATTGTCCGAGGATATGGATCACCAGGGCGGCGCTGAGCCAAGCCGGGAGGATCATGGTGTCGGGGTAGGGCTCGCCGGTGAGTGCCCAGGCCATCACGCCGCTGTACCGGGTGGTCAGGACGATCATCAGGGCAAAGAAGAGCACGAACCCGATGGTGAATCCGAGTCGCCCGTTGCGTTGCGAATCGAGTTCCTGTCGGGCGTGGTGGAAGGTGATGTCGAGATAGGGTGCCAGTGCAAACCCAAAGAGCATCACCGGGAGCATCCAGAGCGGCGCAATCGACCCGGCGAGGGGGGCAGCTTTGACCATTTCATCGGTCGCCAGGGCGATATCGGGGAAGATGAAGGTCGCGATGAGTGTGCTGATGCTGAATGTGAGGAGCACCGCAGCGACCCGAGGCATCCGGTTGAACCGAAGCGCCCGCTGGGAGATGATCGCAAAGGCAATCACCACGCCTGCGACGATCTGGAGGTAGGTCTTGGGCATCGGGAAGGCGATGCGGACAAAGTTCATCAGCCAGAGAATCCAGAACACATGGAACGCGAGTGTGATCGCGGAGAACCACCAGATGACTCCGGGGTGGCGTTCGACGAACCGGACTGAATCAGCCCGCGATTTGAGCACCCACCCCATCGCAGCAGCGCCGATGACATTGGGGATGGCGAAGATGATGAACCCCATCCATCCCATATCCCGCATCAGAATCGCAGGCAAGAACATCCCGATGCACCAAGTCCACGAGCAGGCGAGATACGCGCCCCAGAGGATCGGGGATCGGGTGGTTGGAATCGCGGGGGAGTTAGTGTCACTCATTTGGAATTCGACCCGCGTGTTTTCTTGGCTTTGTGATGGGCTTTGGGGGTCACATGGAAGGTGGCGGTGCACCTGCCGACGCGTTTGGGCTTGGCGGGTTTATCACCAACAAGCTCGGCTTCTTCTTTGAGTTTTTTCTCGCTCATCGGCACAAGCACCTGCACGATGTCCATGCGGATGGCGATGTTGAACTCTTCGCCGGTGGCGACGAGGGCGTTGATATCATCGAGCGGGGTCATGCGGTATTCTGCCGGGCCATGGCATGGGCGGAGGAACTTGTATTCGAGGTGTTTGCACACCACCGTGTAGTCCCCGCCACAGACGGCGAAGACATAGTTGCCCCCGGCGATCTCGGAGTTGCCAAGCAGTGCTGCCCCGGCCATGGCGTTGTACCAGTTTTTGTTGAATCGTCGGAACGGGAGCGTCGCGCGATAGGTGCTCGCGTCGGACTGCATCGTGATCCCGGATCGGAAGGCATAGGGCAGCCAGATCATCGAGCAAATCCGGTTCCAGAAGTTGTTGCGGGTCGAGAGATTCGAGATGAACGCTTCGGCGCGCTCGAAGAGCGTGCGTTTGGGTTTTTTGATCTTCTCAGGCTTGGCTTCACTCTTCGCATCCGCCTGCGATGACAGCTCCACTGTCTTGCCCGATGGGCGAGCTTCAGTGGGCGATTCAGTTGATTGGTCGCTCGAATCCGGGATGGGGGTGGTGGTCTTGGCGGTCATGGCTTGCAGATTGATTATAGTGCGATCATCGGGGAAACAAGCGCCTTATTTGACATCTTCGACAAGCGTATACCACCCCGAATCGTCGCTCTTGACCCGATAGCACGGGTTGGCGGGTTCGTGATCGAGCACCAGCATCCAATCCCGCTCGGAAGCCTCTTTGAGGAACCACCCCTTGGTCATCATCGAGGTGTAAGGCTCGACATCGTAGGAGAGCGAATAGGCCTCGCCGCAGTGGAAGTGCGTGGGCATGACATCGGGGGTGAAGACGATTGTTCGTCCCTGGTTATCGGTGAACATGATTGCTTGCTGTCCCCAGGTGTGACCCGGGACGAGGAAGACATGGATGCCCGGGAGGACTTCGGTCAGGCGCTCTTCGAGGGGGGCTTTGGGAAGTTCGCCTTTGGAGGGCTTGCGGTTGAGCGGGAAGGGACGCTTCGAGTCGATCAGGCGCAATCGGGCTTTACCGTTGGCGAGTGGGAGTTTGTCGTCCTCGAAGGGGAGGATGTGATCGCGGTAGTAGGTTTTGGTCATCACCGCATCGTTCTTGCGCGCATCGACCCACTCTCGGCGTTGGACGATCAGCTCGGCATTGGGAAAGGTGAACTTGATTTGGGTGCAATCGCCCGATGCAGCGCCGGGTTTGGTCGCTTCCCAGTCGGCGGTTTCGCCTTGACGGGCTTTGCGGGTGAGTCCGCCGGCGTGGTCGAAATGCAGGTGCGAGACGATGGTTGCGTCGATATCGTTGACATCAACCCCGGCAGCGATGACTTCGGATTCGACGGTTCGCCCATCGAGTCCGAAGATGGTGGCCATCTTTTCCGAGAGCTTATCCCCAGTGCCCGCTTCGATGAGGTATCGGCGGGGCTTGCCCGTCGCGGGGTCGGATTCGACCGATTCGAGCAAAATGCAGTTATGCATGAGCTTGATGCGGTTTTTTTCGTCGCATTCGATGGATCGTGACCAGATGACTTTGGGGATGACGCCGAACATGCCTCCCCCGTCGAGGAGGAACTGCCCGGCGCGAAGAAGTGTCCATGTGTATTGCATGAGAGGAGGGTAGGTCTGAGGCCGGGCGGATTCAGATTTCTGGCTGGTTAGTGATTGCGAAAGATACTCAAATCTGCCATACTGCCCTTTCGAAGGGGTTCGGACAAATGAATACGCAGGCAAATCGTACAAGAGATATCGCGGTCGATGTGGTTATTGTTGGTGGCGGGCCGGCAGGTTCGACCGCGGGGTGCTTGCTCAAGAAATACATGCCCAATCTGAGCGTGCTCATTCTTGAGAAGGAACTCTTCCCACGCGATCATGTCGGCGAGAGTCAGCTGCCGATGATCGGGCGGGTGCTTCAGGAGATGGGGTGTTGGGAGAAGTGTGAAGCTGCGGGGTTTCCGATCAAGGTCGGGGCGACCTATCGGTGGGGCAACTCGGACAAGCTTTGGGACTTTAACTTCGTTGATCCTGAGCAAGTCGAAGAGCTCACTCGCCCGGGAGTTTACTCCGGCCCGCGCGTTTCGACCGCGTGGCAGGTGGATCGGTCGATTTATGACCAGATTCTGCTCGATCATGCTCAAGAGATGGGGTGTGATGTCCGTCAGCAGTCACAGGTGACGAAAACGGTGCTCGATGATTCGGATTCGGATCGGATCGAGTATCTGGAGATCAAGCCGGTGGAAGGCGAGTCTTATACTGTTCGGGGGAAGTACTATATTGATGCATCGGGTGGGATTGGTGTTTTGCGCAAGGCGTTGGGCGTGGGCGTGCACTGTCCGACGACTTTGCAGAATGTGGCGTTCTGGGATTATTGGGAGAATGCGGAGTGGGCGGTGGAGATTGGCGTCGGTGGCACGCGTGTGCAGGTGCTTTCGATCGGGTCGGGGTGGTTATGGTTTATTCCCCTCGGGCCTACGCGCACGAGCATTGGGTTTGTGTGTCCTGCGTCGTATTATAAGGGGTCTGGCAAATCACCCGAAGCGATGTATCGGTGGGCGATCGAGCAGGAGCCTCGGGTTCGGGAGCTGACCAAGAACGCGACCCAGCGAGGCAAGATCGAAGGCACGAAGGATTGGTCGTTCCTTGCGGATCGACTTGCGGGGAAGAACTGGTTATTGGCAGGCGAGAGCGCGGGGTTTGCCGATCCGATCCTGGCGGGGGGGTTGATGCTTACGCAGACCGGTGCTCGCCATGCTGCGTATACGATTCTTGAGCTCGAACGCAAACGCCATGATCCCAAGTGGCTCACTACGCATTATGATCTGACACAGAAACGCCGAATGAAGCAGCATATCCGGTTCGCGGATTTCTGGTACGCAGGCAATGGGCAGTTTACCGATCTCGAAGAGCATTCAGCGAGGATTGCGAAGGATGCGGGGATCAACATGCGTCCCAAGGAGGCTTTTCGCTGGCTCTCGACGGGCGGGTTCGCCGACGATGCTCAAGGGGCGGTTGGGATCGGTGGTGTGGACCTGGGCGGGGTCAAGGCGCTCGCTGCCCGATTCGGCGGCAAGGATGAGCTGGGATGGGAGCTGAGCAAGTACAACAGTTTCAAGCTCCAGCTCAAAGGCGCGAAGAAGATCGCTACGCCTTATCTTCAGGGTGGGCAGATCGTTCCCGCGATGAGCTTCGAGCGGGGTGGTCGGTTGCTCCCGTCGTACGGCATGTTCAATATCGTGCTCAATGTGTTGGGGCGCCAGACCGAGCTCAAAGAGATTATGGATGATCTAAAATCCACCTGCAAGAAAAAGTACGGCATCCACGCCCCGCTGCAAGAGATGATCTGTATTCAGGTGCTCGAATCCATGGTCGCAGACGGGTGGGTCGTCGGGAAGATCAACAAAAAACGCCCGATGATGAACTTTTCGAGCTCGGCGATCAGCGGCAACTTCGCTGCCAACGAAGACGAGCTCACCAGACGGATCGAATCGGCAGCAGCGGGTGATGTCTAAGCGTGATGTCTACGATAGGGCAATGGAGAAAACAATGCGTCAACTGATCCTGTGTGTGCCCGTTCTGATCTTGGGGTTTGGCCTTGGTGGATGCGATGCCAAGAAGCAGGAGGATCAGACGGTGGTCGAACAGGTCGCCAGCGATGCCCAGGCTATTCAGGATGAGTTCGATGCGCAGATGCGTGAGCAGCTTGAATCTGGTGAGGGGATTTCGCCTGATGTTGGGCATGTGGAAAATATGGCGAGCATCATCGAAGAGGCTGCTGAGCAATCATCGTCAGAGCAGGCCCAGGCATTGCGCGATCAGGCCCAGTCGCTTCGGAAGGTGCAGGCGTTGATTGCGCCGTATCAAGAAGCCCTCGCCGAGTTTGCCGAGCTTGGTGGGCTCGATGCTTCGACGATCTATGAGCTCGAAGGGTTCGATCGCCGACTCGAGCTCGTCGAGCTGCTCGATGCCTTGAACAACAAGATGGACGATGAGCTCCCCGCCCTGATCCGCGAGATTGACGAGAACTCGGGGAGCGTTGAACTCGATATGAAGATCGGGCTGATCGAGCAGATCCGTAAGACGGATCGTGAGATGTACGCCAACATGAGGGGGTACCTGACGATTCTTCAGCAGACATGGGATCAGTACGGCGTCGATGATGCCGGGTCGATCATGTTCAGCCCCGAGGTGGATGACGAGTTGGTTGAAGCGTTCAATGTGTATGCCCAGGCGATACAAAGAATAACTGCCGAGCAGGCGAGACTCCAAAGAGCACTCATCGAGCTCGGCAGCCCATGATTGTGATCGAGCTGTTTGCCAAACGGTCTGCTGCTTAGAGCCCGTCTTTTTCGCCCATCATCTTGAGCATGTCGATGCACCGGTGGGAATACCCGGCTTCATTGTCATACCACGAGACGATCTTGAAGAAGTTGGCGTTGAGTTCGATGCCTGCGCCCGCGTCGTAGATCGACGAGTGCGGATCGCCAATAAAATCGGCGGAGACGACATCTTCTTCGGTATATCCAAGCACGCCCTTCATCGGCCCATCGGCAGCAGCCTTCATCGCGGCGTTGATCTCGGCGAGGGTCGTTGCCTTCTCGGTGCGGAAGGTGAGATCAACACATGAGACATCGGCGGTGGGCACACGGAAGGCCATCCCGGTGAGCTTGCCGACGGTTGCGGGCAGGCAGAGCCCGACAGCTTTGGCAGCGCCGGTCGATGAGGGGATGATGTTCATGTAGGCGTTGCGTCCGCCTCGCCAATCTTTCTTGGATGGACCGTCTTGGGTTGGTTGTGTCGCGGTGGCGGCGTGGATGGTGGTCATCAAGCCTTCGACCATGCCGAAGTTGTCGAGGATCACCTTGGTGATCGGTGCCAGGCAGTTGGTGGTGCATGAGGCGTTGGAGATGATGTGGTCACTCGCGGGGTCATACTGGGCGCAGTTGACCTTATGGACGAGGGTTTTGACCGCATCGGGGGTTTTGGTCGGGGCCGAGAGCAGGACGCGCTTGCATCCGTTGTTGTCGATGTGTTTTTGGGCATCGTCGGCAGCGGTGAAGAACCCGGTGGATTCGAGGACATAATCGACGCCCATATCGCCCCAGGGGAGCTTGGCGGGGTCGCGTTCGGCGGTGGTTTTGGTGACTTGCCCGTTGACGGTGAAGGAGTTTTCGGTTGCGGCGATTTCGGCGGGCTTGGCGTCGATGAGGAATCGCCCGTGCATGGTGTCGTATTTGAGGAGGTAGGCGAGGTTGTCTGCGGGCACAAGGTCATTGATGGCAACGACTTCGATTCCCGGGGTGTTGGCGGCGATGCGATAGACCAAGCGTCCGATGCGTCCAAAGCCATTGATTCCGATTTTGATGCTCATGCTGTGATTCCGTTCTGCTTGTAAACTGGGCCTGCGATTGTTGATCGGAGGCAGTGAATGTTTCTGAGCGCACTATAGGTCGGTGCGATAGTGAGTTCTCAATGATGCTCGTCGATATCCGAAAGCACGCTCGGCGGAAAGGCGGCCCGGAGCGCATTGCCCACCGCGAAGACATCAATGACCTCTTGCGAGACCGCCCCCCAGACGGGCGACAAAATCCCCATCGCCGCGAGGATCATCCCGATGATGCTCAGCGCCATGCCTCCGACGGCCGATTGCAACGCGATGCGGCGCATGTGGCGGGCGATGTGGAAAAACTCATCGACGCGTTCGAGCGAGGAGTCCATGATGACCACGCCAGCCGCTTCGGTGGTGATGTCCGATGCCTGCCCGAAGGCGATCCCGACGGTCGCCAAGGTCAATGCCGGGGCGTCGTTGATGCCGTCGCCGACGAAGCAGGTCTTCGCCGATTCGGATTCTTTGCGGACAATCTCGACCTTCTGCTCGGGTGTCTGCTCGGCGTGGATTTCGGTGATGCCGACCTGCTCGGCGAGGTATTCGACCTCGGAGCGTCGATCGCCTGAGACGAGCATGACTTTTTCGTAGTGGTGCTTGGATTGGAGATGGCGGATGAAGAGCTCGCCCTCTTTGCGGGGTTCATCACGGAACTGGACGGTCCCGGCGTACCTGCCATCGACAACGACGACACATTCAAGCCCGGCAGTCTGCTCGGGGAGTTGCTTGGCGCCCTCGGGGTCGATTTGGGCGAGGGTTTTTCGGGAGGTGATGAGGACTTGGGTGTTGTCGATGGTGCCGGTGAGCCCTTCGCCGGGTTTTTCGGAGACTTGGGTTGGTTCGAGGATTGAAGCGCCAGCCCGTTCGCCTTCGCTCACGATCGCGTCGGCGAGGGGATGCTTGGAGTAGCGTTCGAGTGAGACAATTTGTGAGAGCAGTTTGCATTTGTCGGTCCCCGGCGCGGTGATGATCTGCGTGACGGCCGGTGTGCCATAGGTCAAAGTGCCGGTCTTGTCGAAGATGATGGTCTTGCAGGTGTCGATGGTTTCGAGCGCACCGGGGTCCTTGATGATGATCCCTCGTTTGGCACACGACGAAATCGACCCGATGATCGCGACAGGAATACCGATCAACAGCGGGCAAGGCGTTGCCACAACCAGCACGGCGAGGAACCGGGTGGGATCGCCCGAGATCAACCAGGCGAAGAGGGCGAGTGTGACCGCCAGGGGCGTGTAGTAGGCGCCGAGTTGATCGCCGAGCCTGCGCATCTGAGGCTTTTGCTGCTCGGTTTCGATCATGACCTGCATGATTTTGGCGTACCGAGAATCGTGTGCCGGTTTGGTTGCTTCGATGGTGATGGCGGACTCGCCGTTGATTGCGCCTGAGAAGACAGACGATCCCGGCGCTTTGGACATCATGTAGGGCTCGCCGGTGAGGTAGGATTCGTCCATCACGCCGTGCCCATCGACAACGATGCCATCGACGGGTGAGGTTTCGTGGGGGAAGATCGTGACATGATCGCCGACTTTGACCTCATCGAGGGGTACATCGGTGAGTGTGCCATCGACTTTGATATGGGCGATCGAAGGCATGCGTTTGGCGAGCGCTTTGAGCACGCTCGACGCGTTGGCGACCGCGTATTCTTCGAGCGCCTCGCCGCCTGAGAGCATCAGGACAACGATCGAGCCGGCGAGGTATTCATCGAGGAGGATCGCGGTGACGATCGAGATGCCGGCGAGCAGATCGGACCCGAACTCTTTGCGGAAGGCTTTGGCGCCGAGCTCGATGACCAGAGGCGTGCCGCCGACGAACAGGCAGATCAATAGGGGGAGGGTGTAGGTAAACTCGGAGGCGTCGGTGCCAAAGCGGAGGATCAGATGCGCTGCGATGGTGAGGATCGCCAGGACAGCGATGCTGATCTCGCGTGTGTTCCAGATGCGTTTGAGGATTGCCACTTAGCCTCCCGTGCGGTCGTATCGGATGATACCTTTCGCGATGGTCATCATCGGTCGAATCGCCATCTCCCATCCCAGGAATGGTGTATTGGTTGATTTTCCAGCCAGATCGTCTAGACCCAGTGTCCAAGAGTGAGCCGGGTCGATGAGGGTGATGTCGGCGGGGCCGTCGATGGTGAGTTTGCCGAGTCCTTGGGTATCGAGGTTGCAGAGTTTGGCGGGGTTGATGGTCATCAGTTCGATGAGTTTGGGCAGGTCGATGTGCCCGGTTTCGACGAGGGCTTTGTGATAGAGCCCAAGTGCGGATTCGAGTCCGATGATGCCGAAGGGTGCACTGGGCATTGGGTTGGCTTTTTCGTCGCTGTGGTGGGGGGCGTGGTCGGTGGCGAGGATGGTGATGATCCCGTCGGCGACGCCTTGGCGAAGGGCCTGCATGTCGGATGCTTCGCGCAGTGGGGGGTTCATCTTGGCAGCGGTGCCCAGGGTTTCGATGGCCTGGTCGGTGAGGAGCAGATGATGGGGCGAGGCTTCAGCGGTGACGGGTTGGCCGAGTTTTTGCGCACGGGCGACGAGTTGTACCGAGTTGCCCGAGGACATATGTTGGATGTGGTATCGGCAGTTGATCCCGGCGTTGAGCATGATGTCGCGCTCGATGATGAGTTCTTCTGCAACGCGAGGCCAACCGACGAGCCCGAGCTTGGCGGATACTTTGCCCTCGTGCATGACGGCATCTTTGGTGAGGGTGAGTTCCTGGCAGTGCTGCATGAAGGCTTTGCCGGTGGGGGCGATGGTCTGGAAGACGGTGCGCATCATGGCAGCCGATTCGACCACATCGCCATCGTCGGAAAAACCGACTGCGCCGGCCTGGTCGCAGGCGATGATCGGAGCGAGTTCTTGCCCCTTGCGTCCGATGGTGGCAGCTGCGACGCTGAAGACTCGGCAGTGCCCAACTTTGTCGGCCTTGGCTGCGATGGATTCGACGATCTCGGGGGTATCGAGGCAGGGGTTGGTATTGGGCATGCAGCAGACGGTGGTGAACCCGCCGACGACGGCTGCCTTGGTGCCCGATTCGATGTCTTCTTTGTGGGTTTGCCCCGGATCGCGGAGGTGGACATGGGGGTCGATGAGCCCGGGGGCAGCGATGAGCCCCGAAGCGTCAATCACACGATCCACATCAGGATTGGTACCCGAATCGGCGATCCCGGGCCCGATCGCTCGGATGACGCCCTGTTCGATGAGCAGGTCGCAGGTCTGGTCAAACCCTGAAGCGGGGTCGATGACGCGGGCGTTCTGGATGAGGATCGAGGCGGGGTTGGCGGTGGGCATGTGATGAGGATATGCGCGGGTTGGTGGGTTGGCATCGCGTGGGTTGTGCGCTATGCTTGTTGTCGGCTCAATGGGCCGAATCCGGGGTGTAGCGCAGCTTGGTTAGCGCGTCTGACTGGGGGTCAGAAGGTCGGAGGTTCGAATCCTCTCATCCCGATTTTACAGAAGCCCGCGGCATTCGGGCACCGGCGCAGACCCGCCCTTACTCTGGATCAGTTCCGATGCCCGCAAGTTTTCATGCACCATCTATGGTCGAGCGGCAGTGTTCTTATTGGTTTAAGTGCTCAGGAATCACTACCCGAGCAACATCCACCGCTTCCTTTGTCGCCATCAGCGTTGCCCATACCGCTCATCATGCCTTTCATCTTGTCTTTCATCATGGGCATCATGCGTGACTGCATTTCATTGCACATTTTCATCATTGGCATCGGTTTATCAGGAAGATCGCCGAGCGTCTCGCGCTGCTCGTCAGTGAGTATCGCCATTGACTTGGCTCTGGCTTCATTCTCGATGTCGATCAGTTGTTGCTTCTGCTCATCAGTGAGATCAAGCCTCGCCGATTGCCCGTAGATGGCGCACGGACTATCCATAAAAATCGGCGTATGCATCATGGTTTGCCAGCGGTTGACCATGTCTTCGGGCATGCCCATCTTTTCCATCATCCCCTGGCACTGAGCCATCATATCTCCATCTCCACCCTTCGCCCCCATCATGCCTTCACACATCGGGCACATGCCCGCCATGCCCTTGCCGCCGTTCATTTTGCCCATCATTTTTTTCATCATGTCAGGTCCCATATCGCATTCTCCTTGTGGTTGATTTGCCGCAGAGGCCGAGGAGGCATCTGCAGGTTGAGTGGTTGCGTTCTGTGCCGTTGTGTTGAGGAGTGAACCCGAGAACACGGCAATACCCAGAGTCGCCATCAGAATCGCTGGTTTTGTTGTAAGCAAGAGCATTGTTTATTTCCTTTCAGTTGGTTGCTATTTCGTGCGTCAATCAGCTTTGGAGCCACACACCTCATCGTGTGTTAATGTTTCTACTGGATACTCACCATTGAGAAAATCCAGAAGTGATTCAACCAAGCTCGGTCGTGTCAGGTAGTAGCAACGCAGTTTGCCATCGATGTAGTACGACACGAGCCGCTCTTTTCGCAAGATGGTCAGATGCTGCGAAACATTGGGCTGGGGAATCTCGAGTAGATCCTTGATATCACTCACACATCGGACACCCTTGCGCAACTCTTCGAGTACAGCGAGTCGGGTTGGATGCGCGATGGCCCGAAGCAGCTCAGCTCTTTCATGTTGGTCGAGGTGAATCATATTTGGAATTCCTTTGCATCATATGCACATATGCGAATATCATAGCGATAAATCGAGTGTGGTCAAACGAGACGCCAGTATTTCTCTGACATCAGTGCGCCCGAGCGCTGGAAAAAAACAGAAACAGAGCAGAAGCACCATTTCTGACAGGAGCATGGGATCAGGCTGATTCTTGCAGTATTTGACCAGCCTGCAAGAGATACGGCGGCGGGGGCAGAAGAAAACTAGTCACGAACGGCTCTACAATCCCTCGCAGCGGTTCGAAGTTCGGACAGTCACCCCGATTTTGAAAGAGGCTTCAAGCTCTTGTGCAAGTTTGCATTCGGGTCATGAGGCCTTTGGGTAGACCTGACCTTCATAAAGGAGAATAGTGTGTCCCATCAAGCCAATGAGAAGACGGTTGAGCATCTTTCGAAACTTCTTGCGAGTACTTATACGCTGTATATCAAGACCCACAACTATCACTGGAATGTCACTGGTCCGATGTTCTCGTCGCTCCACTTGCTCTTTGAGACCCAATACACAGAACTCGCAGCAGCGGTCGATGAGATCGCTGAGCGTATTCGGGCAGTGGGTGCCTTTGCTCCGGCAAGTTGTACCGCCTTTGCCAAGCTCAGTTCTGTCGAAGAAGAAAATGGTCATCCTGATGCGATTCAGATGGTCCGTAATCTTGCTGCGGATCAGAAAACGATCGGTGAGGTTGCCCAAAAAGTGATTGAGTCTGCGGAGGCTGATGGCGATCAACCCAGTGTGGACCTGGCGATTCGGCGACAAGAAATACACGCAAAAAACGCATGGATGCTGTTGAGCCATCTGGAATAAGCGGGTGGCTTTCTGATCCTTCGCGGGGGAAGTTGGACAGTCAACCGGATGAATATCGGTTCAGGCTGATCCGGTTCGGGCTGGTCTGATTCAGGCGGATCATTGTGACCAGCTTGTTTTACATAGGTACATTTCACTAAAGGGAGCCCGTGATGATTCGCATGACCAGGTACGCAGTGTTGGTGTTGTTGGGGCTCTCGACTTTGGCTGATGGAGCGCCCGAGCCTGCGTTTACTTACCAGTCGATGCTCAATACTTACTTCGATGATGAGTCGGGGTTGATCAGCATTCGGGATATTGATCTCGCCTTTGCGCCCGAAGGGGAGATCAACGCAGCGGTCGTCGTGACCGATGCGCAGAACACGGTCATCAAGAGCTACAAGTTTTATCCTGAGCCTCGGTTTCGTGATGGTGTGTTTGCCCGGCTCAGCGAGGTGGGCCCGGCGGATTTCAAGCTCACCGAGCCCGGGGTGTACAACATTGTTTATCTGATCGATGGCAAGCCGGTGAGTCGGCTTGCGGTGATGCTTGAAGAAACATCCGCAGGGGACGATCCGTTCGACCCCGTCAAGACCTACCGGTTCTTGGGGATGTGGCAGGTTTATGGGTATCTGACGATGAACACCTGGAAGGACGAGCCGTACCCTGAGCTGCACTTCTGGCTCGGCGGCAAAGACCTTGCTGAAGGCGAGAGCAAGGATATGTTCTCTGCCAAACTCAAAAACAAGGACGGCGAGGTTGTTGCCCATTCCAAGGAGACCCAAGGGGTCTTCAGCGAGGGGCATTATGAACAAACCAAGGTCAGCCTGTATCACCCGCATACCAAACGAGAAATCCCCAACGCGATGCCTTATATGCTCAGCGATTGGACCGAGACTGATGGAAAATACACCCTCGAAATCACTCGCAATGCGGATGATAAACTGATTCGTCGATTCCATGTGACGGTGAAGGATGGCGAAATCCAAGGGCTTGGTGCCAGTGAAATGGACTTTGAGCCTCGGGTTGATTATATTGTCCCGCGTGTGACCCGCAAAGGGGGGAGCACCTATGGCTTTGTCAAAGCGATTTGGCTTCAATCGGAGTGATATCACATGATTCCAGCAGTTGACGCGCTCGAGCTACTCAAAGAAGGCAATGCGCGATTCGTTTCTGGGAAATCCGCCGAGATTCATCGGACGCACAAAATGGTGGACAACCAAGAGCCCTTCGCGGTGGTGCTTGGGTGTTCGGATTCGCGGGTGCCCCCTGAGATCGTGTTCGATCGAGGGGTGGGTGATATGTTCGTGATCCGGATCGCGGGCAATATTGTGACGCCTTTGGAGCTTGGCAGCACCGAGTTCGCAGCGGTACAGTTTGGGCCTCGATTGGTCGTGGTGATGGGGCACACCTGCTGCGGGGCGGTGCAGGCGACGGTCAAGACGCTTGCTTCAGGATTGACCGCCCAGACGGCCGATCTGTCAGCGGGGATGAAAACCATTGTCGAGCATATCGGGGTGTCGGTTGATCTCGAAACCGACGAGGCGCACATTGTCGATCAGACCATCGAGGCCAATGTCCGCAACTCGGTCAAGTCGCTTCGGGAGCAATCGCAGGTGCTCATTGATCTGTGCAACGATGATGGGATGATGATTGTGGGTGCGGTGTATGACATCGGCACCGGGGTGGTTTCATTCCTCGATTGCTGAACCTGATTGAGTGTTCTGTTTGAGTGCATTGAAAACTGGGTGCATTGAAAAAGCCATCCGTTGGGATGGCTTTATTTTTGATCGTGGTTGATTCGACTCAGCGCCGGTAGGTGATGCGTGCGCGGGTGAGGTCGTAGGGGGAGATTTCGACGGTGACGGTGTCGCCCGGGAGGATTCGGATGTAGTGCTTGCGCATTTTGCCTGAGACATACCCGAGGATTTCGGATTGCTGCTCGTTGGGCAGGCGGACCTTGAACATTGCGTTTGGAAGTGCTTCCACCACAATCGCTTCCATCGTGAACTTATCGTCTTGCTTAGCCATGAATGCTTTTCATCTCCATTTCCCGGGGTGCCTCCATTGGCACTTCTTCTTTGTATCGTTCCGGGGAGAGAAAGAATAGGGCGAATCTGTAACTAAACCAGTTTTTTGGGGTTTTGTTCTTGTGAATTCGTGTGTTTTCTTTGTGTTTTTCGGATTATTTGGTGGGGGGTTGGGTGGGTAGCGCGTTTGCTTCGCCATCGTCCCAGCGGATGGCGATGGCCAGGTCGTTGACATTGGTGCCGGTTTGCCCGGTGCGGATGGTGGCTCCGAGCAGATCGCACATGGGCAGGGTGTTGTGCGCATCGAGTGCGATCCCGATGTGTTCAAGGCGATCGGGGGTGAGCATGTCGCTGGTGATGATGGCGCCTGCCGCGTCGGTTGGGCCGTCGATGCCGTCGGTTGCGAAGGTGATGATGGTCCATCGGAAATCGGTTCGGGCGAGTTCCAATGCGCCCGCCAGTGCGAGCTCGAGCATCGGCCCGCCCGAGCCCTGGGTGCTGGTGGAGGTCGTGGTATCGACGGTGGGTTCGCCTCCGAGGCAGGCAGCGAATGGTGGGTGGGGGTTGGAGTTGATGAGTTTTCGGGCGAGTGCTTTGCCCAGGTCGGCTGCGGGCCCGATCGCCTGGCGTTGGGTATCGACAAGGTTGATGTGCTGGCGGGCAAGCCATGCGATGAGGGTGTCGAGGACGGTCTGGTTGCTGGCGATGATGGTGTGGTTGATGGATGGGACAGCGACTGGCCCTGAGGCGATGGTTTGCAGGGTTGTTGATCGGTCGTCGCCGATGACATCGCAGAGGACGAAGGCATCGGCTTGGGCGACATGATCGAGGATGTTTGCAAGCCCGCCTGCTTTGAGGGTTTCGAGCTTCGAGCGGGCGCGGTTGATCTCCTGGATCGGTGCGCCGGCTTTGAGCAGGGTGTTGGTGATTTGGATGATGTGTTCGAGGGTGATGCCATCGCGTGGGGCGCAGAGGAGTGCCGAGCCGCCGCCGGAGATGAGGATGAGGGCTTGGTGGTTACTTGGGATGGACTTGGCGTGCTCGATGAGTCGGTTGGCAGCGTCGATGTTGCGCCGGGAGGGGAGTGGATGGTCAGCGGGGAGCAACTCGACGAGCGGGTTTTTGAACTGGGTCTGTGCGCAGAGCTGGGGCGTGGAGATCACGGTGGCGCGGGCGAAGCGATCGCCTAGGCACGCGATGGCGGCGTTGGTCATCGGGATCGAGGCTTTGCCAAAGGCGAGGATGTGGGTGGGGCGGGTGAAGATGGTTGGGTCGAAGTGCTTGGCGAGGGCAGTTTGTGGATCGAGTGCTTTGAGGACGGTTTCGATGAGGCTGCAGGCGAGGTGCCTGTGTGCGATGTTGAGTCCGGGTTGGAAATGGGTGGGCATTCTGAGAGGGTAGCGTAAAAATGCTTGCCGCGAAAGGGCAGAATCTGTGCGCACAAATCGTGCAAAGAAAGGGAGAGGCACACTTTGGGAACGAGGAATGTATTTCCTGCCTCTTTCCTTATGGGAATTGGTGTCCCCAGCCCGTTGCTAGGTCGTGTCTGAAGGCTCGTTTATCACTCCGAATCTGGGTGCCACGACTCGCCCGAAGGGCGCAGTCGTGCTTTGGTTTTTCCGCCATCAAGAAACACGACTGCGCCCTTCGGGCGAGTCGTGGCACCCGATGGGATGTTTTTGAGCTGTCAGACACGACCTAGGAATCCCCCCTCAAATACGGCTACCATCTGCCCACCCGTCAAGAGGCTCTTATGAAGAACATTTCGGTCCAGATCGCCCAGATGCATCAGCCACGAAGCGCCAAGCGCAACATCCGTGTCTTGGTGCGTTTATTCCTTGTGCTGGGAACATTGGTCGGCATCTATAGCGTCCTGTTCCACCTCATCATGTTGCGAGAGGGGCAAGAGCACAGTTGGCTTACGGGTTTCTATTGGACACTCACAGTCATGTCTACGCTCGGGTTCGGTGATATCACCTTCCACAGCGATCTCGGGCGTGTGTTCTCCATCATCGTGCTGCTCACCGGTGTGGTCTTCTTGCTCATCTTGCTTCCATTTACTGTGATCCAGTTCTTTTATATGCCTTGGGTCGAAGCCCAGGCTGCTGCCCGTACCCCGCGCCAGCTCCCCCCCGATACCAAAGGGCATGTCATCCTGACGCACGACGACCCGGTTTCGTCATCGTTCATCCGCAAACTCGAACAGTTCAACTATGAGTATGTCCTGCTTGTGCCCGAGATCGACCAGGCGATGAGACTTCATGACCAGGGTGTTTGTATCGTTCTCGGACACCTCGACGATCCCGAGACATACCGCTTGGCCCGGGCTGACCAGGCGGCGTTGGTCGTCTCGACACAAGACGACATCGTCAACACGAACATCACCTTTACCGTTCGGCAAGTCGCACCTGATGTTCCCTTGGCAGCGACGGCAGATAAAGAGACCTCGCTTGAAGTGCTCGAAGAGGCCGGTGCGACGAGCGTTCTTAACCTTGCCGAGATGATGGGCAAGGCGCTCGCCCGGTGTATGGTCGGAGGCGACGCCCTTACCCATGTCGTTGGATCAGTCGATGGGCTCCTTATCGCCGAGGCCAATGCCAGCCGAACCCCGCTGGTGGGCAAGACTCTCCGAGAAAATCGCCTGAGCGATTTGGGTGTCAGTGTTATTGGTGTGTGGGATCGCGGAGATTTCCAGAACGCCACCCCCGACACACTTGTGGGGGAGAATACGATCATGCTGTTGGCCGGATCGGCCGAGCAGTTTGCTCAATATGATGAGCACTTTGCGATCTATAACATCTCGGTTAAGCCTGTAGTCATTCTCGGCGGCGGTCGCGTCGGGCGGGCAGCTGCCCGGGCCTTGGCTGCTCGGGGTGTGGACTACCGTATCATCGAGCGCAACCCTGGAAAGACCCATGACCCCCAGCGTACGATCGTCGGCGATGCGACTGATCCTCAGGTACTCAGAGAGGCCGGGCTCGATGATGCGCCCGCCGTGCTCATCACCACACACGACGACAACCTCAACACCTACGCTGCGATTTATTGCCGATCGGTGCGTTCTGATATTCTGATTATCTGCCGATCAACGCTCGAGCGCAACACCGAGACTTTGCACCGCGCGGGTGCCGACTTCGTGTTCAGCTATGCGTCGATGGGGGCCACGAGCCTGTTCAACCTCATCAAAGGCAGGCGCATCGTCACGATCGCAGAGGGGCTCGATGTGTTTCGCTTGGGCGTTCCCCGCTCGCTCGCAGGCAAGACGATCGTCGAATCGGGTGTCCGGGAAAAGACCGGTTGCACCATCTTGGCGGTCCGGAACAGCAACACCGAGTTGGTCATCAACCCCTCTCCGCACATGGTCCTCGAAGCTGCCCACGAGATGGTGCTGGTGGGGAGCATGGAATCGGAGAGCCAATTCCTCAAACGGTATTCCGACGGATAAGTGCTCCCGAATGCAGAGGCCAGGGCTTGGGCACCTTCGGCAAGTCGTATCTTGCTTTGCATAGAAATGGTAGAGAGTTCGAGGCAGGTCATTTGTTCTCTGAACACGGGATGTTCGCAAGCACTTTGGCTTTGGGACAAGGCCCGAGGGCATGGGCTCTTGGGCGTTTGCGTGAATAGGATCGGCTGTGGAGGTTCGGCTGTGAGATCGTTGGCCACATGCCTGAGGAGTCATGCGCCCAATGGAAAACCGCCCTTCCATCGTGAAGGGCGGGCGAAGGGCGGCTGATGTTGAGAAATCCTTGTTCGATCAGCGTCTGCGTCGGATCACGCCGGCACCGAGGCTGATGCCCAGCAGAGGCAGCACGCCGGGGGCGGGGACGATGACGCTGTATGTCCCGAGGAATGCCGCGTTGGGGACATCGCCGGACGAGTCGGCTGGGAAATAGATATCGCCACTGCTGTTGCCAGCAAGCATGTCGGCGTACTCATCCGCATCCAGATCCCATGTCGCAGAACCCACGAACGCCAGTGAGCCTGCGGTAAAAGTGACGGTGGGATCGTCGGAGAAGTTGTAGATGTTGAGCCCCGCGTCGCTTCCAAACCCGCTTCGGAACAGGTACGGTTCGAAATTTGACGGATTCTCGGCGTTGGTGAGATCGCCTGAAACAAGATCTCCAAAGAGACCGCCTCCTTCGCCGGCGTAGAAATTGTCAAGGTAAACACCGATGAAAACATCGCCCGATACAGTATTGGCAGCGAGACCATCGGTTGCGCTGATTGTGACCTGGTTGACCACGGACAGATCCACCGTAAGCAGCACTTGGGCTTGTGCAGCAGCCGCGAATAGTGCAGTTGCTGCGAACAGCCCGGGCTGAAGTTTCAGATTTGACATGGTATACCCTTCCTTTCCTTATCCTTTTTCTTTGGTTGTTTCGTAAGCGTATCGGAATATGACGCGCAGCGGAAACATCCGGCTGCCATTGTTGGGTGCTGCGTCACACCCAATCCAACAGCCCTGTTCATGAAGTAACATCACCACCACACGCCGAGGCTGAGAACATACTCGGGGCACAGTATAAAGAAAAACCCCGTCCGAGCAACCCTTACAGAACGCAAATCGCCCAGAGAGGCAACAAGATTTTTGTTGTGGGTCATGACTGGCTGAGGGCGTTTATCCAGCGAGGGGCATGAATCTGCGAGTTTGGCCCGGGGTTGTCGCCAAAGGGGCTGTGTTTTGGTTCGATGCCCGATGGAGGTAAATCCGGACCGAGCGGGCTGCGGGTATGTCGCATCGGCTGGAGACAAAGACACCTGCAAACAAAAACGCCACCGCGGTTTGCGATGGCGTTTGAAGCAAGTCTCTTCAAATCCAAACGGATTTGAGGAGGCCTGGAACAGCTTGAGATTTCCTCCGAGCCGTTAACAAGCCCTGAATGGGTCAAAAAGGATGATATTTGCCTCTCCTGAGGTCGACTTTGGCAACAACATCTGGTTAACAAACCGTCAGGTATCGGTGGCGG
>WFPK01000105.1 GCA_015487555.1 Phycisphaerales bacterium
ACCCCGCTTTGCTCGGCACAGCCACCCCTATGGGTGCTCCCCCGGAAACCCCGGGGAGGCGAGTTGAGCGTTAGTCTTCGAACTCGTCGAAGGCGCCGCGGGCAGCTTGATCGTCGAGGTAGGCTTGGAACTCACCCATCTTGTAGGAGATGAAGCAGAAGGCGTGGTGCAAGGTGAGCCATTCGAGATCGGATTTGTCTTCGTCGAGATCTTTACGGATTTTGTTGAACTCGGCGAGGATGGTTTCTGCTTTCATGGTGGTTCTTTCTCTGGCTTTGGCGAGCAGTCAGGATGATCTGCCCGGTGTGAACTTGGCTGCAAGGGTGACGAGGTACATCACGCTTTGGGTAAGGACAATGGTTGGGCCGATGGGATATGACCTCTCGATGCCGATGAACATCCCCAAAGCTGCCCCACCGACCGCGATGAGGATCGAATACATGAAAACAGGCTTGAGTCGAGCGCTCAAGTTGAGGGCGGCGGCACCGGGAAGCACGAGCATCGCAGCCGCCAGCACGACGCCTGCGATTTGCATGGCCATCACGATGGCCAAGGCGAGGAGAACCAGAAACAGATTGGTCAGGCCCTTGGCGCTGAGTCCGAAAGCATCAACGACGGGTTCATCAAAGGCCCAGAAGAGCAGCCGACGGCGGATGAACCAAACAATCGCAAGAATGACAATCGCAACCACGATGGCGATTGATGCTCTGGGCCAATCGGTGTCGAGGATGTTGCCGAAGAGGATTTCTTCGATAAGGTGGTGCCCGTCTTGATGCTCGGCAGCACCCGTTTCATCGTGGGCATGCCCGGATTCGGCAACAGTGAAAAGAACAAACCCCAAAGCCATCGACGCGGAAAGGACAACACCGATGGCCGTATCGGCTCGTCCATGATGAGTACGGGTCAGGGCGGCGATCCAGAGTGCTGCCAAGATACTGAAAGCGACAACAATCCCGAGCTGACCGATCGCCCCCATCATCGTTGAGCTATACACCCCGAGAACAAGAGCAATGCCCACGCCTCCGAAAGCCGCGTGGGAGATGCCCTGTCCGATGAAGGCCAATCGTTTGAGCACGACGAAGACGCTCAACGCGCCGCCCATGAGCGAAATCACAAGGGCCGCGATGATGGCGGGGGCAAAGTCGTTCATGATTCCGCCCCCTTCTCATCACAGCCGCAGTCATGTTGGTGTTGGTGGGCGTGCGATGGATCATCGCACCCGTCGGCCAAGTGGGCATCGATGTGGATGTCACCAAAGACGCCGGCGACATCGTGGGCGAAGACCTGGGCGAGCACCGCGGGGGTCAGCCCGTCGGGGGCGGCGTGGAAGTGGAGCGAACGCGAGAGGCAGGCGACGCGATCGGCGACGGCGGCGATGGCGCGCATGTCGTGGGAGACGACGATGACGGTGAGATCGAGCTCTTTGTGAAGGGTTTCGATGAGCTGACCAAAGCGTTGTTGCCCGGCAATATCGACCCCGACGGTTGGTTCGTCGAGGACGAGGAGCTTGGGGTTGTTGGCGATGGCGCGGGCGATCATCACGCGTTGGAGTTGTCCGCCTGAGAGCGCCCCGATGGGGTGGGTCGCCAAAGCCTGGAGATCCACGAGTTCGATGGCTCGGTCAATCGCTGCCTGGTCGCCCTGGGTGAGTTTCTTCCAGGGTTTGGTATGGCAGGCGCGGGCAAGCCCGACGACCTGCTCGATGCTGATGGGGCATGAGCGGTCGGCTTCGATGCGCTGAGGGAGGTATCCGATGAGCCCGTTCTGGCGTGCTTGGGCGGGCGCTTGTCCAAAGACACGGATGGTGCCTGTGGTTGGTTTGATGATGCCCAAGATGAGTTTGATGAGTGTGGACTTGCCCCCGCCGTTGGGGCCCAGGATGCCGAGCTTGGTGGATTGGTCGATCGTGAAGTGGACATTTTCGATCGCCGGGACAGGCAGGACATCAAACCCCCTCGCGGGATAGGTGTAGGAGACATGATCGATTTCGACAGCGGGTTGTGGGGAGAGGGGGTGCTCAGAAAGGGGCATGATTGATTATTGAGAATGGACAGGTGAGAAACAAGCCAAGGGCAACGGGGAGCGGATGATTCAGCGGACCGCCGGGTGTAGAATGTATTGATCGGGGCGGTAGCTCAGTTGGTAGAGCGTTCGGTTCGCAATCGAAAGGCCGGGAGTTCGACTCTCCTCCGCTCCATTTTCCCGATCTCCCCGCACAATCCCCGATTGCCTTCGCAGCTTCTACAAGCAGCTTCTACAAGCTTTCGAGCCTATTGCTGCGGGACTTCGACCCAGAACCAGCCTCGCAAATCACCGAGTGCAAACCCGGTCGCTTGGTCGTTGGGATAGATCGCTTCGATCGACGCGCGCACCTCGTCAGCGATGGTGTCTGGATCGCCATGACACACCAGACATGCAGCTGCGATCTTGATGGGGTAGGTCGCTGCGAGCGTTCCATCGGAGCCGATGAAGGTCGTCGGCTCATCTTGGCGCGCTTCGACCACCGATTCCATCCATGACGGAGGTGTATTGGCATCGTTGCGGAGCTTGAATGAAGTCCGCCCGATCGAAACGCCATGGTCGGCGCCGATCTGCGAAGCGATCTCGGGGGCAATGGTCGAGCACACCTCGATGGCCCCTTGAACACCGTCGGCCTGGATCGAGCCCATCAGCTTGGCTTTGAGCGCCGATTCCATCTCGGTGCGGGCTTGGAGCGCCCGGGCGAGCTGGGCGCTGGCTTGCTCGTCGAGTTGATCGCTTGGCATCGGCGTCCAAGAAACGCCGGTCGCTGTTGGTGGCGGGGTCGATGAGCATGTTCCATCGCAGCCGGGCATGAGCACCGCAGCGCCAAGAAGAGCAGCTGACCAGCATGAGATTGAAACGAGTTTGGTTTTAGACATCGGCTTGGGTTTCCTCGTCGGGTTGGTTCGATGGGTTCGATTGGACAGATGATTCGCGCGGTGGGATGGTCTCGTCGTCGTCAAAGACCGCGCGGATGGCTGGGGTGTCGAGGTCGTCGAACTGCCCGCGCTTGACTGCGATGACAAAGGCGACGATGCCGATCCCCGCGAGGATCAACGCAACGGGGATCATGATGAACAATACAGACATTACCCATTCCTATTGACTTGGCCCATTCCACTTGCGTGTGCTCAGCGCGACGACGGTGAGCGAGCTGATGGGCATGATGATGGCAGCGATGAGGGCATTGATAATGCCGGTCATCGCGAGCATCGCGGCGATGGCATTGTAGCACACCGAAAAAACAAGGCAGATGCGAATCGTGCGCATGGTGTGGGTGCTGAGCGAGCTCAGGGCGACCAAAGGCCAGACGCCCTGCTTGGTGAGATAAATGTCGGCAGCTTCGAGCGAGGCCTCGGCCCCGCCGTGGACTGCGATGCCCACATCGGCGCTGGCGAGGGCAGCAGCATCGTTGACTCCGTCGCCGACCATCACGACCCGGCGATGGGCACTCGATTGGAGCTCACGCACGCGATCGGCTTTGCCCTCGGGCGTGACAGACCCGGCAGCCTCGGCGATGCCGACCTCTTTGGCCACGGAGGCGACAATCTGAGGATGATCGCCCGAGCACAAGCTCAGATTCCACCCGGCATCTTCGAGGGCCCGGATCGCATCGGGCGCTTCGTCGCGGATGGGATCGCCGATACCCAAGACACCAAAGCCCAGCGCTCTCGAGTGGATCACCACAGGGGTCAGGGCGCGCTCGATCATCTGGGCGATGGCTCTTTGGGCATTGGGATCGAGGGGATGGATCGAGTCGATGTAGGCGGGCGAGCCGATGGTGATCGTTTGCCCATCAACCACGCCCGAGACCCCCTCGCCGATGGCCTGGTTGATATCAGTCGCTTCGAGTCGATCTTCCTCGTCGATTGAATCTACGATCGCGCGGGCGATCGGGTGGTTCGAGTGCATCTCGATTGCGCCAGCCATCTTGAGAAGCTGGGGGGTACACTCGGCTTGGACGAGGCGCATTTGCCCTTGGGTGATGGTGCCAGTCTTGTCGAGGATCATGATGGCAGGCTTGGCCATCGCTTCGATTGCGGATGCAGATTTGACAAGAATCCCGGATTTGGCTGCCCGTCCCATCGCAATCGCCATCGACATCGGCGTCGCCAGCCCGAGTGCACACGGGCAGGTGACGATGAGCAAAGCCGTCGCCAGTTCGATGCCCATATTGAGATCGACCTTGATCGTCCAGAAGATCAGCGTCGCAACGGCAAGCGTGATGACGATGAGGACGAATCTCGATGCGATGCGATCGGCGAACTGGACAATCGGGGCTTTGTCCGCGCTTGCCGAGGCGACCAGGCGCATGAGCTTGCCCACGCGGGTCGACTCGCCCACCGCAGTGACACGGATGCGAATCGGCGAACGGAGATTCGTTGCCCCAGCGACGACTTCGTCGCCAACACGGACGGGGATGGGGCGAGATTCGCCAGAGATAAAGGAGGTATCGAGATTGGTTTCGCCGGTTTCGATGACGCCGTCGGCGGGGATGGATCCGCCCGCTTCGACCTCGACGAGCATACCTTCTTCGATGGCTTCGATGGGCACGCGGGTCGTTGAGCCGTCGTCGTTGACCTTGAGGGCGTTGGTGGGCGTGAGCGTGAGCATCAGCTCGACATGATCGGATGCGTTGCGTTGCTGGCGGTGCTGGATCCATCGCCCGACGAGCAAGAAGAAAACGAGGACGGAGAGTGAGTCGAAGTAGATCTCGCCGGTGCCTGCGATGGTGTTGTACGAACCCCAGAGCCCCCCCACCGCCAATGCAAGCCCGATCGGGATATCGAGATGGGCGACGCGCATGCGCACCGCAGCGATGGCGCCGGTAAAAAACACGCGCCCGGGCCAGAGCAGAGAGAGCACACCCAAGATCATCGAGTACCATCGGAAGGTTGTTTTCCATGTGTCCGACATGCCTTCGAGTGCGCCGCTGTGGAGGGCGATCGCCAGGAGCATGACATTGCCCGCGATCGCGCCTGCGACACCGACACGGATGAGGAACTTGCGGTCTTCTTTGACCCGTGCCTCGCGCGCAGCTGCCCCGCGAGCAGGGTGAGCAGCGTACCCGATGCGATCAAGGGCAACAGCGACATCGGAGAGCTTGACCTGATCGGGTCGATACCGGACAGTGGCGGTTCGTCGGCGAATATTGGCGCGCGATTCAACCACGCCTTCGAGCACGGTGGGCAGGCGTTCGATAAGCCAGACACACGCAGCGCAGTGCATCCCTTCGAGCAACAGCTCGGTCTGGGCGTACCCACCGGGGAGATTCTCGACACAGGTGCCCTGGAAGGCGGGATCGTCGAGCTCCTCGTAGGATGCCTGGGTCGAAGTCACACGCTGGGCGTCGGCATCGACCGCATCGCGCACCGTGTAGTACCCCTCAAGCCCCGCGCCATGAAGCACATTCCAGACCGACTTGCACCCGTTGCAGCAGAACTGTTGATCGGCATCGGGCTCGATCAACCCCGCGGGCACGGGGAGCTTGCAATGATCGCACGGGATGTCTGCTGGCGACATGTCATCCACCATCTGCATCTTCCGTTTCGCAGAGCGGGCAATCGACCTCGCCTGTTTGAGGAACAGCATCGGGTGAATCGTCGATGCCCAACGACTCGCGGGTGATCTCCGAAACCCCGAACCCGCCCATTGCGGTCAGTACCCCCACCACGATCACGGCCATCGCGGTAATGATCGGGAGTTTGGCGTTGAGTCGCCCGGTGAGGAGTTGGATGCCCGCGCCCAGCGAAACCATCACCGGGAGCGTGCCCATCCAGAAGGCGGTCATGGTCAGCCCGCCCCAGATCGGGCTGGCGGTGCCCGCTGCCAGAAACACAAAGGCATACAACCACCCGCAGGGCAACAAGGCGGTGAGCAGACCGATCGTCAGCGCCCGTTTAAAAGGGGTCAACCCGAAGGCGCTGCGCTGGGCGCGTTCGATCAACCGACGCACCACGCCGGGCACGCCGATGTGCTTGATCTTCACCCCTCGGATGCGGGCGAGTGTGATGAGCCCGAACCCGATCATCATCACCCCAGCAAAGAGCATCGCCCCCTTCTGGATGCCCACGAATCCACCTCCGAAGTCGATCGCCTGCCCGATGATGCCCGCGATGACGCCTAGGAGTGTGTAGGTGAGCAATCGCCCGCCGTGGTAGGCGCTCTGGAGGCGGATGCGTGCTTTTTTGGTGCGGTCTTGATCGGATCCGAGCGCGAAGAACATGAGCCCGCCGCACATCCCGGCGCAGTGAAGACTCCCGAGCACAGACATCCCCAGGACGGTCGCGATCAACGGAGCCATGGTTTCAATCGTGGACATGCCCAGTGTATCCATTATTCCGATGATCGCTCTCGAATCTCAATCTCGCGTTGGATCATCGCCTGGATTCCCTGATACCGGATCGCCAGATTCACCTGCCAGAACCCGGGAACATCCATCCCGATGGGCTTGCGATACTGCCCATCGCCAACTCCCAGAAGCACGAGGTTGATGCGATCGTTGGCATGGGCGGGATGGACAGACTCAACTTCGACCAGCGCCCCGTCGATGGGTTGGCCATCCCGGTCATGAATCGAGACCTGAATTGTTCGTCCTGCATCCGAATCGGGCTGGGAGTCCTGAACCAGCACCTCGATCACCCAGCCCATGTTCTCCGCCATCTCTCGCATAGCGCGTTGGTTATCCCAGTCGACAGCTTTGGCGTAGTAGTCTGGCTCGACATAGAGATCATTCTTCGCAGAGACATAGGCGATGGTGCCGAGCATGATCGAAGCATGGACAACGAGCATCCCGACGATAATCCAAGGCCAGTGTTTGCCGATTTGAAAGAACCCCTTGGTAGGCTCGCGCTGTTCGCTCATGTGCTCAATCCTTTGGCAGGCTCATTGGCCCGAGTATCTTATAGGTTTCGATGGTCTCAAATTTTCCCTGATCGTCATTGATCTTGATGGAAAGCACGATTTTCCCGTCTTCAAAGAGTGAGAAGGGAGCGACGATAAGCAGATTCTCCGAAACCGTCTCGGTTGCCTCAATCTCCATCGGCGAGAACTGGTCGATGCGCACGCCGGGAGGATCAACGATCGACACGGTATAAGTCGCGGGCTTTTCGGTGCGATTCGATATCCGCACACGGACTTGATTGGCAATTTCATCAGATTCTAAGATATTAAACACCTGCCCCTGCCCACGAATAAACAGCACATCCGCTGCGGGCTTGGTCGAAAGTAAAAAGACAAAAGCACTGATGGCCCCGATCAAGATCAACGGATAGATGACCACGCGCGGGCGGATAAAGTGGGTCTTCTCGCCTTCGATCATGCGTTCGGAAGCATACCGGATCAGCCCTAGAGGGCGTCCGATCTTCTCCATCACGACATTGCACGCATCGGCACACTGGGCACACCCGATACATTCGAGTTGAAGCCCGTCGCGGATGTCGATGCCGGTGGGACAGGTCTGGACGCACATGGTGCAGTCGATGCAGTCGCCGAGCACCGGCAGATTGATCGGCTCGCCGGACGATGATTTGGGTTTCTTGACCATCCGTCCGCGAGGCTCGCCCCGATTCTTGTCGTAGGTGATGGTCAGGGAATCCTTGTCGAGCAGGGCGCTCTGCATGCGCGCATACGGACACATCACGCAGCAGACCTGCTCGCGGAAGTAGGCAAAGTCGAACATCATCAACCCGGTGGTGACCGCAACGATGATGAATGCAACGGGGTGATCCGCAGGCGATCCAAGAATCCACTCGCTGAGATTGTGCGCCCCGACGAAGTACGAAAGAAAAGTCTGGGCAAGGTGCAACGAAATCAACAAATAAACTGCATACTGAAGAAACTTGCGAAACCCGATGAACTTCTTGGGCTTGCGTTTGCCGGGCGCACCATTGAAGAGCCACTCGATGGGGCGGTAGAGAAACTCCATATAGACCGTCTGCGGACAAGCCCACCCGCACCAGATGCGTCCGAAGAGCGCGGTGATGAGGAAGATGGTCACAAAGAGGATGATGAGCAGAATTGCCAGAAGCAGCGTATCGGTGGGGAGGAAGGTCTTGCCGAAGAATGTGAACTCCCGATGAACAACATCGAGGAAAATCAGCGGCTTGCCATTGAATGAAATCCAAGGCACCGCCGAGAAGATAACGATCAGCAGGTAGGCAACGATCCTGCGTGCGTAGAAAAACTTCCCCTTTGACGGGCGGGGATTGACCCATCGTCGCGATCCGTCTTCGTTGAGTGTGGACAACACGCGCTCTTCGGGCGCGAGGTTCGTCACTTCATCGGGCATGCCGTCTCCTATCGCTAAATCACCCCGCCTGCGTGCGTATGAATCAGCTCAGAGAACGAGGGATTACCCGCCGTTCTCATCAACGATAGGAGCCGGGAACGGCGCAATAACCTCTCCAGCGTCCGAGCCTTCCGGTCCGGGCACATTTTTCCCGCGCAGCGAAGCTGCGTAGGCCGAGACCATGGCAACCTCGTTTGGGTTGAGTTTGGTCTGGGCAGGCATTTTCTTGTTTTCAGTGCCGTTGGCCACGAGATCGACGATGTCCATCATCTCTTTGACATACAAGTAGTTATCATCGGTGAGATTCAGCCCAAGCCCGGTGATTCCCTGTGCGTCTTTCCCATGGCAAACCACACAGGTGCCATCGAAGATGCTCTTGCCGGTATTCAACCAGGCTTCATTACCCATGATGATGCGAAGCTTGGTTTCATCCATCGGCAGCTCACGGAGTTTGCCAAACTGGGCCTCTTCCGCAGCTGCCACTTTGTTGGCATACGCCTCATCTCGCGAGGGGACGATGGATGTGAAGTGGACAACGACCACATAGAGCACCGCGAAAACAACCGTGCCTAAGAAGATCATGTGCCACCAGCCCGGGATGGGATTGTCATATTCCTGAATCCCGTCGTAGTTGTGGGACATCAGCTCGTCGTAGTGATCGTTATTGTGATCAGCCATGGGTTGCCCCCTTGTCTGCATGGTGCATGTCGTCGTTGTCTGATTGAATCGAAACGCGTGGCGTGAAGATGACATCATCGTCGAGCGGGATACTCGCTTGAGTTTCGCTCTCTTGCCTGGATTTGGTCATTGTCTTCCAGACGATCGCAATAAACGCGATGAGGAAGAACACCAAAGCGACACTGGGGAACACTGAGAGGTCTAAAAACGAAACGATCTCGGTCATTCTCATGGCGACACCTCTTCTTCTCCCACTTCCTCTACCACAATCGCTTCCCCCTGCTCTTTGGAGATATCTGTTCCCAAGCGTTGGAGATAGGCGATCAGTGCGATGACCTTCTTGTCCATCGTTTCTGCTGCCGGCGGGCCCCCTTGCTCTTCGAGTTCAAGAGCAATCACAAGTGCTTGCTCTTTGGCATGCTCGACGGTCTTGCCATCAAGGAGCAGGTCGCCGTAGGGCACACCCAAGAGTGCCATTGAATCGACGCGTCCACGGATTTCATCGAAGTTGATGATGCCCGAAAGAAGCCAAGGATATCGAGGCATGATGGAGTTTTCGGAAACATCGGCGGGGTTTTTGAAATGGAGATAATGCCAGAGATGCGTCCGCAACCCGCCCTCACGCGCCAGGTCGGGCCCGATGCGTCGGGACCCCCATTGGAACGGACGGTCATAGACGAACTCGCCGGGCTTGGAGACTTCGCCGTAGCGCATGGTTTCCCACAAGAACGGGCGGATCATCTGCGAGTGACAGTTGTAGCACCCTTCCGAGATATAGATATCGCGTCCGGTGAGCTCCAAAGGCGTGTAGGGCTCGACGGTGGCGATGGTTGGGACATTCGATGAGACCATGAACATCGGGATTGCTTCGACGAGCGTACCGATCGCAATGGCGACGAGCACCCAGATGGTAAACTTGACGGGCTTGCGTTCGAGACTGCGGTGCCAGTTGCCCTGGAGGAACCGATCGCCCGCATCGCCGAGCTTGGTGTTTGCGCCAAGCCGTGATTTGGCTGGCGGGTCGCCCTTGTAGTTCTTGCTCAGCGCCGGTGCATAATGCACGACCTCTTCGTACTTCTCTGGGCGTGCGCGCCAGGTCATGACCATGTTGTAGAGCCCGATACACGCACCGGTCAGGTACAACAACCCGCCGACCACGCGAATCCAGTACATCGGAATCAACACGGTGACGGTTTCGACAAAGTCTGGGTAGGAAAGGCGTCCATTGGCATCAAACGCACGCCACATCAACCCTTGGGTAATGCCAGCAGCGTAGATCGCCAGGACATAGAGCACCATCCCGATCGTACCGATCCAGAAGTGCAAGGCACAGAGTTTCTTGGAATAGAGCTCGGTCTGGAAGAGCCGAGGCATCATCCAGTAGAGCATCCCGAAGGTCATGAACCCGTTCCAACCCAGCACGCCGGCGTGGACATGAGCGATCGTCCAGTCGGTGTAATGCGAGAGCGAGTTGACCGACTTGACCGAGAGCAACGGGCCTTCGAAGGTAGACATGCCATAGAAGGTAATGCCGACGACGAAGAACTTGAGGATCGGATCGGTCGAGACGCGGTGCCATGCGCCGCGGAGGGTCATGAGCCCGTTGATCATCCCGCCCCATGATGGCATCCAGAGCATGACCGAGAAGACCATGCCGACCGTCGAAGCCCATTCAGGCAGCGCGGTGTAGTGCAAATGGTGCGGGCCGGCCCAGATGTAGATAAAGACCAATGACCAGAAGTGAATGATCGAGAGCTTGTACGAGAACACGGGTCGCTCAGCCGCCTTGGGCAGGAAGTAGTACATCAACCCGAGGAACGGCGTGGTGAGAAAGAACGCCACCGCGTTGTGCCCGTACCACCACTGCATCAGCGCATCTTGCACACCGGCATAGATCGGATAGGACTTAAGGGCCAGCTCGGGTGAGGGCATCTGTCCGTGCTGAACAAGGTAAACCAGACCCGCAGGGACCCACAGGTTGTTGAAAACATGAAGCACCGTTACGGTGACGATGGTGGCGATATAGAACCAGAGTGCGACATAGAGGTGTCGTTCACGCCGGTGGATGAGGGTCATCATGAAGTTGCCGCCAAAGAACACAAGCCAGACCACCGCGATCATGAGGTCGATGGGCCATTCGAGTTCGGCGTACTCCTTGCCCTGGGTGATCCCCAAGGGCAAGGTGAGTGCTGCGCACACAATAATCAACTGCCAGCCCCAGAAATGAAGCTTGGAGAGCAAGTCAGAATACATCCTGGCCTTGCAGAGTCGCTGGGTGGAGTAGTAGACCGCTGCGAACACGCCGTTGCCTGCAAAGGCGAAGATCGCCGCGTTGGTATGCAATGGGCGCAAACGCCCGAAGCTCAAGAATGAAACCCCCAAGCCCGCCTGAGGAAACGCGAGCTGGAGCGCGATAATCACGCCAACAAGAAATGCAACGATCCCCCAGATGACCGTCGCCCAGGCGAACATACGAACAATTTTATCATCGTAGACAAATGCTTCGAGTCCGCTTTGATCCGGATGCTTCTGAGCCCCGGCCCCACTTGTTTGGTCAGTTGCTTGTTCCGCCACGGCGTGTACCCTTCATGCGTTGTGTGCTCTGTGATTCGACACCTGCGCGATACGATACCAGAAAAGGAACCACGCTGCCGCACCACATTTTTATCGTCCTATCGCAATTTACACGATTAGACAGCAGCAATCGTACCCCACTGTCCTCAATGGTCAAACGATATCATACACGATTGTCCTGTTTCTCTACAAAAAAGAACTACGCACAACTCCAGAATCCCAGAGCTGCCATTCATTCTCTTTCTGACTTATCGGACATCAGGGCTGACGAGTATAATTTTGGGCCATAAATCGGCGGTACTCGCCGGTGCGGACATGATCCGACCACTGGCGGTTCTCCTTATACCACTGCACCGTCGCTTCGAGGGCATCAGGCCAGGCCGAGCGGGTGGGCTCCCATCCGAGCTCGTCACGGATCTTGGTCGCGTCGATGGCATAGCGCATATCGTGCCCGAGCCGATCAGGGACCTGCTCGATAAAGGATTCATCTCGTCCACAAAGCTCGATAAGCATCTTGGTGAGCTCAAGATTTGAGCGCTCATTATTGCCCCCGATGTTGTAGGCTTCACCAGGCTTGCCATCGTCGAGGACCCGGCAGATTGCTTCGCAGTGATCGAGGACATGGAGCCAATCGCGGACATTGCGTCCATCGCCATACAGCGGCACCTTCTTGCCTTCGATCAAGTTATTGACAAACAGCGGGATGACCTTCTCGGGGAACTGGTACGGGCCGAAGTTGTTCGAGCATCGGGTGATGCCGATGTTCATGTTGTAGGTATGGTGGTAAGCGCGGGCGAGCATGTCGCCTCCGGTTTTACTCACGGCATAGGGCGAGTTGGGCGCCAGGGGGGTCGATTCGGTGAAGAGCTGACTTTTGTCATCGAGCGGGAGCTCGCCATACACCTCGTCGGTCGAGACATACACGAATCGTTTGATCTCATGCTTCTTCGCCGAATCAAGCATGCACTGGGTGCCGATGATGTTGGTTTGGAGGAACAAGGACGGATTGTGGATCGAGCGATCGACATGCGACTCGGCAGCCAAGTGGAGCACAACATCGGCTTTGGGCATGATTTCATCGAGTTTTTCGCTGTTATTGATGTCGCAATGCACAAACTCATGGCGGGGCTCATCGACGAACTCGGCGAGCGATTCCATATTGCCCGCATAGGTCAAGCCATCAAGGTTGATGACGCGATCGTCCGGGCGGTTTTCGAGGATGTATCGAACGAGGTTCGAGCCGATGAATCCGGCGCCGCCGGTGACGAGGATGGTCTGTCCCATAGTGGATCGTTCCTGTTCTTAGACTTTGTTCGCGCCCGTGTCGGCGATCAGATTCGATGCGCGATGCAGACTCTCGATCGTGCCCGCATCGGTCCACCATCCATCGAGCTGTGTCCAGGTGAGGTTGCCGCGGCGGAGGTATTCGTTGTTGACATCGGTGATTTCGAGTTCGCCTCGCGCGGAGGGCTTGCAGGATTCGCAGATACCAAACACATCGGAGTCGTACATATACAACCCGGTGACCGCCATTTTGCTCGGGGGGTCTTTGGGCTTCTCGATGATGTTGGTGATGGTCTCGCCGTCGTCGGCGAACGCGACTACGCCGAAGCGTTCGGGGTCATGGACTTCCTTGAGCAGGACTTTGGCGCCGTCCTTCTGGTTGCGAAAATCTGCGACAGCATCGTTGATGTTGCGTTCGATGATGTTGTCGCCCAAGATGACACAGACCTTGTCATCGCCGACAAAGTGCTTGCCGAGTTTGAGCGCATCAGCGATCCCGCCTTCGCCAACCTGGAAAGCGTATTCGAGCCGGGTGAGCCCGAGTTCTTTGCCATCGCGGAGGAGCTTGATGAAATCGCCAGCGTTTTCTTCGCCGGTAACGATCATGATCTCGGTGATGCCCGCATTGACAAGACATTTGAGCGGGTAATACACCATCGGCTGGTCGTAGACCGGCAAGAGGTGCTTATTGGTGACGAGTGTCATAGGACGCAATCGCGTCCCGAGTCCACCTGCCAGAATCATGCCTTTCATGGATCAATCCCTCCTGTTCAGGCGTGTATAGAAAGGCCTGTGCATCGAGTGTATCCCCCATCGGCGAGAAAACCGGGGCTCTCCACCTCAAGGACATATCTCCCCGTAGAGGCCCAGCGATTGGAGATCATCAACCAGAGCCCGGGCACCAAATGCGCCATGCCCGCCTCACTCTCAAAAAAACTGACCGCCGGCCCCTCCCCCAAAC
>WFPK01000106.1 GCA_015487555.1 Phycisphaerales bacterium
ACTTGGCTGCGACTTCGGTCACCGATTGGCTCAGCTCTTCGACCGCAGCAGCGACCTGCTGGGTTTGTGTTTCTTGTTCTTGAAGCCCAGAAGCCATCTCATCAGCCGAGGCTGCAATCTGCGTCGAGGCCGAGGCGACCGCCTGGGAGGTTGCGCGGAGCTGGAAAATAACATCCTGCATACTCACAACAAACTTATTGAACCACCGTCCGAGCTCTCCGATCTCATCCTTCCGTTCTTCATTGACACGCATGGTCAGATCATTTTCGCCATTTTCCAACGCATGGATCATGTCCTTGACAGGCTTGGTGATTGACCGATTGAGCACGAACGCGATCACGCATCCGATGAGCACCGAGGCCATGCCTGAAAAGAGAACAATATTCACAAGATAGCGACTCCCCGCCGCGAGCTCCTCAGCATCAGCTTTCAACAACTCCTCTTGGCTGGCAATCATCTCATGGAGAATCTCAGATGCACGGGCAGCCCGTGGCGCAGCCTCGCTACCGAGAAGCTTATTGGCAACATTCCAATCCGCCGACCCACGAATCGCAAACATCTCCTCGGGCAGCGGCGCAAACTCGGCGCGAGCATCGACATATCGGCCAAATGCCTTTGACTGGACCGGATTCAACATCGACTTGTTCCGCTCAAGCGTCGCAAACCGGGCCGAGTTGATTTCCCACTTCCCGCGGAATGTTTCTATGAACTTCTCGTCGCCACTAAGCAAATAAGCGCGAATCGACGCCAGACCAACCGCCAACGATCCGCGGCTGTCCGCCATGACCGCCAGGAGCGCCTTACGCTCTGGTGTGGCTTCGAGTTTTTTCTCCTGATCGATCATCTCGGAGATGGCCCCGAGCATCACCGCTGCACGCGGGGCTGCCTCTTCAAAGAGGATGACCATCGCAGGCTGCTCCTCAGGTGTGTTCGCAATATCCTCGACCGCCTGCTGAGCAACTCTGAACTCATCCATAACCTGAACAAACTGCTCCAAACGCATAATGTTCTCCGGATCCGTCCAGCTCTGAGAGAACTCCTGCATCTTGGCGATGTCCGTATCGATCATCTCCCAAGTATGCGCCCGTTCTTCTTTCAGCTCATCTGACCCCAGAATCATGTATCCACGCAAAGCTGAGAGCGAGCGATACAGATCGGTGCGAAGTGCATCGCCTGTCAACGCCGTCGCAACACGAAGATCAAGCACACGCGCCTGGACTGCGTTGACCTCTTGCACCTTCACATAGACCAGTGATCCAACACTCGCCATCAGCGCGATCATCAGTCCGAATCCAAGCCATAACCTTTTTCCGATCGTAAACCGCATCTGCATTCCTTTCGCAACCCGTTGACCGGGCCGTTTTATCGTCATCAATATCAATCACATCCCCCCCGGCTCAAAGGCAATCGACGCGATCTTGAAACTGGATAGGACAAAAGAGCATTTTTCACAGAATTGGAGTAAAAACCGCAAATTGGCGACAATCATGTCTCAAATCGTATATTCCGTTTAAGCACATACCCCTCCCCAATTTGCCCATCCCAAGCCCGATCCACCCAATCGCAGGTCTTGACCAAGCTTTACAAATCGAGTTTGGCCGCGCAAAAACGGACAGCACCAAGCACCCGCTGCAAGAAATTGCAGCGTCCGACGAAGTTATCACTCAGACAATGCGTGATCGCCGATGAAACTTCTGGTACGATGCACCCTCTGCAAAGAGGATCGTGTCCATGGATGGACGGATGAGGTGTTCGCCTGGTGCCAGTAGTTTCTGGAGATGGGTCTTCGAGACCGCTGCCGGGCAATCGAGTGAGTAAACGATGGATCGAATCAACTCTTCCCAAACCGCTGGGAGCTCCTTCCCAATCAACCAGGCGCTCCGCGCCTATGCCCAGACCCCCAGAGCCAGTCGCCCGGGCGGATCGCCCTTTGTCCAATCCGTCCAACCACTCCGCCCGATCGCCCAGCCAACAACCATCGAGCCAACCCGCCGAACCAATCCTTCGGACACCATCGGCAAGATCGCGCCCAAGCAATCCCCGCTCGAATCGAGCTCGGTCAACGAGCTCATCGGCGCCAAGGTTCAGCCGATTGATCTGGTCAATGATGTCGCCAAAGTCGTGGGCCCAAAGCCCATGACCACCAGCGCAGGCACCTACACCATGTATCCCCAGGCATCCGATCGGCATCAGATCGCCACCAACATCGCCATCGGCCGATCACTCGACATCCAAGGCTAGCGCAATCTCAATCAAAACAGATCACGGGTGCCACTGCTTGACCGTCCTCGGCAAGCAGTGTCTTCTCAGCCTCAAATCTCCCAAGACACGCCTTGCCCAAGACGGTCAAGGCGTGGCACCCAGCAAGATTTGGCTACCGCCGGGCAAACTCATCGCGCGCCTGCACCGCAAGCTCATCGACCCGCTCATTCTCTTCATGCCCGTCGTGCCCCTTGACCCAGTGAAAATGGATCGTGTGCTCTTTGGCGAGCTCATCGAGCTGCTTCCACAGATCAACATTCTTCACAGGCTGCTTGCTGGCCGTCTTCCACCCCTTGCGTTTCCAACCCGCCATCCATTCATTGAGCCCCTTGAGCACATACTGCGAATCTGAATACAGCTCGACCGTGCTCGGACGGGTCAAAGCGCTCAACCCTTCGATCACCCCCGTCAACTCCATCCGATTATTGGTCGTGTCCTTCTCACCCCCATTGCGTTCGATGGCTTTGCCGGTCTTGGGATGCCGAAGCAAAAACGCCCACCCCCCCGGCCCAGGATTCCCCGAACAGGCCCCATCGGTGTAGAGTTCAACAATCGGACGGTTCTGTTCTGAAGCATTTTGATCATTCACGCCCCCATCATACCCGTTCTGGTGCCGTGGTTAAAAATCCGAAGGATTTTCTAACCACGACCGTGATATCCCAGGGTGCCATGCAGGTACCGTCTTCGGCCGGGTGCCACTGCTTGACCGTCTTCGGCAAGCAGTGTCTTCTCGAAGTCCCGCATTTTTCAAGACACACCTTGCCGAAGACGGTCAAGGCGTGGCACCCAGAGCGACACATGCCCCCCACCGGTCTACCATCGCCCATGAGCACGACCACCGCTTCCCAATCGTCCGTCTCATCGCCTGATTTCGCCGACCAACCAACGGTTCATCGCGTCGAAGTCCACCCTGCTGTCCATGCCGGCGATCCGCGGGCCCATGGGCTGATCGAAAACGCCAAATCTGTCGGCCTCGAGCTCGAAGGGGCCCATTGGTGCCGGGTCTACCTCATCGAAGCACCGCTCACCGACGATCAGCTCGACCAGATCATCACCAAACTCCTCACCAACCCCGTCGTCGAACGCGCAGTCGTCGGCTCATCCGAACCCCGAGGCGCACTCGTCGAGATCCACCCACTGCCCGGGGTCATGGACCCGCCCGCACAGTCCGTATCCGACGCCATCTTCGCCTTGATCGGCGTCCGCGCAGCCGTCTCCACCGGCGACCGATACGACATCCTGGGCATCTCCGATGCCCAGGCCCAAACCCTCGCCAATCGCTTACTGGCCAATCCCGTCGTCGCCGGGGTGCATGCGGTGCCGTTCCATCCAGAGCAACTCCCCCACGGACACGCCCACGAGTTTGTCCTCACCACCATCCCCATCCGCGAGCTCGACGACGATCAGCTCGAAAAACTCTCGCGCGAAGGACACCTCTTCCTCGACCTCAACGAGATGCAGGCCATCCAGAACCACTACCAAACCCTCGATCGCGACCCCACCGACATCGAACTCGAAACCCTCGCCCAGACCTGGAGCGAGCACTGCGTCCACAAGACCCTCAAATCCACCATCCACTACACCGGCGATCCAACCGCCGACATCAAACCCGATTCCCGCCCCGGCGTCACCCTCCACGACGATGGCTCATACACCATCGACAACCTCCTCAAATCCACCGTCGCCGCTGCCACCTTCGAGCTCATCGACGAAGGGCTCGATTGGACGCTCTCGGTGTTCGTCGATAACGCCGGGATCATCAAGTTCGACGATGACCATGCTGTGTGCATCAAGGTCGAGACCCACAACCATCCCTCCGCCCTCGCGCCCTACGGCGGCGCAGCCACCGGCATCGGCGGATGTATCCGCGACATCATCGG
>WFPK01000107.1 GCA_015487555.1 Phycisphaerales bacterium
AAACCGGTTAGTCCTCAAACCCAAAGCCCTTGATCGGAATGGCGCCTTGTTTGGCGACCAGGGTTGCAAGTTTGCTGTAGGCCTCGTCACGGGCAGCTTGTTGGGTCTCTTTCGATGCTGTTTTGCTCAATCGCTGGCTGTTGATCTCGCAGGTGGCGATGGCTTTGAACCACTGTTTCTTGGGCGGGCGATAGGGCTGTCCAGGTGGTGTTTTGATGGGCTTTGGGCGATCGACGATGCGGACGCCAATCTTGATTGCTTGCTTACTCATCGCTGCCCTTTGCCTGGTATACGCTGTCGTTTGAAAGAAAATAGCCCCGCCCGGATTCGAACCGGGGACCGAGCGATTATGAGTCGCGAGCTCTAACCGCTGAGCTACGGGGCCGAGTGATTCATGAACGGTTTCATGATCGGGCAATGGTACGCCCAATCTGGGCGTGTGTCAGAACTGATCCATGGATACAAGCCCCGTCGCCAGCTCCGTCACCGCCAGCTCGGCTTCGACAACATAATCCTGGTTTCGCTGGTGGGTTTCGATGAGCCTGCGAACCAAGGCACTGCCCACGATCGCCCCGTCGGCATGGGCAACGATCTTGCTCACATGCTCGGGGGTCGAGATCCCGAATCCGCACGCGATCGGGGTGCTGGCCTTCTTGCGGATACTGCGGACACGATCAGAAATATCAGGCACATCGCGCGACTCGCCCGTGATCCCTGCGCGGGCCAGGAGATACGCGAACCCCGTCGATGCCTTGGCGATCTCCACCGCCCGATCGTTTGGCGTGGTGGGGGAGATCAAAAGTGTCATTGTCAGCCCATTGTCCTTGCAGGCTTTGCGATAGACTTCGGATTCGCCCAATGTCAGATCGGGAAAAATACATCCATCGAACCCGGCGTCGGCTGCAAGCTTTGTAAACGCATCAGGCCCGCCCATCGCAATCACGATACTCACCGAGACCATCGCAACAAGTCCGATCGTCAGCTCGTCACGCACCGATTTGACCTGCTCGAAGATCATCGTGGGGGTGATGCCCTTTTCGAGCGCGGTGTGCATCGCAGCCGCAATCGTCGGCCCATCGGCAACAGGATCAGAATAGGGAAACCCGACCTCAACTACCGCAGCGCCCGCAGCCTGCATCGCAGGCAAAAGCTTGGGCAGCGCGTCGAGCTCGGGTGAACCCGCACACACAAACGGGAGCAGCGCGGGGTGCCCGGATTCCTTGGCGTCGGCAAATGCAGCGGTGATTCGGTTCATCGTGTGATTACATCCATGACATCTTGAAGCCCATCGGTCAAAATCCGAGGCCCATCGGTGGTGACGAGCACATCGTGCTCATAATGCACCGAGAGCGAATGGTCCGCAGTATAAATCGGCCATTGTTTGTGCCCCTGCTCGATCTCGCCAGTTCCGATTCCGATCATTGGTTCAACGGCGACCAATGCCCCGGGTTCGATGGTGCTGGGGCCATCGGGCCATTCACGAGGATGGGCCGGGATCACATTGGAAATCCAAGGTGGCGTATGGAGCTTTCGCCCATACCCATGCCCGCCGAGCCCGCGGATGAGATGGAACCCGTAGTCCGTCTCGACGATCCGCTGCACTGTCCTCGCCCAGTCAAGCCAGGTGTTGCCCGGGCGGATTTGCTCGATGCCTTGGGCGAGTGATTCTTTGCCCGAATCCGTCAGTTTCTTGACCTGAGGCGACATCTCCCCAAACACATAAGTCCACGCCGCATCGCCCATCCACCCGCGATACTTCACCCCGATATCAATCGAGAGCACATCACCCGCTTTGAGTGGGTCAAGGTAGTACCCAGCGGTGCCATGCACCACACAATCGTTGAGGCTCAGGCACGCCTGCGATGGGAAGGGGGGCAAGCCGCCGGTGCGATATTTGTGGAAACAAGATTTGCACCCCAGATCATCAAGCGTTTCAAGCACAAACCGGTCAATCTGGGCCAGTGTGACGCCGGCATGGAGAAAATCGGCGATCCGGTGATGGGTTTCGACGACTTTCTGGGCTGCGACATAGGCAGCTTCGACATCGGCATTGGATTTGACAGCGGTGGTCATAAGAACTCATTATAGGTGGGGGATTGGAGCAGTTCTAAACTGGTATCGTGTATGCGGGCAATAATCCGATACAAGAACCACCAAGATACCACCAAGATGCAGATAGCACTGATTGTCAATCCGAGGTCCGGGCGTGGAAAAGCCGACAAAGCGGCCAGTTTACTCAATGCAGAGCTCGCCAAACGCGGGCACAAGGTCTCGACGCTCGAAATGGGCACAGATCATTCCACGCTTCAATCGCAGATTGCCGACGCAGACCGGGTGGTCGTCCTTGGAGGCGATGGAACCGTGCATCATCTCTTGGAGATACTCGCGGACACCCAAACCCCGATGTACCATTTCGGCACTGGCACCGCGAACCTGATCTGCAAAGCGTTCGGGATGGCCCAATCGCCCGAGCAAGTCGCAGCCCATCTCGAAGCCGAGATTGACCCGATCCGTGTCGATCTACCCACATGCAACGGGCGGCCATTCCTCATCATGGTCTCGCTGGGCATCGACGCATCGGTGATCCATCGGTTTGAAGAGGCCAGATCGCGCAAGGGTGGGTATCGAGCGTATATTCAACCTGTTCTCCGCGAGGTGATCTCGCCTCGACCGGCGCGGTTTATGATCGAAACGAATACTCACCCCCCTGCTCAACCCCCCGCTCAACACGCTGGTATCCTCGTCATCGCCAATCTCCGCTCCTACGGCGGCGGGTTCAACCCATGCCCCGATGCCAATCCGACCGATGGGCAGCTCGATGCGGTTGTGATCCCGTGCACCAGCTCGATCGGCGCGGGCATCAGCTACGGATTCCTCAAAGCTCGGCGAACTTCATCAAAGATGAAACGGTTCGTGTCAGATTCGTTCCGAATCACCAGCAAACACACCCCCGCATTCGTCCAAGTCGATGGCGAAAAGGCGTCGCGGGTGCCGGGGCTTGTGGATGGAAGGCTGGAACCCGGGAATCGTCTTGAGATAGTGATGAGTAAACGGCATATCCTGATCCACGCTCCCAAATACCAAGAACCCGAAGAACGGCAGGCAAGGTCCGATAATGTATCTTCTGTAAAATGGAGCCGGGGCGTTGCGATTCCTGTGGTACAGGTGCGACATGGGCGGGAAGAGAAAGAAGATATACAGAGCGAAGATATACAGAGCATCGCATAAAAGAGGTCCCGATGGGGTTGGGGAGGCGTAGAGTGCGTGCATATGCAGGGCAGCTGAAGAGATGAGATGAGCGACAAGCAACACCACCAATCCAACGATGATTTCGATCCCACAGCCATCCGGCTTCCGATCCTTGATTGTGATCAGGAGGACATGGTTGGCGTGCCTTCGTTTGCCCAGCCGAGCATTGACCTTGATGAGGATGCCAAAGTCGCGGATGATGGGCGGTTCCGGTCGGGCAAGCTCAAAGGGCTCACGATGGGCGCTGCGATCTTTGTGCTCGCTTGGCCTGTCGTGCTCGAATCGTTCCTCAACTCGCTTGTGGGACTCGTGGATACCAAACTCTCCGCTTCACTCACCAACGGCGAGGCCGCCACCGACGCCATCGGAGGCGCCAGCTACATCATGTGGCTCATCGGGCTCATCATCATGGCCATCGGGGTTGGAGCGACCGCATTGATCGCTCGGTCAGTCGGGAAAGGGCGATTAGGCGTCGCCAATGTCGTTCTTGGGCAGGCTTTGACGCTTTCGCTGATCGCCGGGGTGGTGATCGGGTTCCTGGTCTACTTCCTGTCCTCTCCGATCACCCAACTGCTCAACATGACCCCCGAGGCTTCGGCGTATTTTGATGACTACATGAAGATTATCGCATTGGGCACCCCCGCTGCTTCGATGCTCTTTGCATTGATCGCCTGTTCGCGTGGTGCGGGGGATTCGATGTCGCCTTTGATCGCGATGATTGTGCGCAATGCGGTCAATATTGTCGTCAGCTGGCTCTTTTCAGGCGTCACCATTTTCGGGCTCACCAGCCCGCTGGGGCTTGATCTGGGCGTCAAAGGGATTGCACTGGGTACCGTCGTCGGCGACGCTGTTGGGGCCACAGTCATCCTTTCCATGGCCCTCTCGGGCAGGTGGGCGATTCGACTCAAACTCAGGCGAATGAAAATCCATGCCATCACGGTTTGGAGACTGGTTCGGCTTGGCGTGCCCAACTTCCTCGAAACCTTCGGCATGTGGATCGGGAACTTCTTCATCATTGCCTTTGTTGGGTTGCTCGCCCGGCAGATGAACTCCGATGGGCTTCTCGGGGCGCACATCATCGGGATTCGGATCGAGGCCTTCAGCTTTATGCCCGGATTCGGGATGGGGATCGCGGCAGCCTCGCTGGCGGGGCAATATATCGGGATGGGAAGGCCAGACCTTGCCAAAAAGGCGGTCTTTCGGTGCACGGTCATCGCGGCGACCATTATGGGGGCGATGGGGCTCGCCTTCATCCTCTTTGCTCGCCCGTTGACCGCGATGCTCTCCGAGCAGCCTGCGCACCTGAAGCTGGTCCCCCCACTGCTCATTATCTGTGGCATCATCCAGATTCCCTTTGCGATCGGGATCGTGTTCCGCACCGCCATGCGCGGGGCAGGCGATGTTCGATGGGTCATGGGCATGACCTGGTTCTCGACCTATGCGCTTCGCCTGCCTTTGGCGTACATCATTTCGGGTGTGGATATCCCGATCCCCGAGTTCCTCGGCGGCGGGATGATCAACAATCCGCGATGGTTCGAGTCATGGTTTGGGCTCGAGCCGGGATTGACCGCCCTGTGGATTGCGCTCTGCAGTGAAATGACGATCCGAGGCGTCCTCTTTGCGATTCGGTTCTATCATGGCGGCTGGCTCAAGGCAAAGGTGTAGGATAATCTTATCCATCTCCCTTGGAGGACTTGCTGAGGACCTGCGTGGCAATCGCATTGTTGAGGGACGATGGTACTTCAAACAGGCTTTCCCAGAGTGTTTCCCAAGCACTTTCCAAGGGCCTTCCAGAGGCTTTCCAAAAACAAGGCACCCGAAGCCGGAGCTTCGGGTGCCGTTGGGTTTGTATTGTCAATCTGAATCAGGAACTGACTCAGGTTGTCAAATCATCAACTTCGATTATGGGCAGCCAGCGCTGAATGCGGTGAGGAATGCCGAGATATCGAAGAAGTTCCATGCGCCGTTGCCATCGAAATCTGCCTGTGGATCCTGAGCTGCGAAGAGCGCGAGGAACTCGGAGATATCGAAGAAGTTCAACGAGCCGTCACCGTTGATGTCAGCAGCACATCCTTCTTGTACGCCGCCTGGGCCGTAGAGTGCGTGCTCAAACGAAGCACCTGGGGTGTACCCTGGGCCTCCTGGGAGTGGAGCGCTTGAGCACTCGAACCCACCGAACCAGAAGAATCCAGCGTGGAGGATTTCGCCGCTACCGGGCAGTGGTGGTGCGTAGATAGCGAATGCATCTTCCTGACCAGTTGCACCTGGCATTGCGGTGTCGAGGTCCCATGTCCAAGTCCCGTCACCGTTGTCGATGGCTGTACCTTCGCCAGCACCGAAGCTGATCCCGATGGTCTTCATCGAGTCGGCGAAGTCGCCGTCGATGACGCCGTCGCCGTCGAGGTCACGAGTACCTGGCTGAGCGAAGCGGACTGACCATGCCCAGTCGAAGAGACCATCGCCGTCGAGGTCTGAATCGAGTGCACCATCAAAGTCACGGTCCCAACCAGCGATTGGCCCGTCTGGGAGGACACCGTTCGGGTCAGGGACAAGGTTGTTGCCGAATGCTGCACCTTGGAGATCGCCATCGGAGTCACCGATTTCGAAGCTCAGCGAGGTGGTGAATGTACCGACGAGGTCGATGTCTGCGGTGTAGCCTGTGAGGGCGTCAGCACCGAAGATGTTCCCTGGAAGGTCGATGAGCATGAAGGAGATCAATGGGAGACGGGTCGAGCGGTTCTCGACGCGACCGTTGTCTGCATCCCAGTAGGTCCACTCGCCAGCAAGGCCAGGGACGCCGTCGCCGATACCATCGGAGTCGGTGTCGGTGTCATCGTGGCCGGTGACCCAGTCGATGTGAACCATGTCAACAACCGTGTCGAGGGCAATATCGCCAAAGTCAAGGTTGGTGATATCGGTGGCCAGTGAGGTGGTACCCGAGTTGTTGTCAACTCCGAAGAACCACGAAGTGGTGTAGCCAAGCTCGGCACACTGGTTTGGAACCAGCGATGACCAGAGTGGGAAGCTGTCATCAAGACCAGCGCCGATGGTTTCACCATCGTTGATCACAGTGACCACTTTTTCACCGGTTGCGATGTTAAAGTAAATATGGGCGGCATCAATCACATTACCATTGGTAGGTGAAAGTGTCGTTGGCGATGATGCCATAGCGGTACCGGCAAAACCGGCAGCCAGGGCAAGACTCAGTGCACTCTTCGCTTTCATGGAAAAGCTCCTCTTTTTGATTAAAAACTGTAAAACCACAACTCGATACTGATGCCGAAATGACATCAAGGAACGAACGATACAAGACCTAGCAGGAAAACCTGAAAAGCCTTCAACACATATTCTGCACCGCATCGAGGGTCTCTCTCCCCTTTGGGCCCTGCACTGCGTATGACTCGTACCGAATCCATAGACACTCAGCAGATTCCCAGCGGCGCTCCCCCAAGGAGAGCTTTGACCATGCACACATGGTCAGTCCCGTATCACTACGGTACAGCTATGAATATACCTCATTGACGATCCCATGCAAGGGGAGAAATGCGGAATATCCATAGTTTTTCAGTATTCATCCCGTGAACTCCCCATTTTTAGGACGCCCTGTTTGGGTAAAGTATGGCGGATTCAGTTGTTAGGCCTGCGGGGTGTGGCTCAGCGTCGCTTTTATGCGGTCCAAAAAATCCTTGAAAAATACGGCGGAATCGTGTGGGCCTGGGGATGATTCGGGATGAAACTGCACCGCGGCGACCGGTCGAGACGCATGGCGGAACCCCGCGACCGTTCCATCGTTGAGATGAAGATGGGTAATCACACCCCCCGCCTGGCGCATCGAGGCTTCATCGACCGCAAAGCCATGGTTCTGGGAGGTGATCTCGACACGCCCAGTCTCAAGATCATGCACCGGATGATTTGCACCCCGATGACCAAAGGGCAGCTTATAGGTGCTTGCCCCCATCGCCAACGATAAGAGCTGATGCCCTAAGCAGATACCATAGAGAGGAAACTCCGCACAGCATGGGGCAGCCAAGAGCTCTTTGAGCATCTCGACCGCTTCTCGGACGGCGTCTGGATCGCCCGGGCCATTCGAGAGGAATAAGCCATGGGCAGTCCCGTCGGCAATCCGGGCCTTGATTTGCTCAGCGGTGGTCGATTGGGGGATAATCTCCACCCGGCATCCGCCCGCAGCGAGGTTCCGGGCGATGTTGGACTTGATCCCGAAATCCATTACCAGCACCGTAGGCTGGGCCGAATCATCCTCAACATCCTCGCCAGTCCCCCACTCGCCGAGGTGCTCGGTCCAGTGGTGGGATTGTTCGCACCCGGCAGCCTTGGCGAGGTTCTGACCGGCCATGGAATGGACCTGCTTGGCCATTTCGATGAGTTGGGCATCGGTGAGGTCGGTGCGGTCGGTCAGGACGCCTTGGACGACGCCGCCAGATCGGAGGGCGCGGGTCAGGGCGCGGGTGTCGAGATCGGCGATGCCCAGAATGCCTGCATCACGCAGATACGCATCGAGGGATTGATCCCCGCGGTAGTTTGACCAGTTGGCGGTATATTCATGGATCGCAAACCCGGCGACTTGGACCTTGGCAGATTCGGTATCGCCGGGGTTGGCGCCCGTGTTGCCGATCAAAGGCTGGGTCTGGATCAGAATCTGCCCCATGTAGGACGGATCGGTGAGGGATTCCTGATATCCCGTCATCGCGGTGTTGAAGACGATTTCGCCCGTCGCGGTGATTCCCTGTCCGGTGGCTCCGAATCCGGTGCCGGTGTAGATGGCTCCCGTAGAAAGCGCAAGTCGGACAGCTGATTGGTCGCTTTGTGTGCTCATATTGGTAGAGTGTATAAGCGATATGAACCTCTTTCCCGACCAACACGAACCCGATGAGCAGATTCCTGACGATGCCCTTTATGCGCGCGTGGCGATCGAGCGAGGAATCGATCGGATGGGCGGATTGACCTACCGGGCACCCGATCAAATCCAGGTCGGGCAGCGCGTCGCGGTGCCTGTCGGGCGGGGGAACACCACAACCGGCGGGATTGTGATCGAAACCGGAGGCGTCGAACTCCTCGATGGGTTCGATCCGCGCAAGGTCAAGGCGGTCTTGGAGATGTCGAGCACGGTCTTGCCGGAGTCACTTGTTGAACTCGGGCAGTGGATGTCCACCTACTACATGTGCCCGCTGGGGATGGTGTTTGCGTCAATTGTGCCCGCAGCGGTCAAGGCCCAGACCGGAAAACGCATGCGCAAGATGGTCAAACGCTCCGGGGGAGTGGCCGATGCGGAACTCGTCCAGTCGCTCACGCCCAAAGCCCGCGATGCGTGGGCGAAGATCGCCGAACTCGATGAATCATGCTTTCCGATCGACCCGCGCTTGCTCGCTGCCCGGATCGAGCACAAATCCGTCGGTGCGATCAACAAGCTCATCGAGGCGGGGTTGATCGAGCGTGTTGAAGTTGAGACGATCGTTGCGCCCAAAGCCTTCGAGTTGCTCGATGCGGGGGATTCGGGCGCGCACACACTGACAGCGGCTCAGTCAAAGGTGGTTGAGGGGATCGCGCAAACGCTTGGGGCGTTCTCGCCTCACCTGTTGCATGGCGTGACGGGTTCGGGCAAGACCGAGGTGTATATCAAGCTCATCGAGCGGGTATTGGCGATGGGCAAGCAGGCGGTGGTGTTGGTGCCTGAGATTGCGCTGACGCCTCAGACTGCGGGGCGGTTTGTACAATGCTTTGAATCCCAAGGCGTGGCGATCCTGCACTCTGGGTTGAGCAAATCCGCAAGGAATCAGCAATGGGCAGCAGCAGCGAGCGGGCAGGCGCAGGTCGTCGTCGGCGCACGCTCAGCGGTGTTTGCGCCCTTGGACAATGTGGGCATCATCATCGTCGATGAAGAGCACGACGGGTCGTACAAGCAGGATCAACTGCCCAGATACAACGCCCGCGATGCAGCGGTCAAGCGTGGGCAGATCGAGGGATGCCCGGTGGTGCTCGGGTCGGCGACGCCATCGTTGGAGAGCTGGAGCAATGCGCGGGCGGGGCGGTATGGGCTGTGGTCATTGCCCGATCGGGTTGGCGATGGGCAGATGCCCAAGGTGAAGATTGTGAACATGGCCTTGGATGAAGAGCGCGTTCGGGCATCGGTCAAGCATGGACCAAAGCAAGATTTGGCGATCGGGCGGACGCTGGGCACCGAGATGACCCAAGCGATCGAGGCGGGCGGGCAGGTGATCCTCTTGCTCAATCGACGCGGGTTTGCCTCGGTGGTGGTGAGCACAGATAAGAAGTGCGGGTGGAAGCTCGAGTGCGATCAGTGCGATTCAACGATGGTCGTGCATCGCGGGTGCGTGCGCCAGCAAGGCGGTCGGCGGTTTGTGCGGTGTCATCATTGCCAGAGCGAACAGGTGATCCCCAAGCAATGCCCGATGACGGGCAAGCCTGTGATTGAACTCGGCATCGGAACCCAGCAGGTCGAAGAGGAGATCGTGGAGCGTTTTGGCGATCGGCTGGGCCTGGTGCTCGGCGAGACCTTCGAGCGTGTCGATGCCGATACGATGAAGCACGCCAAGGACTACTTCGATGTGCTCGATCGGTTCGCCAAAGGCGAGCTCAAGCTGCTGCTGGGCACGCAGATGATTGCGAAGGGTTTGGATTTCCCCAATGTGTCGCTCGTTGGTGTGTTGAGTGCCGATACCGCGTTGTACCTGCCGGACTTTCGCGCAGAGGAGCGCACCTATCAGCTTGTGTCGCAGGTCGCCGGGCGGGCCGGTCGCGGGCGCACGCCCGGCAAGGTGATTGTGCAGACACTCAATCCCGGCTCGGCAGCCATCACACGCGCCGCCAGGCACGACTTCGTCGGGTTCGCCAATGATGAACTCAATGCCCGCCGACTGGCCAACCTCCCCCCCGCTGCTCGGATGGTGCGGATTGTGGTGCGCGATGAGCGCAATGACCAGGCGCATCATCGGGCGGTGTGTATCGCCGAGTTGCTTCGGGAGTGTGGGGATCAGCGGGTGATGGTTGTCGGGCCGATGCCTTGCTCGATCACGCGGATTGCCAATCAGTATCGGTGGGCGATCGAGATGGTGTGTCCATCGCCCAAGCCGATGCAGGATGCGATGGCGCATCTGCGTAAGGATGGATTGCTCAAGAGCGATTCACAAGTCGCGGTCGATGTCGATCCCATCTGGCTCATGTGATTCGGATTCGCCTTCGGCTGCGTGGGCTTCGATGCGAATACGAACCGGCGTGCCTTGCTTGGGGACGAGCTCACGATTGGCGATCCAGACGGGCTCGTCGATGTCGGCTTTGGATGAAACCGTCCAGGTGGGTGCGATGACTTCATCACCAAAGGATGTAAGCGAGATGAGCGTGCCCGCCCGGTCGGCAGCGTACTGATTCCGCACAAAGATCGACCCGGCAAAGACCAGCCCTGTCCAGCTTGACGCCTCGGCAAGCTGTTGCTCTGTGTCGAGATGAATCGCCCAGGATTCGATCGGGACAAATGATGCTGGGGCATCATCTTCGTTATCAACGATCACCGCGACAAGCACACGGAGTCGATCGCCCGATGCTGGAACCGTCTTGCCCGCTTTGTCCCTCGACAACGGCTTGCCGGGCTCAAACCCGGCAGCAAGCAACGCTGCGTGGAGCAGCGAGGGCTTGATCGACGCGACGACGAGCGATTCGTGCTCGCGTGAGTCCGGTGCGGTGACGAGCATTTCGAGATACACATCGGGAGTTTCTGGATGATGACAGTCGATGGCTACCGACCCATCAAACTCGACGATGCCCTCGCCGATGTGCAATCCGGGGAGGAGTTCTTTGAGTTCTTGAGGCTCTGCGATCGGTGGAGCGAAGAACACAATCGAGATGGTGATCAGGAGTTGGGCGAGCATGATGGGTTCTGGGTGAGGTCCTTGGCCAGGGCAATGAAGCGATCGCCTCGGTGTTCATAGTTGGAAAACTGATCCCACGAGGCGCACCCCGGCGAGAGCACGATCGCATCGCCGGGCTCGGCCGCGTTGATTGCTCGGGTCATCGCGGCATCGAGTGTTTCGCAGCACGAGGCGTTGGCGTGTTGCGCAAGCGATGGGGCGGTGGTGCCGATGGTGTAGAGCCCGGCGAGATGGGCTGCGAGATTGGCGATGGGTGAGAGGTCTGAGCCTTTGTCGGAGCCGCCGACGATGAGGTGGATGCGCTCGCGGGGAATCTGCTCGCTGATCGCATCGAGTGCCAAGAGCGTCGCAGCCGGTGTGGTCGATTTGGAATCGTTGAAGAACACGATCCCACTCTCCTCATGGCACCGATTGAGTCGGTGGGGCAAGCCTGCAAAGCTTCGTACTGCATCGACCATCGCGTCTCGATCATCGGATGCGGTGATCGCCAGTGCCCCCCCCACTGCCATTGCCGCATTGGTCGCGTTGTGCCTGCCGGGGATCGAACAGCCCGAAACAGCATCGTCAACCACATGCACTTCCGCGTGTGTACATGTTGCCCAATCCGCAATCGACGCGCCAAGCATCGCGATCGAATCGTCACCAAGGATCGAGATGAGTAGTTTCTTTGAATCGCGGTAGTGGGTTTCGTCGCCGTGCCAGTCGAGGTGATTGGGCGCGTAGTTGGTGATGCACGCGATTTGTGGAGCGGAGGGTTGAGCGTCAGTCCCATCGCGTCCCCAGATCCAGTAGATCATTGCGCTCGAGAGTTCGAGGACGATGATGGTGTCGGCTTTGATTTCGTTGAGTCGGCCCAGCAGCGAGCCTCCAATGTTGCCCGCGAGGATCGCGTCGTGCCCGGTTCCATCGAGGATGTGATGGATCATCGCACTGGTGGTGCTTTTGCCCGCTGAGCCGGTGATGGCGATGATGCGATCAGGATTGAGCTGGCGATAGGCGATCTCGATCTCGGTGGTGATTTGGATGTTTCGGGATTGGGCCTCTTGAATGAACGGGTTGTTCCAAGGCGTGGGCACCGCGGGGTTCACGATGAGCATGTCGGCGTCATCGAGCATGGATGGATCGTGTGGGGCATGGATGATTTCGAGCTGGTGGTCGGCGATGAGATCGGCGAGTTGCTCGATGCTCGATGCGAGGGTGCTGGCATCGGCGGGGTCGGTGACGAGGACAGATGCGCCGGACTCAACGAGCCAGCGGGTGATGCCGACGCCGCCTCCGAATCGGCCCAGACCCATGACGACGATTCGTTTTCGGGCAAGGTCATTGCGTGGGGCGATGGGGTTCATATCGCACCCCTCACCACTCAAGGCGCAGCGAGATGGTACGCGTCAGTCCATCGAGTCCGACGACCGTGAACTCGATGGGCTTCCCGGTGAGCACGCCTTCGTCGGCGATGAGCACAAAGAAGTGATAGTAGTCATCGAAGCGTTTTCCATTGGCAGCAGTGATGAGATCGCCCTGACGGAACCCGGCGTTGGCGCCTGGGAACCCCGGATATGCATTTTGAACGACCACACCGTTGTCCGCTGGGCGAAGCGACATGCCGAGCTGAACCATGATGGGTTCGAGGATTCGCTTGGCGAGCACCTCGTTTTTCATTCTCCCGAGCGTGACATCGAGGGTGAGCAACTCGCCATCTCTGAAAATGCGTACCTCGACTGTATCGCCCGAGCGTGATGAGCTGATCAACGACGAGAGTGATTCGGCATTGATGATCGGCGAGCCTTCGATCCCGACGATGATGTCTCCGGGAAGCATGCCCGCCTTGGCCGATGGGCCTTGGGATTCGACATCGGTGACGCGTATGCCTGTCAGGGTGGTTCCATCAGGCATCGGGATACCGATGCGCTGCCCTGGGCTATCATAAAAGATTCCGAGGTACCCTCGCGAAACCTTGCCATACTTGATGATCTGATTGACAATCGGTTCGATCGTGCCCAGCGGGATCGCAAACGAGATTCCGGCGCTGTCGCTGCCGGATGCTTCTGGGGATTCGCCGACGGATTTGGATGTCGCGATCGCGACATTCATCCCGATGACATGCCCATCGGAGTTGACCAAAGGCCCGCCCGAGTTGCCGGGGTTCACCGCGGCGTCGGTCTGGATGTAGTTGGTGTATCCGCCAGCAACATTCGAGCCCGCCGCCTCGCGCCCGAGCCCGGAGATAATCCCCTCAGACATCGAAAACTTGAAACCAAACGGCGAACCAAAGGCATACACACGCTCGCCGATCCTAGGCAGGCGTTCCGTTGCTCGGCGCGAGGCGAAATACTTCGAAGTAGGGGCCGCGCGGATCACCGCGATATCGGTATAGGGGTCCATCCCGATGACCTCGCCTCGCAGCACACGCCCATCGAAAAACTCGATCGACACCACCTGGGCAGATTGGACAACATGCGCATTGGTCACGACATGTCCAATCTCGTCATAGACCCAGCCTGCGCCCGTAGAAAATGTCTTGGACAAAGAAGATGCGTTCTCTAGGCGTGTGGGCAAGAACTGGGTTTCGATGTGCACGACGCTGGGCTCGGTGGCGTCGGCGATGGCCGAGCTTGCCCGATCGAGTCGGCGGAGGATGTCGTCTTGGGCGAGCACGCTCCGGGCGAGTGTGATCTTGGCGTGCTGCTGGGCGTAGGCGTAGCGTTCGATAAGTCCGGGGACGACGAACATTGCGACAAGGATGCACAGCAAGACGACGAGCGCCGGGCCATAGGATGCAAACTTTCTCATTCTTCGCTCCTTGCCAACGATACCCCGGTGAGTCTCCAAATGACCCGGTGTGCAGATTGGTTCTATCGGTCAATCGGCCCGGCGGCGCCCGGATTTGACGGGGATTTGGGTATGGTCTTCTCTTGCTCGCCCGCCCGCATGGTATAGACCTGCCCGCCGATGGATCGTTCACGGACACGCATGACCCATTGTTGCCCGGCCTGCTTGAGACGCAGACCAAAGGAATCGACAGGCTCGGCAAAGCGCGGGGGTTCATCGGTGAGCCCGAGCAGATCATTGACGACGAGGATTTGTCCATCACAGGCAGTCCCTGCGCCGATCCCGATGACGGGCACCGTCACCGCATCCATCACCGCTTTGGTTGCTTCTTCGGGTACTGCTTCGATCAGGATCAAAACAGCGCCGGCCTGTTCGAGGGCGATCGCGTCGCGGACGAGTTGCTGGAGCCCAGTGGCGGTTCGCCCCGCAGCCATGGGCCCGCCTGTCACTGAACTTGTCTGGGGCTTACACCCTATATGCGCGCAAATTGGAACGCCCGCGCGCGTCATCCGGTCAACCAGAGGGGAAAATGATTCATCTGTTTCGAGCTTGATCACATCGGCACATCCCCGGGTCATAAACCGGCAAGCATTGAGCATCGCGGTTTCAACCGAGGTGTGATAGCTCATAAAGGGCATGTCCGCCATGATCAGTGTGCGCGGAGCGCCGCGTTTGATCGCAGCGGTAAGCTCAATGGCAAAGTCCATCGGCATGTCGATGGTCCGGTCATGCCCGAGAATAACTTGTGCTGCCGAGTCACCTGCCAAAAGCAGGTGTACCCCAGCGCGTTCGAGCCAGCGGGCCGTCGTGGCGTCATAGCACGCCAAGCACGCAAAGGGCTCGCCTTGGCGCTTCATCCGCTTGAGCGTCTTGAGTGTGATCGGTTCGGTGGGGTGGGGTTGGGAATCGCTCGAACCTGTTGGGTTGGTAGGTGAGATGCTCACGCCAGAGTATAGGTCGCAAGCAAACCGGAGAGTGAAAACGAGAATCTTACTCATTCTGGACTACAATATCGCCAATAAAATCGCCGTTGTGTTTGCGATTTGACACGGAGAAACGATGAAAAACACGATTGCTTCTTTGCCCACACCTGATCTGAGCGACGATCAGTTCCTCGGCGCGGTCTGCGGATTGCGCCCATGCCGCCACGGCGGGCCTCGGCTTGAAATCGAATCTTTCAACACCAAGACCATCATCCACAACTACGGGCATGGGGGGTGCGGCGTGACCATCTCGCTTGGATCGGCACAAATCGCTGCCGATCTCGTTGACCAGGTCTCAACACCCAAAGGGCATGTCGCGGTTTTGGGCACAGGCGTCATCGGGCTCACCACGGCATTCGAGTTGCTCAATCGCGGGTACAAGGTTGATCTCTACGCAGACAAAGTCGCACATGACACCACGAGCAACATTGCCGGCGCACTCTGGCTTCCCATGGCCATCGAGTTTGGAGACACGGCCAAGGATCAAGGGCTCAAATCTAGGCTTCTCGTTGAATCCCACCGGGCATTCCAAGAGCTTGACCGCGCACGCTATGGCGTTGAACGCCTCCCGATCTACGAACCCGCAGAGAGCGATACCGAGCTTGGGCTCTTTGGGCACCTCTTTGACCACGGACTCGTTGAGCTGCCAGAGGAAATCGACTCATTCCCATTCCAAAGCTCCGCCAAGCCCGGGCAACGGTTCACGACTGATTTTATCCACATGCACCAGTTCCTCGATGCACTCCTCGAAGACATCGCCAAGCTCGGAGGCGTCATCCATCAACGAAAAATACGGCACAAGGACGATCTCGCCGAGTTCGATCAGCCGGTGTTTGTCAATGCATTGGGACTCGGGGCCCGGGCGCTGTTTGGCGACAAGCAGCTTTACGCGGCCAGGGGCGTATTGGTGCATATGAAGCCTCAGGATTTGGGGTATGGCATCCATGACGGATTCAAGTATATGTTCCCACGCAAGAACGCCCTGATCCTCGGCGGGTGCTTCCACGAGTATGACTGGGACGACGAGCCCGATCAGGAAATGATCGACGAAATTCTTGGACATCATCGGCGATTCTTTGGGCAGCGCTGACTCGTACTCATCGGGGTGCCTGCGTACACTCGGTGCTCATGCCTGTGCTCACCGGAACCAACCTGACACTCTCCTTCGGCGAAGTCGAAATCCTCAAGGGGATGTCGATCGCGGTCGAGCCCAACGAAAAAATCGGCATGGTCGGGCGCAATGGGTCGGGCAAGAGCACCCTGCTCAAGGTGCTCATGGGCATGCTCAAGCAAGATGCCGGAACAGTGGTCGTTGGGCAAGGTGCCCGCGTTGGCTATCTCCACCAGAATCACAACCTCAATCCTCAAGACACCCTTCACCAGGCTGCCGGGCGGGCCTTTGCGCTGGTGGATGAGCTTCACGAAAAACTCGAAGCGGTGTATCACCAGATGGAGAACGCTTCGGGCGATGCACTGGGCAAACTCCTCAAGGAACAGGAACGACTCGAAAAAAGAATCGAATCTGCAGGAGGATACGCCAACGATCACAAAATCGACCAGGTCCTCCACGGGCTCGGGTTTAGTGATGAACAGTTCGGCATCCAGGTCAAGGATTTGTCGGGTGGGCAGTGCGCCCGCGTTGCGCTCGCCAAGTTGCTGCTCGAAAATCCGAGCGTGCTGCTCCTCGACGAGCCGACCAATCACCTCGATGTCGATGGGCGCGAGTGGCTCGAAGGGTTTTTGCGTGATGAGTATCGCGGCGCGGTCATCCTGATCTCGCACGATCGGTACCTGCTCGACAAAGTGGTTTCGCGGATCGTCGAAGTCGAAGACGGGAGGTTGGTCGAATACCCCGGCAACTACGCCGCCTTTCGTAAACAACGCATCGAACGCCGAATGGTCATGCTCCGCGCTTATGAAAAACAGCAGGCCACCTTCAAAAGAGAAGAAGCATTCATCCGCCAGTTCAAAGCCGGTCAACGCGCCAAGCAGGCCAAGGGGCGAGAGTCCCGGCTCGATCGCGAAAAACTCAGCGCCATCGAACGCCCCATCGAGCTCGACGACATGAAGCTCAATCTCCCAAAGGCCGAGCGCACCGGCGATATCGTCATCGCGGCCCGTGAGATTGCCAAGTCCTACCCCAACGACGACGGCTCGACCAAAGTCCTCTTCAGCAACCTCACCTTCCACATCGAACGAGGGCAACGCTGGGGAATCATCGGCCCAAACGGCGCAGGCAAATCCACACTCATCCGATGCCTGCTTACAGAGCAAGAGGTCGATATCGGCACGGTCAAACTTGGGTCAAAGCTCGCAGTCGGACACTTCACCCAGACCCACGACGATCTCGACCCGGAAAAAACCGTCTATCACCATATCCAGGACACGATCAAAAGAGAAACCAACCAGCGCGTGATGATGAGCGAACAGGATGCCCGGAACCTCGCGGGCGCGTTCTTGTTCTCTGGAAAAGATCAGGAAAAACCCATCGGTGTGATGTCCGGCGGCGAGCAGGCCCGCGCAGTCCTGGCCGCCTTGCTCGCGAGTGCGAAGAATGTGTTGGTCCTCGACGAGCCGACCAATCATCTTGATATTCAGGCAGCAGAACGGCTCGAATCGGCGATCGCACGCACCTACGAGAACCCAAAGACCGGCGAAAAGGTCGAGGGCGACTACGACGGCACCATCATCCTCATCTCCCACGATCGCGCCCTGATCGACGCGGTGTGCGACCATATACTGATCCTCGATGGGCAGGGCAATGCTGAGATATTCGCAGGGACCTACACCCAGTGGAAGCAATCAAAATCAATCACCCGCCCACAGCCTTCACCCAAACCCGCCTCCGCTGCGGCGTCCAAGCCTGCCCCCTCCCCTGTCCCAACGAGCAAACGCCCACAAGAGCCGAAGAATAAGTTCTCGTGGATGCCGATTGATAAAATCGAAGAGCAGATAGCCGATCTCGAAATCGAACTCAAACACATCGACGCCGAGCTCGGAGATGCCGATGTCTGGACCGATTACGAGCGGGCCAACGCGCTCACCGAGAAACGCGATGAACTCAAGGCCGAGCTCGAAGAGCTCGAAGCCGAATGGCTCAATAAATCAGGATAAACCCGCCAAACCAACTCACTTCGACGCGAGCACCTTCTCGAGCTTTTCGATCGTCTCGATCGCAGACTCATAAGCGGTGAGCTTTGATTTCTTGATCGCGCCTTTGAATGCAAACGGCGCGGGCAAGATCGTCAACGGCAGGTACCAATACCAGGTCTCAATCCCCGTGCTGGCAACAAAGTCGCTGTACCACACGAACGAATCAAGAAACCCCTCGGTCAATGGCAACCCCGGCCAGATCGTCACGATCAAAATAGCAGCAAACACCCGAGGCATCATCGCCATGAGCCTGAGCTCGAACGAGACTTCGCCATCGTGATGCTTGAGCACCAGTTTCGAATCAAACGGCGTGCCATGGGCAGCCACCGAGGCCAACCCATCGGCACAGGTACCCTCATACCCGGCAAGCTTGCCCCGCTTGGAGAGCTTGGCGAGCCGATCCTTGATCTCTTCGGTGCTGAGATTCGTCGAGATCGAAGGCAACTGGTTATCTGCGTCTTGGCCCAATGGAAAAACCTCCCGTTTGCGTAATCGGCACAATCGTAGGTCGGTCCGATTTCGCACCCGACTTGACCATTTCCCGGCACAGTATCTGCACCAATCCTTTCTATGCAACCAAATACGATGACAACCGCCGCCCAAGCCCGCAAGCCGTTGAAACTGGTCAACACGCAACACGACGCGTTGTCCAATGACCACACCAAATCACGCCCCGAGGAGTTCTCGGACACAATCACCTCCATCACCCCCAATGATCCTCGGTGGCTCTTGGCGACGCGCGTCCAGCTCATATTCAACAGCACCAACCGAATCCGCTCGATCGGACAGCTCGAAGACCTGCTCGATTGCGGGCGGGCGATGGGGTTCGCCGACATTCACGCCCGAGCCATCGTCGGCATCGTCGAAGAGGCCCAGCTCCGCAACGGGCTCGATGCGATCGCCATGGATGAGCTCTTGCAGATTCCAGCTCCCAATGCCGAGGAAGAACACTCAGATCGCACCCGGTGGATCACCTTTGGCGTGCTCTTCACCTGGTCGCTGATGATCGCCGGTTTGATGCAGTTGGTGTAAAAAAACGCCGCCCGTCGAGTGGGCGGCGTTTGTGCGCACAAATCGGTTGATGCTTACCCGTTTTCCTTACTCGACATCTTTACCTTCCATGACATCGCTCAGCGGTGGTGCATCATGAGGCTTATCCGCCCCACTCTTCATTCGCCTAAAGTATTCGTGGTACGCCGACATGGACTTGGCAGCGAAAATCCACATGATCGGAATATTGGCAACAAGCATGACACCCAGGCCAAGCGTGGTCCACATATCAAGCTCATGTTCTGTCGCGATAATTGCCTTCTTGTCCGCTCCAAACAATGGCATCGCAAGCACCGTTGTCACCAGGATAAGCAGTGCGTAGATCACCTTATAGATAAACGCAGCATTCTTGGCGAACCGATCACCCAATCCGCCGACAAAGTAGTAGATGCCTTGTTCGCCGTAGTACGACCATGAGATCATGGTTGAAAGCGCAAAGAGCCACGCCGCAATTGATACCAGCCATTTGCCCAATCCGGGGAACTGGCGATCAAAGGCGTAGGCAGTCATTGATGCACCGGCGTAGTCGCCATAAATTCCCAGATCAACAGTCCCATCGTCATGCACACGGAATGTTGGTTCTGTCTGAGATTCGAGGGTATTCCAAGAGACATGCCAGACATCGGCATCGTCTCTATATACGGTGCCCGAAATCTTACGAAGATTGCGTCCCGTATTTGTATCTTCGTCAGCAGCGACGATAAAGAACACCGTTTCGCCATCGCGCCAACCCGCCATGTGCTCGGCGCTCTTGCGAATCCGTCGAGCTTCAGAAGTCATTGCTGGGAGCGACGGCGACTCGAGCGTCCAGAGGGTCGCTTCTGGTGTCGAGCCCTCCGCATGGACGACTCGGACATTGGTAATATCAGTAAACTCGGATTCTGCATCACGGTTGTAGGCCCCAGTCGAAAGAATCACCAGTGCGGTCAATGTGCAGACAACAATGGTGTCAATAAAGGGCTCGAGCCCTGCAACTACACCTTCGCGCACGGGCTCATCGGTCTTGGCTGCCGAATGAGCAATCGGTGATGAGCCCTGCCCGGCTTCTGACGAGAAGAGCGCCCGTTTGACACCCCACATGGCAGCGTATCCGAAGGTGCCGCCGAGGAAGGCGCCCGATGCGTTTGCACTCGAACCGCCAAGGAAATCAGGAAGCCCACTCTGGACGATAAGCCCGAGCATCGCGGGTATTTCCCCGAGATTCATGCCCAGGACAACAAGGGCTGCGATGATATAGATCGCGCACATGAATGGCACAATGCGCCCCGCGACTGCGCCGATTCGCTTGATACCACCAATAATCACCATACCCACAAGAACCGAGAGAATGATTCCAGTGACGACCTGAGGCACCTGAAAGTAAGTGAAAGTGATATCGGCAACATTCCATGCCTGGAACATATTACCTCCAGTAATCGCCGAGATCACGAGTGTAACAACGAAGATGCCGCCGATGACATGCCCGGAAATCTTGGTAAACGCAAGGACAACAAAGATCAAAGCAAGCGCGATACCGACAAAGAGTGGAATGCTCGAGTCAAACTCTCCATTGCCAAGCCAGCCCAGTGCAATTGCCAGTGCCGCAAATGCAATCCCCGCGGGGAGACGAAGCCCCCTTGATTCTGCGAGCCCCTTCTTAACCACGAACATTGGTCCACCGTGCGGATTTTCGGGGTCATCGGTGTTTCTGTAGATCATCGACTGAATCACTTCGGTCATCTTGAGCGACATGCCAAGTAGGCCGATCACCCACATCCAAAAGATGGCTCCGGGCCCTCCAAGGGCAACCGCCAGTGCAACCCCTCCGATGTTCCCAAGCCCGACCGTTGCGGACAATGCTGCAGAGAGCGCTTGAAAGTGGTTGATTGCTCCAGGATCATTTTTGTCGTCATATTTACCCCGAGTGACCTGTACGCCATGGGTCAAGGCACGGTACTGCCCGAATCCTGACCAGACCGTAAAAACGAAGCCTGTAAAGAGCAAGGCATAGACGGTGTAGTCTGAAAACAGCACACTATTGAGCGAGCCGAGAATGTCATTCAGTGCCATGTGGCCCTCTTTTTCATTGCAGGTCTGGATCAGGAAAAACACATTTTCCCACATCCCCACCCAGAATGCAAGTGCACCCCGCTTGGGCTATTGTCTTGGCGTGTGGAATATCAGTGAGATCATCTTGTTGGTGAGCCGACATCTGCAATCGGTCGAAACCCGTTTCAGAACGCAGAATGCGTATCAAGGGCTCGATTCATTTGCTGAAATCCAGCTCCATCCCTTGCTCTGCCAAGCATTTGCAGATTCTCAACTGGGCGCGATCCGTGAAGTCGGATATCCATCATCGCCTAAAGCTCGTCCCAATGAAACCCAACGCCAACGCTGCGATCTGGTCTTGACGCCAAATGCGAATCAGCCGCTTTTTGATCCGATTGATGAACAACGAGAGCGCGATCGAGCGCGCGGCACGCTCTTTGAGTCATGCGCAGATCAGCATGAGCCCAATCCCGGCGATGCGTTGCCTCAGGATGCTTTCTGGATCGAGGTCAAATCGGTCGGGCAGTTCAACTATGTCGATGGCGTCCCCGGGCCCAATCCCAAATACACCAGCGAACTCCTCGCCGGGCCCAGAGCCGATGTGGTCAAACTCGCATCAGACCCATTGATCCATCACGGCGCATCATTGATTGTTCTGTTTGCCGAGGAAGAAAGCACCGGCCCGCACGATATCTCGGCCTCGGCCAGCGCGATGCTCGACCATGACCTCCCGATCTCGCTGCCCATCTTTGAATCCTTCGAGATTACCAATCATGCGGGCAACGCGTGGTGTACGCTCGGGCTGATCCCGATCAGGCTCTGAACCGATTTACACCTTGGGCTCAACCCCGGCATACCGGGCGATGATCTTGGCAGCATTGGCCGAGGCGTTCTGGTGCTCGAAGACCTCCACAAGGTCCTCAAGGTCCTGAACCTGCCGATCGAAAGTGTCCTGGTCTTCAAGCAACTCAACGACCTTGTCAGCGATCGGGTCAACGCCCGTAAAGTGAGGCACCAGCTCGGGGCAAATCTCTCTGCCCGCGATGATATTGGGGAGCGTGATAAACTTGGTCTGAATCAGCCACCGTCCGACCAGATTCCATGCGACCCGCCGGAGTTTGTACACGATCACCATCGGTCGGCGCTGCTTGGCGATCTGAAGCGTCACCGTCCCCGAAACCACCATCGCCAGATCACACCACCGAATTACCGCGTCGGTATTGGAATGGGTAAATCCGAGTGACTCAGGCCAAGTGTGCCCAGCATCACGGGCGATCTTGCGGAGTACCGGCTCGAGCTCCTCGCGGGTCGCTGCAACGAGCCCACGCATCTCGGGGTGCTCTTTGGCGAGCTTGATATACGCGCCGATCAACAGCGGGAAGTTCTTACGCATCTCGCCAGGGCGCGACCCGGGCATCAACGCGACACACTGCTCGCCTCGAACCCAGTCTTTGATGTCTGCATCGAGTGCTTGGGTATCGAGGGGCTCATCAAAGAGCTGATGTCCGATGAAGGTCGCATCGACGCCTCTTGATGTGAACCACTGCTCTTCGAAGGGAAGCACGCACATCACATGATCGGTCAGCCTGCGGAGCTTGCGGATCCGCCAGGGCGCCCAGGCCCAGAGCTGCGGCGCCACCATATGCACCACGCGAGCGCCGGCCGCCTTGGTGAGCTTGCACACCGGGAAGTTGGCTGCGGGCGAATCGACCGGGATATGGACACGGATCTGGTGATCCCTCAGCCAGTGCTCGATCGAGGCGTTGATCCGTTTGTGCTCTTTGATTTTGGCAAGCCCGGGCATCCCCATCACAGCATCGTCGCCGGTGTGCTCGATGATCTGCGCCCCGGCTGCTTCCATCTTGCGCCCGCCCCAGGCATAGATGCGCAGATCAGGGCACGATGCACGCAGCACGCGGATAATCGCAGCTGCATGGTCATCGCCTGAGGGCTCGAAGGCTGTAAAAAGCACAGCGGGTTGAGTCGATTGATTTACCACGCGCCAACACTAGGCCCAGAGTGAATCAGAACCCGCGATCGAGCGGGTGAAGTTGGTGACATTGGAGTGATGTTGGGGTGTGCTCAGAATCCGGCAGATGCAAACCATGCGCTCGGGCTTGCGCCCAGAGCACTCGAAATCGCAACCAACGATTCCACACTCGGCAGATGCGTTCCGCGTTCGATCGAGCTCAGCTGCGAAACCGAGACCGAGCTGACCTCGGACAACTCGCGCAGCGTCCATCCGCGTTCGGTCCGGGCAAGGCGGATTTGCCGACCCAGCACAGACCGGAGCCGATCCATCGGGCGTTGCCCGAGCCCGAATGTTTGCGTTGCCTGCGTCAGAACCCGCCGAAGATCGTCGATGCGAAATGGTTTGGCGATATAGTCAAACACATCTTGCTTGAAGGTTTCACGCATGGAATCGAGCGACGGATACCCCGTCACCACCACCACACATTGCTTCGGCCAGCGCGATTTGATCTCGCTGAGCACCTGCTCACCCGAATGAACCCCCATTTTGATATCCAGCAGGATCACATCAGGCTGATCGAGCTCGGCTGCCGAATATAGCGCTTCAGGGGTGCTCACCGTGCGGATCACATGTCCGTCGGCATGGAGGATTCCTTCGATATATTCACGGAAATCCTGATCGTCATCAAGCGCAAGAATGCTCAATGGGGTCACGGGGTGGATATCGGGATGATTCGTCGTCTCCGCCATGGGGGTGAATGATAGCCCTTTTTTACGGAGATTACCAGACAAGATTGTCCGAATATCAACTTTCACACCGTCCCCCCCTCGGAAGCATGACCTCGAAGACTGCGCCGGTGTTGCCCTGGTCGGCCGAGCGGTTGGTCGCCACGAGCAGCCCCCCGTGTTCACGGATAATCCCGTTGGCGACCGCGAGTCCGAGCCCGGTGCCGTGCGAGTCGAGCCGGGTCGAGACAAAGGGCTCAAAGAGTCGGTCGATCAGCGCCGAATCAATCCCAGGCCCATTATCCTTGACCCGGATACTGATCCATGGGGTTCCATCACGGGTCTGAAGCTCGGCGCACAGATTGACCTGCCCGCCGGTGATTTCCGAGTTGACCAGCGCATCGACAGCATTGCGGATGAGATTGACAAAGACCTGGACAAGCCGATCCGGATCGCACGAGAGCATTATTTCAGGGGCGATTTTGTTGGCAATCTGTATTCCTGCCTGTTTAAGCGAATCGCTCCGATCGAGCATCACCAGGGTCTTGGCCTCTTCGACAAGCCGATGGATGTCTGCCTCGACATTCATCGGTGGGCGAACGCGGGCAAAGTCGAGCAATCCATCTGAGAGTTTCTCAAGCCGACCCACCACCCGGGCAAGGAGCGCGATTTCAGTGATCGAAAGAGATTTGTCTTCATCGAGTTTGTCAACCAGCCCCTTGACCACCGCCAGGGGGGTATTGAGCTCGTGGGCAATCCCCGCGCTCATCATTCCCAACGAAGCCAATCGGTCAGCGCCTTCGAGGTTTTTCCGTGCGGTTTCAAGCAGGTGATTCTTCTTGTGCAGATCGGCAGCCGTGCGCTCGAGCCGATCGAGGGCACGGGCGAGGTCTTTCTCCTTTGTTCGCAGCGCCAGGATCGACTCATTGCGTGAACGCATAATCGAACCCAGTTCGTCGGCAGGGATCACTTCTTCGGGGATAATCTCCGCGTCGCGATCACCCTCACGAACCGCCTGATCGGCGCTGAGAATCTCCCTGAGTGGGCGATACACATGCTCGGGGAGCACAAAGACCTCGAGGGCGGCTGCGACGAGCCCGTACCCGGCGACAAGGGTGACGATCACCAGGATATACACCAGCTGAATCGCAGCCCGTGCCCGGTCTGATCTTGAACGGACGACCACGAATGATTCGGTCTGCGGAATCCATCGGACAACACCCGAAGCAAACCCATTGGTTGGGATCGGCACCGACCTTTCGGGGTGCTGGCGGGCTTGGTGGGCGATGGTCTCGGAAATTTCGCTGGCGGCATCCTCTCCGAGCGAGACATGGGCCCGTTCGAGATGATCGCTCGCCATCCGATCTATTGGTCCCTCAGAATCGAGCAGCAACGCCATGATGAGCTCGGACTGGTCATACTCGGCGACAAAGATCACCTTCGACATCGCCGGGCGGATCGCGACGAGCAGGACCGCACCTAGACTGATCGAGAACAGGGTATGGAGCACAATGAGTTTTCGGCGGATCCCCATCCCGGCAAAGATGCTTCGGGACTTGGTGCGTCTGGGTGTCGGATTTGATTCTGTCATTCACACTCCAGATCGCAAGATCATTGGGTCAACCCAACCTAGCCTTGTCCAATGCCCAGATCGAACACCCACGCCGTCACCAATCCACGAGATGCAGCCTATCGGCACATCGCCCGCCAAGCAGATCGTATGCCCGATCTGGGGCTCTTTGACCTTCACACCGGATCAATGGACGCAAGAGACGCCTCTTTGGCCCATGCCATCGTCGAAGGGGCGATCACACGCTGGCTGACACTCGACTACATCATATCAACCCTGGGCCAACGCCAGCTCCGCGATCAAGAAGCCCGGATGCAGGCGGTTCTCTTGGGCGGGGCAGCCCAGCTCCTGCTCATGGATCGGATCCCCCCCCACGCAGCCATCGATGAATCGGTCGAATGGGCCAAGACCAACATCCGCCCGGGCGCAGGCGCGATGGTCAACGCGATCCTCCGCAAAGTCGCCCGGGCCAAAGGCGGGCGGATCGAATCATGGGATCACCACCTCGATGCCATCCCCCGATCCGACGGGTCAGGGCTCAAGCTCTTTGGACTCGAACTCCCTGCCTCGGGTTTGCACCGAGTGAGCATCGCCTGCTCGATCTCGTCACAACTCGTCCAGCGATGGGAAAATCAATACCAGGACCCAACCACCCCGGCGATGCACACGCTGTGCAGGCCCCCCACCACGATCTATGTTGCCCACGCCCAGACCCCGATTGACGATCTTGAGCTCAACCCGCACGATTCACCGAACCATCGCATCTTCGCGGGCAAACGGGCCGCGCTGATCGAGCTGCTCGCCGATCGCCCTGACCTTTGGGTTCAAGATGCAGCGAGCTCACGGGTGATTGACGAGCTCGAGCTCGATCACACCCCATCGCTGATTGTCGATCTCTGCGCCGGACAAGGAACCAAAACACGCCAGCTTCGAGCCCGGTTTCCCGATGCCCAGATCATCGCAGCCGAGATCGACGAGACCAGATTAGACACCCTCAAAGCTGTATTTCAAGAGGACGATCAAGTCCACGCGATGCATGTCGATACGCTCATGAAGACCGAGCTTGGGCGGGCGGATCTGGTACTTACCGATGTCCCCTGCTCGAACACAGGCGTCCTGGCACGACGACGAGAAGCACGGTATCGTCCGATGAAAGCTCAACTTGCACGATTGATCCCCATCCAGCAATCCATCGTGCGCAATGCCGATGCGTTGCTCAAGAATGGGGGCACACTGGTCTACTCGACTTGCAGCCTCGAAACCGAAGAAAATGAAGATCAAGTCAAATGGATCAGCTCGAAGCTCGGCATGACCCTGCGATCACAATCGCGAGTGATCCCCGCTGGTCTGCCCGGCGAGCCCGGAGCAGGGTATCATGATGGCGCATTTTCCGCTCTGCTGAGCAAATCGAGCCCGCAGGGAGCTTTAGGCACAGGCGAATAAATGAAAAAGATTTGGGTGCTTGATCTCCAAATTGGTCGTACACTTCTCCCTCTGATATTCCGCTGACATCCCCCCTCAAGGACGGCAACATGAATCTGATCGATATTCTCAACCCCAAATGTATCTGCTCACCATTGCAGGCGACAGATAAGCAGGGCGTGATCAATGAGCTCGTCGATGTGCTCGCTGAGTGTGGACAAGTCTCCGATGCAGATTCACTCAAAGACGCCGTGTGGACACGCGAGCAGACCCGGACGACGGGCATCGGGCACGGGCTTGCGATCCCCCACGGCAAATGTTCAAGCATGAAGGGATTGGCGATTGCGATCGGCAAACCTGCCGAGCCGATCGACTTTGAAGCCATTGATTCTCAGCCCGTCCAGCTCATCGTGCTCTTGGCAAGCCCCCCCGACAAGACCAGCGATCACATCCAAGCTTTGGCGCACATCAGCCGACTGATAAACGACGCCAATTTTCGTGAAGAAATCTACAAGGCCGACTCGCCTGAAATGATCTACGAGCTGATCAAGGCTCAGGCAAGCTGATCGGTTGAATCCCGATGCGATGACTGCTCGGTATACTCGGCGATCACGCCCGCGAGAATCTCGAGCCTGCCCAGCGTCCGCTCTGCCCGTGATTTGAACACCACATGGGGAAAAAGCGTCAAGAGCGCGATGGTCAGCCCAAACGCGGTGGTGTAGAGGGCTTCAGCGATCCCCCCCGCCACGATCGACGGATCAGAAACCGCAGAAGCATCGCCCAAGAGATCAAAGCTGCGGATAATCCCAGTGACCGTTCCCAGAATCCCCAGCAACGGGGCTGCGGCGATGATCGCACCCAATGCCGGGGCAAAGCGTTCGATCGCTGGACGCATCGACTCGATCTGCCCGATCAGGATCGCCTCGTTGCGTACTTTGGCATCAAGCCCGACCCGGACGAGCTGCCCTTCGAGCGTGGAATCCTTGGCTGCCTCTTGCGATGCCAGGCGGGCTTGATTCGTGTCAAACAGCCTAAGGTACCGCGTCAATCGTGATGGGCCTCGCCTCTGGGTGCTGAACATCCAGAACACCGTCCGCTCAAAGATCAGCGTCAACGAGAGCACGCTCATCAGAAGCAGCGGGTACATCACCCACCCGCCAGCGAGAAAAAACTGGATCATCCGATCAATCATTGGACAGATGTTAGCGCATCGAATCCGCATCGTTGACTACTATTGCTTGTGAACCCTCAAACGCCTCAGACTGCTCTTTCGGACTTGGCTCAGGTCACCGCGACGATTGATCTCCGGATTGAAGCTTTTCTCGCTTCGCGTGGATTCCCGCCTAATCTCCACGATGCGATCCGATACGCAGCCCTCGGCGGGGGCAAACGGCTCCGACCCGCACTGGCGTGGTATTGCTCGATCGCCTGTGGCGGCACCGGGAAAGACTCGATTTGCGCCGGGGTGGCTGTCGAGCTTATTCACGCCTTCAGTCTGGTCCATGATGACCTGCCCGCGCTCGACAATGATGATCTTCGCCGAGGACGCCCCACCCTTCACAAACACACCAACGAACCCATGGCCATCCTTGCCGGCGATGCGATGCTCTCGCTGGCGTACGAGGCGGTGCAGGATCATCGCGACGACGCGATTTCGCATCGGCTCAGCGCCGAGCTGGCGCTGGGCACCCGGGCGATGATCATCGGGCAGGTCTACGACACGCTCGGGGGGTTGCCTGGGAATACTTCGCCCGAGGAGCAGCTCAGGCTCATCCATCGCAACAAAACCGGCGCCCTGCTCACCGCTTCGTGCCGAATGGGCGCGATCTGTAGCCAGGCCACCGATCAACAACTCGAGCTCATTACCCGATACGCCCAGGCGATCGGATTACAGTTTCAGATTGTGGACGATCTGCTCGATATCGAAGGTTCATCGGCACAAATCGGCAAAGCGACCGGCAAAGACGCTGCGGCGGGCAAGGTGACCTATCCGGGGGTCGTGGGTGTTGACCGATCCCGCGAGATCGTCGCCGAGCTCGCTGAGCAGGGTTCGAGGGCCCTCGAAGAGCTCAAAGCGTGTACCACCGGGTCAATCCAGGCTTTGGTGGCACTCGGGGAGATGCTCTGCGACCGAAAGCAGTAATGAAAGCAATAATCGGACCTGCTCAGACCCCAGATGCCTGAAATCTCCCATATCTGTTCACGAATCAGGAAGATCGCCGATCATGCCCAAAGCCCCAGAGCGTATGCCCGGTGGCTTCAAACTCTTGGTTGCTCTATACTCCCGATGGAGTATTTGTGTTCGTGAAAGGGATCGATGGCTTTGCTTGAAAAAATCCGTACACCCGATGATCTGCGTGAGCTTTCGATTCCCCAACTCGAAGAACTCGCAGCCGAGATTCGCACAACGATCATCGACAAAGTGTCCCAGTCTGGTGGGCACCTGGCACCGAACCTGGGCGTGGTCGAACTCACCATCGCGATGCACCGGGTGTTCGATTTTTCGCACGACCGATTGCTCTTCGATGTCGGGCACCAGTGCTACCCCCACAAGCTGCTGACGGGTCGGCTTGGGCTCTTTGATGATCTACGCACGGGCAAGGGCATGTCCGGATTCCCTGAGCCTTCCGAATCGGTCTACGACCTCTTTCGCGTCGGGCACGCCGGGACTGCCATCTCCACCGCGGTGGGCATGGCCCGCGGCGACGAGCTCACCAAGGAAGGCTTCGACCCCGAGTCCAACACCCAAGGGCGACGCGTGGTTTCACTCATCGGCGACGCTTCGATCGTCAACGGGTTGTCGATGGAAGGGCTCAACAACGCCGGGATACTCAAGCGCCAGTTCTTGGTGATCTTGAACGACAACGGGATGAGTATCTCTAAGCCTCAGGGCGCAATGGCGCAGTATTTCGATCGTGTGCGCGTCTCGCATACCTATGCGGATTTCAAAAAGGGTGCCCGCGAGCTCCTCAAGCATGTCCCCGGCGGCGAGCTCTTGCGCGAGGCCTACCACCGCATGGGCGAGATGACCAAAGCGGCGATTGCGGAAGATTCATGGTTCGAGAAGTTCGGGATGCTCACCGTGGGCCCGATCGACGGACACGACCTGGCGACTCTTATCGAGTTCCTCACCGAGGCCCGTGATATCGACCGCCCGATGGTGCTGCATGTCAAGACGATCAAGGGCAAAGGGCTCGACATCGCCGAGGACGATGCCACCCGGTTCCACTCCCCCAAAGCCTTTCGCGTCGAGCGCGACGAGACGCTCGGGTGTCGCGTTGAGATGAACACATCCGGGCGATCCTTTACCGCAGCCTTTGGCGATGCGCTGGTTGATCTGATGGACAAGGACGAGCAGGTGGTGTGCTCGACCGCTGCGATGGCTGACGGGACCGGGGTGATCCGTGCCATCGAGACCTATCCAGATCGCAGCTTCGATACCGGAATCTGCGAATCGCACGCGATGGATATGATGGCGGGGATGGCCAAGTGCGGGCTCAAGCCCTTCTTCGCGGTCTATTCCACCTTCCTCCAGCGGGCATTCGACCAGGCCTTTCAGGAAGTGGCCCTCCAAGGGCTGCCCGTGCGACTGTGCCTCGATCGGGCCGGGCTTGTCGGGGGCGACGGCGCGGTGCATCACGGGTTCTGCGATATCGCGATCCTGCGCACACTCCCTGATGCCGTCTTGACTGCTGCGATTGATGAATCGAGTTTGAAGGCTTCGCTCGAGTTCATGCGCACCTGGGAAGCCGGGCTCAGTGTGGTGCGCTACCCACGCGACACCATCTGCGATCGGTTCGGCGATGCGCCAGACTTTGAGCTGGGCAAGGCCCGCCTGTTGACCCCGGCGTTTGCCGATCTCGATGCCCGCACACCCGATGTCGCGGTGCTCGCCTTTGGCACGCCTGCGGTTCAGGCGATGGAGGCGATCGACCAGCTCGGCGATGAGTACGCGGTCGCGCTCTACGACGCACGATTCGCCAAACCCATCGACGAGCAACTCGTGCGTGACCTGCTGAGTCGAGACATCCCGATCCTGACCATCGAAGACCATTCGATCGTCGGCGGGTTCGGCACCGCAGTGCTCGAATCGGCCCAGACCATGGGGCTCAACACCGCACGAATCGTTCGGCACGGGATTCCCGATCACTGGATCACCCAGGACTCGCGCGCTGACCAGCTCGCCCAGGTCGGGCTCGATCGCGACGGGATCGCCCGGATGATCCGCCATGCGTACGATCCAAACGAGCACGAAGGATTCGTTCCTAAGGTTCGATCGAGCCTCGAATCCAAAGCTGTCCATGCCAATCCGACGGACACAACGCTCGGTGTCTAACCCCCGATCCACCCCCGATACACTCTACCATGCCACGCGCTGTCGTCCTGATTACGAATCACCAGAAACCCAAAGCCATCGCTGCACTCGAAGAGGTCCGATCGCTTATCGACGCCCACGGCACACTCGTCGCAGAAATCGAATCCAAAGACGCAGACGGACTCCCACCACCCGACGAGGTTGATCTGGTGATCGCACTGGGCGGCGATGGGACGATTCTCTCGGCTGCGCACAAATGCCTGACGCTCCGTGCCCCGCTGCTGGGGGTCAACACCGGCAAGGTCGGATTCATGGCCGGGTACGAGCTCGATTCGTTCCGTGACCATGCCCAGGAACTCCTCGGCGATGAGCCACTCATCATCCATCCCGTGACTCCGCTCCACGGCATCGTCAAGGCGGCTGACGGATCGCCTCGCCATGGGGCCTTTGCCCTCAACGAGTTCGTCGTCAGCGCCGGGCCTCCCTTCCGGATGATTACCCTCGATATCTCGGTGGACAACAACCCCGGCCCGAGCGTCTCAGGCGATGGGCTGATTGTCTCGACGCCGTTGGGCTCGACCGCGTACAATGTTTCTGCTGGGGGCCCGATTGTGGCTCCGGGGGTTGGCGCGATGATCGTTACCCCGATCGCTGCCCATTCGCTGAGCTTTCGTCCCATCGTGATCCGATCCGATTCGCAGGTGCGCATCGAGATCAGTTCGGTCAATGCCGCGGAGTCTTCGGGGACGACGCTGATTGTCGATGGGCAGATCGGGTATCAGCTCAGCGAAGGCGACATCCTCCGCGTGAGTGCTGCCAAGGAGCAGATCGAGTTTGTCCTCGATCCAACGGTGAGCTATTGGCAAACGCTGCTGGGCAAGATGCACTGGGCGTCGGCCCCGAATGCGTCAATCCAAAAACACCGCAACTGACAAACCCTTATCGAGATCGCAGGCAACGGTATAGGCAGCTGTGGTTTTATTGGATCACAAAGAGCTCTTCCGGATTCACCAGCGCGATGATGGTATCTCCAGGTTCGGGTTCGACAGCTTTGTCGATCGTCGAGACCGAGAGTATCCCGCTCGGCGAGATCGTGAAGAGCGGGATGGCGGTTGAGCCATAGAGCGTGTGGTAGTCGTGGTAGGTGAACTCTTCGGAGATGGTGGTCGCCTTGACGACCCATCCGTTGTGGATGCGTGATTCGAGCCCGCCGTAGTCTGCGTCGGGAGAAAAGAGCATCCGCCAGCGCCGTTCACTCGAAGATTCTTCCGTGCTCTTCTTTGGTCGGCGCGTCGGGAGTTGATAGAGATTCGAGGTCTCGAAGATACCTTTGAACCGCTGGAGGACAAGGGTGTTGACTTCATCGTTGGGGGTGGTTGCAAAGACGCTGCCGATGCCCCGAAGATCAAGCGAAGAGATATCGCTCAGTGTGATGATGTTGTCCTGAATCGCAGGCAGGTCGGCCATCCGGGCATCGCGGACATTCTGGCGATTGGTATCGACAAGGAGTACCTTGATTCCTCGATCGCAGAGCACCTTGGCGATCGAGCGGACCCACGATGGCGCCCCTACGAAGATGATCCCCTGCGGATTCTGATCGGCGACGCCTAGAAGCTTCGATGCCCAAGGGGTCGTGAGCCCGTAGAAGGTGACGGTGCCGATGATGACGGCGAAGGTGATCGGGACGAGGTTTTCGCCGCCGGGGATTCCTTTGCTCTCGAGTCCCAGCGAGAAGATTGCTGCTGCAGCTGCTGCGACAATCCCGCGTGGGGCAAGCCAGGCAATAAACATCCGTTCTCGCCAACTCAGCCCCGCACCAACGGTTGCAAGGAACACCGCTGCCGGGCGAGCAACAACAATCAGGATAAAAAGGAATCCAAAAACCGCAAACCAGTTGAGACTCTCGAGCTGGTCAATCTGCAATCGGGCAGCGAGCACAATAAAGAGCACCGCGATCAAAAGCACACGCAGGTTCTCTTTGAACTCGAGGATATGGTGAACATCCACCTTCTTCTGATTTGCCAGCGCGATCCCCATCACGGTTGTCGCAAGCAAGCCCGATTCAGACATGATCTGGTTCGATGCGGTGAAGGTCGCGATGACAAGCATCAGCGAGACCGGGTTCTGGAGGTAGTCAGGAATCCAGAACCTGGTGAGCAGATTCTGAAGCAAGAAGGCAGAGATCGCCCCGAGCCCAACGCCAGCGCCGATCGTAATGGCGATGGACTGGAAGATCGAGCCGACCCCCCCACCCATGCTACCGATTGATGAATCCGAGGAGATGGCTTCGAACACAAGCACCGCAGCCCCGACTCCGATCGGGTCGATGACAATCCCCTCCCACTTGAGAATCAGCCCAGAGTCCCCTGCAGGTCGGATATGGGCGAGCATCGGCCCAACGACAGTCGGGCCGGTGACGATCAAGATTGCCCCCAGAAGCACCGCGATCTGCCGATCGAGTCCAAAGAGGTAGTAGGCGCTGATCCCCGCGATGATCCAGGTGACGAGCGCCCCGGTGGTCACCAAGAGCGTTACAGGCTTCCAGGCCGAGCGGAGTTCTTTGAAGTTGAGCGTGAGTCCGCCTTCGTAGAGAATCAATCCAACCGCGATACCGACGAGGGACATGAGGGTGTCGCCATGGAAGAGTTCGTCGGGATCAATGGCAAAGGGCGAGCCTTCGAAGAACGATCGCATGACAGGCCCGGCCAGGATTCCAAAAATGAGCAGCAGGAGGATCGAAGGGATACGAACTTTCCACGCCAGCCATTGGGCACCCACACCGAGCACGAAGATCATCGCGAGTGCAATACCAACAACGGACTCTGTTGCAGCAAGTACGGGCATACATCCATCCATGGAAAACGAGCCAGGGCACACCCCAGAGCACCGATTTTCCCCATCATACCAGACCCATGAGCAGTTGGATAGGCGCAAACGATCGGAATAGGTGAGAATCTGCCCATAGATAGCAAGTCGCCATGAACAAATGCACACACCACAGCAAAAAGCACCACA